>DATNCH010000069.1:0-45936 GCA_035571655.1 Pyrinomonadaceae bacterium
CCGTGTTGAGCGACGATGAGTGCCCGCCGCAAAGGAATCATCATGAGAATTCCAAGGAGGCCGCCGAGCACCGCAACCAGCATCACGCGCGACAGTTCCAAATCGAATCCAAGAATTAAAATCGCAGGCATCGTGACGCCCATACCGAACGCGATCGACTCTCCCGCCGATCCTGCTGTCTGGACGATGTTGTTTTCGAGGATCGTGGCGTCGCGCAATCCCAACTTTGAGAACACGCGGAAGAGAGTGATGGAGATCACCGCTACTGGAATCGAAGCGCTGACCGTCAGTCCGACTTTAAGGACCAGGTACAACGAGGACGCACCAAAGATGATGCCCAAAACCGTCCCCATGATTAACGGCAATATGGTTAGCTCGCGAATCCGAACACCGGCCGGAATATACGGTCGAAAAGTCGCCAGATACGGATTGTCTGGTTTGAAACCGACGCGGTCTGGGTACTCGTTTGCAGGGATGCTTTCGCTAGACATCCGGTTTTGACCTCCAACAAGTTTTGTAAAACGAGGGAGAGCGTAGGGGCTTGGAACGCCGCTACTTTACACGGGCCGCACGGCGCGGGCAAGGCAACTTTTTATGCTTTTTTGCGGCCATTGGATAAACTGCCCTTGATGCGAACCCGAATACTTTTTTTATTCGTGCTTTTGATGTGTTTGAGCCCGCTCGCGGTAGCTCAGACGAAGATTCCAACGCCGCAGGAAGTGCTCGGATTCACACCCGGCGACGACCGCAAACTCGCCTCCTGGAACCAGGTCGTCGATTATTTCGATCGATTGGACCGTGCTAGTGACCGCGTGCTCTTCGAGACACTGGGAAATACCTCAATGGCTAAGCCGTTCGTGATGGCCGTCATCAGCTCGCCCGCAAACCTCGCACGACTGGACGAATATAAACAGATCCAGGACCAGCTTGCCGATCCACGGAAATTAGGCCCACTCGCCACGCGCGATCGCAAAGCGGCGGAGTTGATGCGGCGAGGAAAAACTGTTGTGCTGATCACTTGCGGTATTCACTCGACGGAGGTCGGGTCGTATCTTTCCAGCATGCTGATCGCTCACCGGCTTGCGTCGTCCACCGAACCTGAGATTCAAAAGATACTCGACAACACCATCGTGCTTCTCGTTCCCTCGCTCAATCCCGACGGCGTAGACATCGTTAAAAACTGGTACGAGAAAACACTCGACACTCCGTTTGAAGGCACCGATCCCCCGGAGCTCTATCACAAGTACACGGGTCACGATAACAACCGCGATTGGTACGCGTTCACGCAGGTCGAAACACAGCTCACCGTCGACAAGATTCACAACGTCTGGCATCCGCAAATCGTTCACGACATACATCAGCAAGGCCCTTACGGCTCGCGACTCTTTCTGCCGCCTTATATGCCGCCGGTTGAGCCAAACGTTCCCAAACCGATCGTTACTGCTTACACGCAACTCGGAAACTGGATCGCCGGCGAGATGCGCAAGCAGGGCTTCCAGGGAATCACGACAAACTCGACGTACGATGCCTGGAGTCCTGCGCGCGCGTATTCTCATTACCATGCCGGTGCGCGCATTCTTTCTGAAACTGCGTCTGCAAGGATCGCCAGTCCCATCACGTTGAAGCTGGAAGACCTCCGTTCGCGCGAGGGTTACGATCCGCAGAAAGAGTCGCCGCAGTTTAAGCCAGTGTGGCCCGGTGGTGAGTGGCGCCTCAGCGACATCACGAAGCACATGACCACAGCGGCGTTCCTGTTGTTGGACCATGCGGCGACAAATCGCGAGCAATGGCTGGCGCGGTTTTATGCGATCGGTAAAGACGCTGTGCGTCCACGACGACCCGGTGAGCTCTTCGGATTCTTGATCGAACCTGGACCAACGTCGGCATCCCTGGTGGGTGTTCTTATGAGGGGCGGCGTGGACGCCGTTCTTCCTAAAGAAGGAACGAATTTCAAAATCGGTCGTCAGACGTTTCCAGAGGGGACAAAGCTCGTCCGGATGGACCAGCCTTACGGCGCATTTGCGAAAGCACTGTTGGAGGTTCAACACTATCCGAATCTCAGAGACGCAACAGGTCATCCAATCGCGCCGTACGACGTCACGGCGCATACGTTGTCGATGTTGATGGGCGTCACGGTCCATGCGGTGAAGGCGCCGTTTAAATACTCACCTGCACAATTGGGCGAACCCGTTGCGCTGGACAGGGAAACCACTCGGCTCAAGGACGTATTCGCGATCTACAAGTCTTCCGTTCCGGACCACGACGAAGGTTGGACCAGGTGGATACTTGATACGAATTCGATTCGTTATGGCATGCTTGGCGATAAAGAACTTCGTGCGGGCATAACTGTTTTTAAATCAGGACCGGGCATCACTGTTAAGTACTACGTGCTGCTGTTTCCGGATCAACCGGCGCGAACTCTTCTCGAGGGCTACAAAGCCGGTTCAATGCCGCCTGAATACACCGGCGGACTCGGACCACAAGGCGTCAAAAATTTACGTGATTTTATCGAGACCGGTGGGACCGGTGTCTTTCTCAATCGCGCTTCGAACTTCGCGATCGAACAGTTCAAGTTACCGTTGCGCGACGTTGTTGGTGGATTGCCGCGAACCGAATTTTATGTGCCCGGATCGATTCTGCGCATTGAACTCGACACTACTCATCCGGTCGCGCAGGGAATGCCGAAAGAAACGATTGCGTGGGCTGAAGACTCGCCGGTTTTTGAAGTGGTTGACGATCCGAATGCCACGGTGCCCGCGTCGAATGTTCACATAATCGCGTCGTATCCGGTCGATAAAGATCCGTTGTTGTCAGGCTGGCTGCTCGGGGGCGATCTGATAAAAGGCAAAGCCGCGCTGGTTGAAGTGAAGATGGGGAAAGGGCGCGTGATTCTCTTCGGCTTCCGCCCGCAATACCGGGCGCAATCCGAGGCCACTTACCCGCTGTTCTTCAATGCCCTGACATCAAGATAAGCCGCGGATCTGCGGCTTATCTTGAACTTTCCCTGCGGAC
This sequence comes from Pyrinomonadaceae bacterium, assembly GCA_035571655.1. Lineage (GTDB taxonomy): Bacteria > Acidobacteriota > Blastocatellia > Pyrinomonadales > Pyrinomonadaceae > PSRF01. Next base: position 3,013 of record DATNCH010000069.1, read on the forward strand.
AGGCGTATAACTACATTACGCCGGGGGCAAAAAATCAACTCCAGCATCTCGGCAGACCGATGGTCACCCTTCTTTTTACTGCCGTACTTGTTTTAGGCCTGATCGCTATCGCCATTTATTTCTGGCAGAAACCTGCAAATACATCGCAATCCATCGAACCGCTGCCACCGTTCCAGGGTCAGGGCCTGTTTTCAGACGTCAGATTCAATGAGCTTCAACCGGCAACAGCAGATCAACTTTCAACAGACAACAAGAAAGTTACAACGGAGGATTTCGAGCAGGCGGTCGACGCGATCCGCACTTTCCAGAAATCTCCGAACAGAAGCTCAGTTGCAAAACTGCTGCACGTCACCGCCCTGGCCGACGACGCCAAAAATTATGGAAGAGCAATCGAGCTGGTGCTCATGTCGTGGCGAGACGGCAGCCTCGCGGATATCTCCGCCAGGGATCTTCAAACGTTATTCAACAGTGAATACTGGGTGCTCTCGTCGAGCACTCGCACATCCGGAGCCGGATTCGTTTTGAGACGTACCCTTTCGAATGCAAATCGTGAGCTCGAAAGTGCAAACAACAATTAACCCGCAACTGCCCACATTGGGTGAAAGAGATAACCATGGAAAACTTTGATCTTGTATCGCTGCTGCCAGTGCTCGTAGCCGCTTTTGTTCTTCTGATCTTTCTCCTCATCATCGTGAAGCGTATCTTCGTCAACGTCGGCGCGCGCGAAATCGCAATCAAGGAACGAAGGTATCTCGGGGCCAAGATGCCGCCGGGAAGAGTGGTCGCCACCGAAGGCGAAGTTGGTATTCAGGCGGACGTGCTCAAACCCGGTTTGCATTTGATCAAGTTTCCGTTCGAAAAAGTCGTGCGCAAAGTGCCGCTCATTGAAATCGGCGCCGACGAACTCGGAATCATCGAAGCTGTTGACGGTGAACCGATGCCCCCAAGCCGCATCTTCGCGCCAGACCGCGCACAGAATGCTCACAACAATTTCCAGGATCCGATCGCGTTTATCAAACGAGGCGGAGTAAAAGGTATCCAACTCCGCACGCTTCCGCCGGGACTCTGGCCCATCCACCCTTACCTGTTCCGCGTTTCGATTGCGAAGGCGACGATGATTCCGCAGGGTAAAGTCGGCGTCGTCACCGCCGCAGACGGCGATCCACTCGATCCGGGCCGGCTGCTGGGCAAGGCGATCTCGGACCATCGAAACTTTCAGGACGCGGAACAGTTCGTCGCGTCGGGCGGACAAAAGGGACCGCAAGTCGACATTCTTACGCCCGGTGTCTACCGCATCCTGATCCAATCAGGATCCATCGAAGGCACGAGTGAAACAAAACCCGGTCTCTTTAACATCCGGCTCTTCGACTCGACCGTGATCAACGAGAATCAAATCGGTCTCGTCGAGGCATTGGACGGCGCGCAGCTGAACCCACGCGACTACGTGGCCGAGTCGATCCAGGGCCACGACAATTTTCAGGATGGACATGAATTCATCGGCAGTGGCGGCCAACGTGGTCCACAAAAAGACATCCTGCTGCCCGGCACCTATTACATCAATCCGCTGCTGTTCAAAGTGATTCCCGAAACAGCAAAGGAGGTTCAGCCGGGTGAAGTTGCCGTGGTGGTATCGAACGTCGGCAAGGATCCTTCCGAAGACGTCCGGCGAGAGATGGCTCAGAAGGTTCGGCAAAGGATGGAACGCGAAGAGGCCGAGCAAGTGCAGGAGTCAGCAGCGCGGCTCGACATGATGGACGACTCACGCACCGTCGAACAGATCAAAGCCGATCTGATGACGGGCGATCCAGCGGATCGACGTCTCGACGAAGGCGCACACGAAGCTTACGTCGTACCGGAAGGTTATCGCGGCATTCAGGAAACAGTCGTTGGCCCAGGTCGTTACTACGTAAACACGCTGGCTATCACCCCGATCGTGATTCCGACGACAAATCAAACGGTCGAATGGACCGCAGGGGAAGTTGCCAACACGTTCAATCCGTTTGAGGTGATCTCGAAAGACGGTTTCACGATGCAGTTGGAAGTGCGTGTCGTGTTTCGCGTGAAGCCTGAAGATGCGCCTTTCATGGTGGCGAAGATCGGTGGCATCGACCGCTTGATTCAAAACGTCATGCATCCGCTCATCGACTCGATCTTCCGTAACCAGGCGTCAGAGTCGTCGGCGATGGCTTACCTGCAAAACAGGCACGAAGAACAGGAGCGCGCGGAAGCTCGCGTGCGGGCTCACCTGCTCAAGTATCACGTCGACGTAGTGAACGTGCTCATCTGCCACATTCATCTTCCGGAAGAGCTGATGAAGACGCAGACTGAGAAGATACTCGCCGAGCAGCGCCAGAATATGTACAACGCTCAGCGTGAGGCGGAAGAGAAACGCATACAACTCGAGAAGACCAAAGCGCATGCCGACAATCAGAAGGACCTGATGGCTGCGACTGTCGGCGTCGAGATCGCGAGCAAGCGCGCGGAACAGCGCAAGGCCGAAGGCGAGGGCGAGGCGCATTACATCCAACAGACGGGCCGCGCCGAAGCCGAAAAGGTTCGCTTGATGGGTGAGGCGCAGGGTGTCGCTTATCGCGAGCAGGTCAACGCGCTCGGGGCGCAGGGCGTTGCGCTGGTTGAGACATTGAAGGTCATCGGCGAGAAGGGCGTTCGCATCACACCTGACGTGATGGCTTCGGGGAGTGGGGCTGAAGGTGGTGGCGGACTCGGTACGTTGCTGCTTTTGAACCTGTTCCGCGACCGGCTGAATATGCCTGGTCCAAACGGCGAGAAAGTGACGGGCAGGTAAAGTAGGCCAAAAGGAAAGACACGGAGACGGGGGGACGCGGCGACGGGGAGACGTTCAGCATGTCTCCCCGTCTCCGTGTCTCCCAGTCTCCGTGTCTTCTTTTCGTGGCTACTTGTCGAGGTACATTTGCGCGGCCATCTTCGTCAGCTTCCAAACCCTGGACCACGCAATTCGATTCTCGCCATTCTCGCGGCCCGTCAGCTTGTCGAAGATTAACTTCCTGAAAATCCGCCCTTCGCGTCGGAGCATGAATTCTCTCGCGAACGGTTTGGCGGTTTCGAAGAAGCTGAAACCGGGATCGGTCACGACGCCGATGCCCTCGAGCGTCATCAGTGCGCGCATGATGTAAGTGAAATTCGACGGTAACCGGAAAGGATACTCGTAGATCACTTCGGCGAGATCGTACGTGAGCTCTTTGAAGTTTACTTCGCCGAGCCTGAGATTCAGGTAGTGAGTGAACAGACTCTCCACCACCGGTCGAACTGTTTCCGGATCTACTCCAGGCTTCAGGAAGTTGAGGTTGATGATGTCCTGGCCCAGACCACGCACGTCACGGCCCACCACGTGGAAGAACGCGTCGATCATCTGCATCTGCAGTTTCGGACTGATCCGCCCAACCATTCCGAAGTCGAAGAATGCGAGATGGCCGCTGTCCATCACGAGCAGGTTCCCCGGATGCGGATCGGCGTGGAAGAAACCATCTTCGAGCAGTTGCTTCAGGTACGTACGAATCAAGAGCCGATTAACTTTGACCGCAGAGATCCGGTGCGCTTTCAGCCCTTCGATGTCTACGACCTTTGTACCGCGGATAAAGTCGAGCGTGAGAACGCGCGTGTTCGTGTGTGACCAGAACACCTTCGGAACGCGTACCGCGCGCCACGTGCGGAAGTTGTAACGAAAACGGTCCGCGTTACGGCCCTCTTTCACGTAATCCATCTCTTCAAAGATGGTCGCGTGAAACTCGCGCAGCATTCCTTCCCAATCAGCATTCTCGTTGGCTTTCGGGAAGAAGCGATTTGTAAGCTTCACGAGCCGAAACAGGATCGCGACGTCGAACGCGATCGTTGCTTCGAGATTCGGACGTTGAACTTTGACGGCGACTTCTTCGCCCGTGGCCAAACGCGCGCGGTAGACCTGTCCGAGAGACGCTGCGGCGATCGGTTCGCTGTCGATCTCTGCATAAGCTTGGTGAACACTGCGGCCCAATTCGGATTCGATGATGGCAAAAGCTTCGGCTGTCGAGAATGCCGGCACCTGGTCCTGCAACGTCGCCAGCTCTCGCACGTACTCCAGCGGCAACAAGTCAGCACGCGTGCCCAGCGCCTGACCGATCTTGATAAAAGTCGGGCCAAGCCCGATCAACGACTCGCGCAGCCAGGCGGCCTGCTTCTGAAGACGCGATTGTTTCCGAGCAGAACCTTCCGCGCCGCGAAAAACCAGGTAACGCAGCACGCGTATGAATAAATCGAACACAACATAAAGCTGCGCCCTGGTCCAGGCTTTGAATTGAGCGCGGCGTCCCTGTTCGCGCGCATTTTCCTGAAGCCTCGCGACGGCGCGGCGATTGAAGTCCGCACGCACGTCATAGGTATCAAGAAACAGATACAGCGAGAACAGTCCGAGCACGCGTGCGACTCTCGCAGCGCGCAGCCAGCCACGAAACCCCCGCCCCGCCAAAAGCTCGTCGACCAACTCTTCCGTCAAAGGTGGAACTTGCGCCGCCGGTTTGTGGACGAGCGGCGCGGCGGCAGTCAGGCCGTTTCCATTCGATTCCGTTGTTTTAACAAGTGCTTGATTCGTCGCCATTATTCTTTAAATAACCGAGAGCATGTGTTTCGTGCCCGCTCGCTCGAAATAGCTATTCGCTCGCTCGACATCTCTCGCAATCTGAGTTTTTAACTGTTCGATCGAGCTAAATTTCCGCTCGTCCCGAAGGCGATACAAGAAACGAACACGCACAACATCGCCGTAAAGATCGCCGTCCCAGTTGAGTACGAAGGTCTCGACCGAAGGTTCCGAGGCGTCGCCAAACGTCGGTCTGAGCCCCACATTTGTTACGCTGCGTCGCCATTGTCCTTCGATCAAAGTCCCCGTCACGTAAACACCATTCCTGGGTATGACGCGGTTGTGTGGGTGCAGGTTGGCTGTCGGAAAGCCGAGCTGATGACCGCGTTCCGAGCCTCGCTCCACGCGCCCTTCGACGCCATACGGACGGCCCAACATACGTCGCGCGCGGTTCACCTGACCACACGCCAGCAGTTCGCGAATCCTGCTGGAGCTGACGCGACTGCCACGCAGCCTCACTTCCGGCACCTCACCCGCCACAAAGCCGAGCTCGGCGCCGACGCGCCGGAGCAACTCGATATTTCCCTCGCGGTTGTGACCGAACGCGAATCCCTTTCCCAGGTAAACTTCCTTCGCATGCAGACGATCGGTCACAACATCGCTGAGAAAATCCGCAGCACGAATTCTGGAAAACTCTTCCGTGAAACGCACCACGATCGTCTGTTCGATTCCAAGAACACCAAAGCCTTCTATTTTCTGGTCGAACGTCTGAAGTAACGGCGGCGCTGATTCAGGATGCAAGACAGCACGCGGATGCGGATCGAAAGTGATGACTGTCGGCACCGCACCAGCAGTGCGCGCCCTTTCGACAACCGTGCGCATGATCAACTGATGACCAAGATGCAGACCATCAAACACGCCGAGCGTCAGCACCGTCGGCCGTTGAATCTCCGCGTTGTCAGTTCCGTGAAAGAGACGCATCACTCGACAACCAATCCGTCGTAAGCGAACTCGACGCCCGCCGGGAGTTTTGCAGAGTCTCGCTGGTGCATGATGTCGTGGGCAATATGAGTAAAGAATGTGCGACGCGGCTTCAACTCTTCGACGTACTCGAGTGCTTTATCGACCCAAAGGTGTGTCGGGTGTTCGCGGAAGCGCAGACAGTCGAGCACCAGCACGTCCAAACCCCGTAATGCATCGCGCGTCTCACGCGGGATCTCGCTGAGATCTGTGAGATATGCAAAGTCGTTGAAGCGATAAGCCATCACCGGCAATCGACCGTGGATCACTTCCAACGGCGTTATCTCGAGTTCGCTTCCGATGCAAAAGCTTCCGCCGGGCGTGACAATGTTTGGAATCACTTCCGGCAAACCACCACCGAAATGCGAGGGTTCGAAGATGTATTTGAAGATCCGTTTGATATCGACCCACGCGCGTTCGTTTGCAAACACGCTGAGCGCGCCAAAGCGAAAGTTCAGCGGTCTGATGTCGTCGAGACCAAAAATGTGATCGGCGTGGCAGTGAGTGATTAGAACCGCATCGAGATTTTTCAATCCGAAGCGCAATGCCTGTTGTCGAAAATCAGCAGACGTGTCGACCAGCACCGTGCGTCCGGCATGTTCGACGATGACTGAAACTCTCAGACGTTTGTCGCGAGGGTCGTCTGATGTGCAGGTCTCACATTCGCAACCGATTGATGGGACGCCCGTAGAGGTTCCGGTACCGAGGAAGGTGAGTTTCATCTCCCCCCAGTAATGTCGCTGCCGGTAAACTTGCGCGCCTGCTGCGGCGAGTTAACCAGCGAGACGTATTGCATGCGCAGATCCGCCAGCAGTCCGGTGAGCATCCGGTTTTCCTGCGGCGTCAGGTTGTTTGCGGTCTTCTTTTCGAGCATACCGAGCACGTCGATCCAGTGCTTACCCAGGTCGACATCGACTTCGCGCTGGTGCGTCACCGGGTGTTCCATCATGCCGAGCGCGGAGGCGGCATTCGAAGCGATCGACATCACAAAACTCATGAAGCTTGCGGGATCGCGAGCGTCGGCAAGATCTTCGGGGCTGAACTCTTCCTCAGGATCCGGAACCGCCGTTTCGGGTTCAGGTGCTGAGGTTTCCGCGCGCGCTGGTTCGGCTGCTGCTGCGGCCACAGCGGGCTCGGGCGCCGGCGCCGGGGCCACTGCGGGTTCAGGCTTCTCTTCGGGAGGCAGATCTCTCGGGCTGCCGTCCGCATTAAACAGTCTTCGGTCAGTAACTTTGAAATTCGGTTGATCCTCGTCCATGGCGTTATTAAACCATAAACTTTAGACTACCTCCATGCCTGCCACATTCGACGATTTAGTAGCTTTGATGGATCGATTACGCTCGCCAAACGGCTGCCCCTGGGACCGCGAACAGACCTACGCCACGCTCGCTCCAATGCTGCTTGAAGAGGCTTACGAAGCCTTCGAAGCAGTGGAAGATGCGCGCGAAGGCCGGCCCGCGGAGTTGTGCGACGAGCTTGGCGACCTGCTGTTTCAGATAGTCTTTTACGCGCAAGTCGCGAAGGAACGCGGCGAGTTCAAGATCGACGATGTTACGAGTGCCATTCACGACAAGATGGTTCGCCGTCATCCACACGTGTTTGGAGACGTCACTGCTGAAGATGCGGCAACCGTGTTGATGAACTGGGAAACGATGAAGGCGGAGGAACGGCGAGCCGCGGGAAAAACTGAGGACACAAACGCATCACTGCTGACCGGCGTTTCGTCGAAAGCACCTGCGTTGATGGAAGCACATCAACTGTCAACAAAAGCCGCTCGCGTAGGTTTTGACTGGAAGTCCGTCGACGACATTTTCGACAAGTTGCAGGAAGAGATCGAAGAGCTGCGTGACGCGATCAGAGATCATTCGGCACTCAAAGACGAAGCGAACCACGCGCGCGTGCGAGAAGAAATCGGCGATCTGCTGTTCGCCGCGACTAACATCGCGAGGCACATGCAGGTTGAACCTGAAGCAGCTTTGAAGTTGACGAACCGAAAGTTTCGGCGACGGTTCGAGTACATCGAGAACGTGCTGCACGAACGCGGGCAGCCATTTGATCAGACGTCGATTGATGAGCTCGAGGAGTTGTGGCAACAGGCAAAGCAAGCCACAGATTACACAGATAAATCCGTGTAATCTGTGGCTGGTTTTTCTAGTCGTTGAGCCGGATGGATCGCAGGATCGTCTCAAACGCATTCTCAAAGTTGCGTTCGTTCTGCGGTGCAACGGCGATCATGTAGAACAATTGGCCGTTCTGGAGTTGCGTCGTGATCAGTCGCACAGTCTCCGGACGTCCCGTGGCTTCGTTGACGTTGCTCAGCGTCGTAAACAAAGCCGTACGTCCTGACATCGTGGTTCGCTGCTGACCACCACTCACACGCAGATTGTTGCTGTTTCCCTGTGCGAAACTGTTGATCAGCTCTTCAGTCGCACGCTGTAGATTGCGGTTGTTGGTTTGAGCCAGACCAAAACTCGCTCCGTGCGTGAAAACAGGCTGGCCGTTGACTTGACCGTAACCGCCTTCCGGCACGAACCACACCGCGTTTCCGTCATTCAGCTCGCGCCAGTTGCTCGGAACACTCACCTGCACGCCGCCATTGAAGATCGAAACAGTCTGGAAGCGCGATGACGGATACTGAACACGTCCGCTCGGCGGATTGTTCGGATAGTTTCCGGTGTTCTCACCTACGGGATAACGCTGTCCGCTGCGTTGTATCTCGGCCATTGTCGGCGCAGTGCCGTACCCGCGCAGTTTCTGTTGAATGCGAGCAAAATCTCGCGAATCACGCATGCCTGCATTCACCCGTAGCAGGTCCGCTTCGCGGTTGATGCGCGCATAACGATCGCTCGGACTCGGGTGGTCACTCAGGAAGCCGCCGCCACCACCGCCCTGTTGCTCGAGCGTGCGAAACATGTTTGCGAGATCGCGCGGATCGTAGCCCGCGCGCGCCATGATCTGTGCGCCCAGCACGTCAGCTTCAGTTTCATACTCACGACTGAATTTCAAGATATAGACCGCGAACGGCGCCTGGGCCAGTTGGCCCGCAGCAGGACCACCGAAGATCGTGCCGGCGATTCCCGCGATGCCTGCGAGCAAACCGTACTTCTGGCCCTTGGTCGCCTGTGCCGTACCGTGACGCAAAGCCACGTGACTGATCTCATGGGCCATCACTCCGGCCATTTCGCCTTCGGTGCGCGCCGATTGAATCATTCCGCGGTTGACATACATTGGACCACCGGGAAGCGCAAAGGCGTTGATGTCGCGCGCGTTGACCACTTTGAAAGTGTATTGAAATTCGCGATGTTGAAATTCAGCAGGGATCGCAGCAACGAGCCTGCTTCCGACCTCCTCGACATAGCCCTGCACTTCGTTATCCCGGAGCAGTGGAAACTGTGACTCCGCCTGTCGTGCCGCTTCGCGTCCTAATTGGACATCGTCCTGAACGCTGTATTTGTTGCTGTGATACTTAATCTGCGTCTGCGCTAAAACGGACAACGGCATCACGCTGAGGGCTACGAGCGTTATCCATGCGACCAAAATCCGTCGTTTAAACATTAATTTACTAATCATCGTTTACCTCCGATACGCACTCCATTTCCGGCCTTTATGCACCAAATCGAAACGCGCCAAGTACACGTAAAGACCGGTTTTACTTCGAGAATGTCGCCCAATTACCCGACTAACCGACCTGGAGGGACAGTAATGCAATGAAAATGCCAATTGTCGGATTCACCCCTGATTGCGAGGCTCGATGTGTTCGTTAAACCATTGCGCGGGTTCCGAAAGCGGAGCAATTCGATGGGGCTCTCCCTTCCCCACGCGAATCATCGAGATAATCAGAAATACAAAGGCTGCCAGTTTGAAAAACGTCCCGCCCAGCGAGCTGTCGGTAACGGTGCTGATCACTCCAAACAACGTATGAACAATCAAAATAGCAATGTGAAGGGCCAGAGCCTGTGATGCGTGAAAACGAACCTTCACTTCTCTGCGGGGCACCAGAAACAACTCGAGCAGCGAAACGATGAGGCCAAGGTAAAACGGCGCATAGGGAAGCATCACTGCCCATTTTTCGGATATGCCGATGCCGAAAACAGGTCTGGATGTTGAGGCGCCAGTGACAGGAGCCTGGTAGATGTTCTTTCCGGGCTGGTATTGAGCCGGAGGTGAGTACGTAGGAGGCACAAAGACCGAAGGATACGGAGCCTCCAGCGGCGGATTGTCATAACGCCGCGTCGGCGCCTCTGAATAAACATTCTGCCGCGCCTCTTCATTCGGCGACTGGCCCATTTCACGGGTGGCGCCACTTACCTGCTGCGTATTACCCCCGCCACTGCCCCAGGATTCCTCAGCTTTACGCTCAACGTCCGGGTCGAGGGGGTTCGTGTCGTATTTGCTCTTCTTCGTCTCCACGCCGATTCAATCTTACTAGTCTGCGATCTCATACTCAACCTGTTGCCACCGCTGCTCCCGCTCAGAGATCGAAAAAGCCTTTATAACAGCTTCAATTCCGCCGAGACCGATGATCAGGTATTTGGCTGAAGGGTAATACGCGAGCCGGACGTCAGTCTCAGACGGGCTCGGATCGGCTGCTCTGGGGTGGGAGTGGTAGATGGCGAGCAGGCCTTCCCCGCGTTCGCGCATCTGCCGTTGCGCGGCGAAGAGGTCCTCAGGAGCTGCCTCGTATGCTGATTCGGGATGTGGTGTGACGTTGCGAAGCGGGTAGAGACTTGCGGCCAGTGTGTCCGTCCCGCCGATCAATCCGCAACACTCCTGAGGAGCGGTCTCGCGAGCATGTGCAATCATTGCTTCCACATGTTCGCGGCGGAGTTGAATCGGCGGCATGGTCAATCTTAGCTTTGTCTCAAAAGTCGGGAACCCTTGTTGGACACAGTCAGTACCGTAACGCGGTAGCGTCGGGTCGTACGTGAGCTCCGAGACTGACCCGACGCTACCGCGTTACGGTACTGACCTCGCCCAAGTCTGAATTGTGACTTGTGTGGCAAAGCTGTCAATCTTGCACGACTCGGAGGTGCAGTTCTTCCAGTTGTGTGGGATCGACTTCTCCGGGAGCGTCTATCATCAGGTCTGCTGCCGATGCGGTTTTCGGAAACGCGATCACGTCTCGCATGTTGTCGGTGCCGGCTAACACCATCATGAGTCGATCGATTCCGGGGGCGATGCCGCCGTGCGGTGGTGTTCCATATTCGAGTGCGTCGAGGAAGAATCCAAACCGCTCGCGCGCTTCTTCAGTCGTCATTCCCAGTGCCTTGAAGACGAGCCGCTGCACGTCGCGGCGATGAATACGAATCGATCCACTCGCCATCTCAACGCCGTTGATAACAGGATCGTAGGCTTTGGTCCGAATCTGGCCCAGCAAGTCCGCCTCACCACCTTCAACCGCTCGCTCGAGCAGATGCAAGTCTTCGTCGACTGGTGACGTGAACGGGTGATGCATCGAATAGTAGCGACCGTCTTCTTCGTGAAACTCGAACATCGGAAAGTCTGTTACCCAAAGCGGTGCGTACGTGTTCGCTGTAATCAGGTTCTCTCGTTTCGCGACTTCGTTCCGCAGTGCTCCTAAACTTGCTGCAACGACCTTCGGCTTGCCTGAAATGATCAAAACCGCGTCGCCTTTTTTCGCTCCTGCAGTATCCGCCGTCCTGCGGACGACATCCGCACCGAGAGCTTTCAGCAACGATGAGGTGATCTCATCACCCAACTTGATCCATGCAACTGCTCCCGCTCCGTAACGCTTCGCAAACTCCTGCAAGTCGTCAAGCGTTTTGCGTGAAAGATTTGCGCCACCGGGTACAACCAAGCCTTTCACTTGACCGCCGGAGGACAACGCCGATGCGAACGGTTGGAAGTCTGTGCCTTCTATTGCCTGCGCGAGATCCTGCAACTCGAGCCCCTGGATTCGGAGGTCAGGCTTATCGGAGCCGAAACGATTCATGACTTCCGCGAAACTGAAACGTGGAAACGGCACCGGCAAATCGACGTCGATCAATTTGAAGACCGACGCGAAAAGACCCTCGATCAACGCATAGATCTGATCGAGCGTGGCAAAGCTCATCTCGACGTCGAGCTGCGTGAATTCCGGTTGCCGGTCGGCGCGCAGGTCTTCGTCGCGGAAACAGTGTGCGATCTGGAAGTACTTATCCAGGCCGCCAATCATGCACAATTGCTTGAAGAGCTGTGGTGACTGTGGCAGCGCGAAGAATTTCCCGGGGAAAATTCGCGACGGGACGATGTAGTCGCGTGCGCCTTCGGGAGTCGACTTGATCAGAATCGGAGTTTCGATTTCAGTAAAACCCTGCTCCGTCATGTAGCGACGGATTTCGTTGACGACGCGATGACGAAGGTGCAGGTTTGCCTGCAACTGCGGACGGCGCAGATCGAGATAGCGATATTTCAAACGCAGGTCTTCGCTGGCGACCGAACCAGGCCCCGCGTCGAGCTGAAACGGCGGAGTGCGCGCGTCGTTGAGTATCAGCAGTTGTTCCGCGTGGACTTCGACGTCGCCTGTAGCAAGCTTGGGGTTGCGTGTGTTCTCAGCACGCCCGACGACTGTGCCCGTCACGGCAATCACGTATTCGCTGCGCAAGTCTTTCGCTTTTGCGTGCGCGTCAGGCGCGAGTTCTGCGTTGAAGACGACCTGAGTGATCCCGGATCGATCGCGAAGATCGACAAACGTGAGCTCGCCAAAGTCGCGACGCCGCGCGACCCAACCCATCAGCACCACCTGCTTGCCAATGTCGCTTGCACGCAGATCCCCACAGGAGTGCGTGCGTTCTAAATTTCCGAGGTTATCCAACATGCTTAAGTTGCTTGTGCAATCTCCAATCGATTTCCGCCGGGGTCGCGAACGTAAAATCGCGACCACCCGGCGGTGGGGATGTCGTCGGGAATGATCTCGACGCCCGCATTTCGAAACTGTCGTTCAGCTTCCGCCAGATCGCTGACTGTGTAACAAACGTGTCGCTTGCTAATGCAATTTTCTCCCAACCCATCCTCGATTGAGAGGTGAAGCTGCACACGGCCGAGTTGATACCACGCGCCACCACGTCCACGCGACGCCTCGGGCTTCGGCACCTCCTGCAAACCCATCACCACACCATAGAAGTGCTTCGCCGTGTCCTCGAGCGATCTGGGAACCGTTACGTTGACGTGATGAATCGCGGCGTTCATTTTTTCTCAGGTCCCTGGAAGAAACCAGCGGCTGCGTCGAACTGCTTTTCTCGATCGGCGACACCCGGCTGGTTTGTGAGGTAGGTATTAAACTCCGCCGATCGGTTTCGCGGAATACTCAGTGACTTCCACTCCGCTGACCGGAAGTGCTTCGCAAGAAACACGATCTGACCGATGTGATACGCGTAGTGCATGAGCTGGCGATTGATCGCCTGCACGATCGTGTGCTCCTCACCACGAATCATCACCGTCTTTTCAAAGTCTTCCGGGCGCAGAGGCTCCAAAGCTTCAAAGACGCACGCCCAACCGCGTTCCCAGTACGCGAGCACGTCATCCTTCGTGGTCTCTGGTTCGATCACGAACTCCATGTCGCGATGGCGATTTGGTTTCTCTCCGTCGGAAGTCAAAAAGTCGGTCCAGCGAGAGATCATGTTGCCGGCCATGTGCTTCATGACGACGGCAACGCTGTTTGACTCCTCGTCGAGTGTTACAAAAAACTCTTCATCGTGCATTTGCGCGATCGCTTTTTCAGCAAGTTTCTTGTAAGCCCTTAACGCCGACAGTGAATCGTCGAAATAGTTCTTCACAATTGCTTCGCTCGACATATTAATCCTGCCTAATAATTAATCCTGCCTAATCTTGCTAATCCTGTGAAATCGGTAAAGCTTGTTTGATGAACTCAGCTACCTCGCCGCGCTTCACCTCATGTTGCTCGCCCGTCCGCATGTCTTTCACCGCCACCTCCCCTTTCGCACGCTCTTCGTCGCCAATTACAGCCACAAAAGGCACAGAACGCAATGACGCAAATTTAAACTGCTTACCAAGCTTTTCACTCTCAGGATATAAATCAACTCGTAAGTTGGCGGATCGTAACTCCTGGGCCAGCGCCATCGATTCTGAAATGTGTTCGTCGTCCCAGATCGAAACCATCACATCGGCAGGCGCCGATGCGACTTGAGCGGGAAACATATTCCGCTCGCTCATCACGACCAGGATTCTTTCAAGCCCGAGTGAAAAACCACACGCCGGAATGTCCTGGCCCAAAAACATTCCTACCAGATTGTCGTAACGGCCGCCACCACCGAGGCTGCCGGCGAGATCCTTCACGTTGATCTCCATGATCGCGCCGGTGTAGTACGAAAGTCCACGAGCGAGCGTCGGATCGATCTTCACACGACTCGAAATCCCCATCGTCTCCGCATAGTCAAGAATCGATTGCAGCTCGTCGACGCCTTTCGCGCCCAGTTCATTGTCTTTCACAAACTCGACGATGCGTCCGAGTACGGCCTTGTTCAAGGCTTGCACGGGTTTGTCTTCAGCAGCGATATCAGCGGCTTTTTCCAGCGAACTCAGAACTGAAAAAAACGAGAGCAGGCGGTCGCCCGCGGTCTTGTCGATGCCGCGCGTGGCAAACTCATTCTTCACTCCATCGCTGCCAATCTTGTCCAGCTTGTCGAGGGCAACCAGCGCCGGCTCATGTTTTTCCAACGCCACACCAGCCACTCCGAGAATTCCCGTCAACACCATTCTGTGGTTGAGTCGCACACAAAAATCGTTGAAACCAAGCTTCGTCAGGACTTCACTCGCCGCGCCGCAAATCTCCGCTTCCACAATCATCGAACGCGAGCCAAGTACGTCGACGTCGCATTGATAAAACTCGCGAAACCGGCCTCGTGCGGGTCGATCCGCACGCCACACCGGTTGAATTTGATAACGCTTGAAAAACTTCGGCAGCTTGTCGCGATATTCCGCGACGACGCGTGCGAGCGGCACCGTCAAGTCGTAACGCAATGCGAGATCGGCTTCGCCGCTTCCCTCGTGCACACCGCGCTTCAGTATTTTGAAGATGAGCTGATTACCTTCGTCACCATACTTTCCCATCAGCGTTTCGATGTTTTCCACCGCCGGCGTCTCCAGCGGCTCAAAGCCGTAGCGCTCGTAGACGTCCTTGATCACACCGATAACGTATTCGCGTTTGCGAACGTCTTCGGGTAGAAAGTCGCGCATGCCGCGCGCGGGTTGTGTCTTCGCAGATGGCATTACCTGAAAATCGAGAACCCGGCGTAGATTACAAAGTTATTCAAACCGCGATTGGCGCCTGCACGATCGCCGTTCGAGATGTGGTGAAACCTGACGCCGATGTTTACAGCACGCCGTTCGGAAGTAAAGATGCGCACACCGCCACCTGCCTCACCAACGAATTGGAATTGTCCAGAGTCTTCGATGGGCATCGATTTATTGAAATAAAGAAAACCCCCGTTGATGTGAGCGAACGGATGGATCTTTGATCCGTTCGCAAAATCGAGTTGAAAACCAATCGGCGTGATCCCCGCGCCGTACGCAGTCTCGCGCTGGAATGTGTCGACACCTGTAACAAGATTCGTGGTCCGGCTGACGATGGTGCCTGTCGCGACTGCAAGGGGAACGGCGTCGAATGTGTACTGCAAAGCGAGCGTGTCGTTCGCCGCGAGCGTGCGCCCGTATCGGAGCGCTGCGAGAAAAAGTTTTCGATCCTCGGCTTCGTCTTCACGCAAGCCTTCGAAAATCGTCGTGGCTTTTGGTGAAAACCCGCCCCAAAAGCCAAACTCGTTGTCTCCTCGCTTGAGAAGAAACGGATTGTCGTCCTGCGCGAACACCGGGGAGCAAACGAAAATGGCAAACACCAACGCGTACTTCAACTTCGAGAAAAGCTTCATTCGAGTCCTTCTTAGACTGGGTTTTTAAAACGACATCTCTTTTCGATACTCATGAGTGTATGCAACATAGTTCTTCCAAAACAGTTCCAGGTTTGCGACCTCTTCGTCAGTCAGCGGTCGCTTCACTCGCGCCGGAAATCCCATCACCAGAGACCTCGGTGGAATTATCGTCCCCGGGCTGACAAGCGAACCTGCCGCAACGAGCGACCTGGCTCCGATCCGCACGTCGTCCAGCAGAATCGAGCCGATGCCAATCAAACATCCCTGCTCGACGTAGCATCCGTGCAGCGTCGCACTGTGTCCGACCGTCACCTCCGCCTCGAGAATCGTCGGGTGTGATCCGTGTCGAACGTGAATCACCGAATTGTCCTGCACGTTGGACCGATCGCCGATTCGAATGTAATGAATATCGCCGCGAACCGTGCAGTTGCACCAGATCGACGCTTCTTCGCCGAGATGTACGTCGCCTATTACCTGAGCACTGGGTTCGACATACGCGGTTGGGTGAATCTGCGGGTGAACCCCTCGAAACGGTCTAATCATGATTTTGGCGAGATAGTAACATAGTGCTAAATTGAGTCCATGACCCGACGCGCAGTCATTCTCCTAATCGCTCTTCTGTCGACCTCATGCACGGGTTCATTATTCAAAGTCAAACCCGTTACCAATCTGCCTCCGTTGCCACCGAACACACGAAGCGCGGATGCGGGCGGTGTGACGATTCGCGTCGCGCCTCTGCTCACAGACGAAGAGAGCCAGAATCTGTTTGAAGCGAACCTGCCGCTCAGCGGAGTCTTGGCAGTGCGCGTTGAATTAGATTTTCAGAGTGGTTTACCGGTGGAAGTGAAACGCGCGCGATTTCGCTTGCGCGACAGTCAAAACCGCGAATGGAAACTACTTTCGGCGAAGAGCGCCGCGTCGCGAATTCTCAAAGCAAACGGAGTGTTCTTTTATAATCCCCATTCGCGGAAGCAGTTTGAACAGGAGTTTGGCGCGTATGCCGTCGATTTGAAGACGCCGTTATCTTCGGGCGACACGCGGCGTCAGGGTTTTCTCTTTTTCCAAACTCCGGATAAAAGCGCCGTGCGCTCAGGCGAGCAACTGACACTCACCGTCGAGCGCCTCCCTCAACCCGCAACGATCACGATTAATTAGAAAGGCACATAAGACACAAATCTTATGTGCCTTATGTGCCTGTTTGTGGCTAACGTTTTTTGGCTAGCCTTTTTTGGTTACCCTCTTGGACCAGTCGACCTGACCGTCACTTCAGTCCCGGCACCCAGTTCAAGATCGTTTCGACCCTGAACGTATACCGATCCTGCGCCGGCGCCGGCGCCAATCACAGCACCAATCGCCGCACCTTTACCACCGCCTGCAATCGCACCAATGATGGCGCCGACCGCAGTACCAATGGCCGTGCGAGTCACAGTCGTCTTAGTCTGATCGCTGTCGCGTACCGCGCCTTCGTTATCGATACGAACAACGTCACCATTCGGCGTGCGAACGGATTCGAGAATTCCGGCAAACCGATAGCTTCTGCCGTCTCGCAACCGGATCGTGTCGAAGTCCAGCGTCATCTCCGAACGACCGCTGACTCGACCGCCGCGGCTGACGTTGAGTACGGATCCCTCGATCGTCGCGCCGTCGTATTCCCCTGGTGATCGAACAGTCATCGTAAACCGTTCACCTTCGCGAACGTTCTGCGTCGAGAGGTCGTTATTGAGCACGCCGACCAGTTCCGTTCCATTCGGAATCACGAACGTTCCGGTCGCAACATCACCACTACCAACATTACCCTCACGATTGGTGTCGTAGATGTTCAACTGGGCCACGTCAGAAGTCCGATCGTAGTAGGTCTTGACGGTAATCGGCTGCGTCAAACGATCAGAGTAGAGCGTGCGCGTTACCAGCAACTCCTGGCCATCGCTCGTCGGATCGAAGGTCACGGTAAAGTCGTTTTCCCGCTCACCCGTCCTCGTAATCGTCAGCGTATCGCCTGACAGATCAGCCCTGACACGAACGCTGCGCCCACGCGGTGTTGTCTCAACCTGTTCGCGGCCATCAGCAACGAAATTGATCTGCGGCGCACGCGTGGAAGCAATTGTCACAGACCTTCCACGCCGATCGATCGCCAGCATTTGTGGCGGATCGAATCTCCTCAGCAACGAGTCGTAAACGCGCTGCCGCTCGGCGAGAGATAGGTTTCTCGTGGCGTCGTCGACAGCCCTGCGAACGTCGTCGCCACGGCTCGCGTTAAGACGGAAAGTGCCCGTCAGATCGCGACGCGTTCCGCCCGGAGCGCCCGGTACGTTCGGTCCGCCTGGAACATTCGACCAGTTCCACGCGATACTAAACGCGCTCGCGAGTCGCTCGAGGTCCTGTCGTAGAGTGCTCCAGTTGTTCTCCGTCTGATACGACAACTGTCGATCGCTGATGAAGCGATCGAGGTACGCGGCGCGCTCGAGCACGTTGCGAGCGTCAGATGAAGTTACCTGACGGCTGTTGACGCGATTGCGAAGTTGGACCAGCGCCGTCTCGAAATCGCTTAACTGCCGGCGAACTTCGTCAGCGGAATAGCCACCATTTGAGTTGCGATACAGATCCTGACGCAGGGTGCGGCTGAAGGTCGCGGAGCGAACGTTAAGCCGGTCAACCAACTGGCGCATTTGGAAGTCGTTCAGGTTGGGATTGTCAGTGCCCGTGCTTCCCGTGCCGGCGCCTGTGTCCCAACGTGGATTCAGGTTGTAGTAGTTTGCGAGTTGATCGACGTCGGTGCGAATCGACTGCCACTCACGGCGAGAACCTCCTCCGAGCCGATTGTTCGCGAAGAAGTTGTCGATCAACGCGGCTCGATCCAGCACCGTTTGCACATCTGACGAATTCGTACGGCGCGAACCCAGTCGCCGATCGAGCTGGTTTACTGCGGACTCGAAATCGAGGATCAAACGATCAATATCATCGACACGATAGGTGTTTCGATCCGCAGCATTTTGGACTACTCGCTGTAGAGAGTCGGTGCGTGCTTGAATCCGTCGCACGACGTCTCTGACAGCCGATTCGTTGGCGCCATACTGAGCCATGCCGGACGTGGCCATGCCCGCGGTCACCAACGCCAAAAGCAGCGTCATAAAAATTGTTTTCCTAATTGCTCTCATCTCATCTCCTCCTCCAGACTCGTGGCCTGCATGTCAATCTTCGTGCCAAGGCCAGTCTGCGAGGTTTGAAAATCGTACGTATCACTGACTCACCTTGGAACGATACACAACAAAAACCGCACACTTTTGAAGATGTTCACTGTGTGCATGCAAGCGCCGTGGTAATTGAAGGTGGAGAGGTGTTAAACGGCCATGGATGAAAAAGGTTGATTCGGGACGCCAGATCAACCTTTTGGGGTGCTTTTCTTTATCGAGAGCGTTTAACGGCTTAGGGCTCTGGTGGCGGCGGCTTGTCCGTTCCCCGCTCACGATTGAAGACCGACGTGGGCAACCACGACGGCATCGCCTCATCGTTCGCAACGCGTAAACCCATCACCAGCATCAACGAGGCTACCGTGCGTGGACCACTCCAGTCCCAGTCAGGACGAACGATGTCCGTTGGTTGGTGATAATCCGTCTTCGACCACTTCTTCAGACGCTCGGTCCAGGTCTTTACTGGTCCATCGGGAGCGCCGAGGATCATGAGCGCGGGAACTCCGCGTTGCACGAACAGGTAATGATCCGATCGATAGAAAGCCTTCTCCTCGGGCATCGGATCAGGAATTATCTGAACGCCGCTCGCGGCTGCGACGTCATTCATGACAGCGCCTAGCGTGGAGTGTTCAGGACCGTAACCAACCATCACCTTCACCGGTCCATAGATCTCCGTTCCCATGCCGTCGAGGTTGAGATTTGCCGCGACTTGTTTGATGTCCCAGGTCGGATTCTTCACCCAGTAATCCGATCCGAAGCCGCCATACTCTTCGCCTGTGACTGCGATGAAGATCACGGAGCGTCGCGGTTTCGTGGGTGCACGCGACATTGTTTCCGCAACGGCCAACATCTCGGCAACACCCAGCCCGTTGTCGGCCGCGCCATGATAGATGCGGTTGTCTGTTGAAAGCCCGTACGCATCGTAGTGAGCGGAATACACCAGTGCTTGCGACTTGAGTTTTGGATCGGAACCTTCGAGCAAGGCAACGACGTTACTCCCAACGCCCTTACCTTTCTTCAGTCGAACTGTGATCGTCGCTTCCTGCTTGAGGTCAATCGGTGTGAAGTCTTCGCGGTCTGCTTTGGCAAATGCTTCAGCTTTGGTCACGCCAGCTCCGGCAAACAGTTTGTCGGCGGCTGCGTCGCTGATGGCGATGAACGGCGGCAGGAATTCAGGCAGCTCCGCATCGCTTTCGAGTTGCACGCGGCGTCGTGTCAGGTAATCTGCCGACTCTGCATAAGGACGTTCTTCCGTGTACTGATTGATGAGAACAATCGCCGACGCGCCGCGAGATATCAGACCACGTATCACGCCGATCGGACCTTGCCCCCTGGTCCATGCGTCTTTGCTGAGCTCGGGTGGCGGGCCTTCGCGCAGCACCATCACTTTTCCGCGTACATCGATTCCCGCGAGATCGTTGCGCTTCTGACCCTGGACGCCGTATCCGACGAACACAACGCCGCCATTGACGTTCTCGTCGCCGGTGAAAGGCGGGAGGACAAAGAAGTCTGGTCCGAGTTTTAGTTTTTGATCGCCGATGGTGATTGTCGTCTCAGGTGAGACGAGCGTCTCTTTGAATCGTACAGCTTGTAAATAGGTGTTGTTGTCGCCGAGTGGCTTCAGTCCGAGTTTAGCGAAGCGATCGGCGAGATATGCAGCCGCCTTATCGCCGCCGGGCTGAGCAGTTCCGCGTCCCTGCATGTCGTCTGCCGCAAGTGCGTTGACTGTCTCTTTGATCGTTGCGACGTTAATGCTCTCAACAAGCTGACGCTCAGTTGCAGACAGCGCCTTCGTCGTTACAGGAGCAGTCGCCTGCGTCCAGCCGAGTGCGGTCGATGTAACGAGGAGGATTGCGAGTAGAACTGAAAGCTGTCGATTTTTATTCACTTTTTTGAATACCTCGTCTTAATGAAGAAGGGTGGCCACGAGGCCACCCCGCCAATGACTGAATGGAGATTACTTTATCCGGTCGATCCAAATCCACCGGCGCCGCGAGCGGTTTCATCGAGATCACTTGCCCACGCAGCTTCCGGCGTAATGATCTGTTCGACAATCAACTGGCAGATCTTGCTTCCCGCAGCAAGCTTGATCGTCTCGTCACTCGTGTTGTAGAGCAAACAACAAACTTCTCCGCGGTAATCAGAATCGATCACGCCCGCGAGCACGTCCAACCCATTCTTCGCCGCGAGTCCCGATCTCGGTGCGATTCGCCCGTAGAAACCCGGCGGAATCGCAACGGCGAGTCCCGTCCTCGCCATCACCCGCTGCTTCGGTGCGATTTCTAAGTCCTCAATTGAAAAAACATCCAGTCCTGCCGCCAACGTGCTTCCACGCTGCGGCAGCGCCGCACGCGAATCAAGTTGTTTGAAGCGAAGAAAGTTCAGCGTTGCGGGCATCAATTCGCGTACGCCAATACCGGATATTCCTGATCTTCGAGATGGGCCAGTTCGTCGATGTGCAGGCGATACCAAGCCAGCGTCTTTCTGAGCCCCTCATCGAGAAAGACGTGCGGCGTCCACTTCAATTCCGTTTGCGCTTTCGTCGCATCGAGGAACTTCACCATCGGCGGTTCTAAAGTCGCTTCGTTGACGATCAGGTTTCTCTGTGTGTCGTCGTAAATCTCGGAGATCTTGTGGACGAGTTCGCGAATAGAGGTGGCGTTTGCGGATCCGATTCCGAAGTTAAAGACTTCGGGAGCGTCGTCGTCGGAGTTCGCGGCGTGCTGCGCGAGGCGAAGGAAGCCGTCGATCGCTTCATCGACATACAGGAAATCCAGTACAGTCGATCCGTCACCTCTCGTGAGCGCCAGCGGTTCGCCTTCGAGGAGTTGTCGTATTGTTCTCGGAATGATGCGGCTGAAGTGACGATCTCCGGGTCCATAGATGTTCACAAAGCGACCGATGATCCTTCGTAGCCCTACAGCGTTTCGTAGCTCCTGTTCGGCTTTTTGTTTTGATTCCGTGTATGAATAAAAACCTGCGCGGAGTGGTTCGCTCTCGCGTAGAGGTGACGCGCCTTGTGCCGGTATGCCATAGGAGCAGGCACTCGATGCAAGCACCATCACATTTGCATTTCCACCAAGAACAGAACAAAGATTCCGGGTGCCACCGGCGTTGACGTCGATCGTCGCTTGCCGCTCGAGGTTTGACAATCCTGAGATCGGTTGTGCCGCGAGGTGAAATACGAAATCAAACGGCCAGCGCGACAGCTTTCTCACGTCATCATGAACGCGAATGTCTCCCTCGACGTACTCGACCTCGTTGGTGAGTCCGAACGCGGACAGCAGCGTCCGGTCGGTCTTTTCAGCAGCATCGAAGACGACTATCCGCGCGCCCGCTTGCAACAGGCGCAGGCAGAGGTGACTACCCAGAAATCCAGCGCCACCCGTGATGAGGCAGGTGCGTCGCGAAAAATGGCTGTCCACGGCACTATTGAAAGTCCGTTCTTCCTGACTCATATAATCATCTCCGCTACGAAGGCCTCAGCATGCGACAACTCCGTGCCGCTCTGGGAAGCTCTGAATGCCATTCTACCCAATGTATGCTCCTTTTGAACGACCAGGGGTAAATCGCCATCCATTATCCTAAACGCATTTTCCAATATAAACGCTTTTTTGTTAGCAAAGGTTACACCCGAACAGACTTCGCCACCTAATTCGAGGCTCTGGTTGCTCCGTATACCCATATCGACGAGGAGGTTAGGCTTAAACTGGCTCCGCCGGAAATCCTTGATTTCGTATTCGAAAACGTTCGCGCCTCGGAACTCCAGCATCGCCGCCTTTGCTGTCGCCGCGTGGTCGTGGTGCACGTCGTCCTGTCGCGGGACGAAGAGCATATCCGTATGACATGACTTCTCATCCAGCGTCTTCATGTAGCTGTGAACCTGCGCTTCATTGAAGGACTGATCCTGTAGCGCAGGTCCCTGATACTGTTCGTGTTGAAAGCCGAGCTTGCCGCAAAGACTATCGAGGTCTCTATATAACTCCTCCAGGATCGTCCCGTCTAGTTTAAACCGATCGTAGTATTCGGTGGGATAAAAATTGCAGAGCGTGATGATGCGAATTTGCGCGTTGTAGCATTCGCGCAAACGCATCAAGGTTCCCGAACAACCAAGCCATACGTCGTCGAAATGACTTCCAATAGCGACGACTCGCAAATGATCGGAGAAACCGGAAGCACGCAGACCACGAAACGGCCAGTGGCGTGGGCGAGGTTCAAAATAACGTTCTAACTCTGTGCGATGATGCAGCACACCCTCGTCGTTTTGCATGTCGAGTTGAAACTGTCCCAGGTCAAAACTCGCGCAGTGATCGGTTATGTGAGGAGCTTTCGGAGACTCGCTCTTGTAAGGAGAGATTACTTCACTACCATGAGTCCCGTATCCGTTACAGTAAACGACACACCATCGCTCGTTGTTCGCCACGGGTCGTAAACCGGCTATCAACTGCGGATCTGCGTTTCGTGCCGGAACCACCAGAAAATCGATCTCATTGCGGAGCTTGTCGATGTATTGCTTTCGTGGGTCGTGGTCCAACGCGTCTGAGCATACAAGGACCGCAAAGTCGCCGAAGCCGGTGTGACGGAAAATCAAGACGACACGGCGGTCAACTGTGTCAAAGCCGGGATTCTCTATTGCCGCCCGAGTAAATTTTCGTTGATAGAATGTCTCCCGCTGAGGAATCAAAATCGGGCATACATGCTCGACACGTCCGCGATCGAGGTCTCTGTAGTACGATCCACCGACTACGATGCAGAGCTTCCCACTTTCGTCCAGCAACTTCCTGATCTTTTCCTCGATCGATTTCGATCCCGAAAGCTCCGGTATCACGATCAGCGTGCGATCGTCGATAAACCTTTCGACCAATTCCACGACATCGTCTTCGTACTCAGAATATTTAGGATGCTCTATCTTGATTTTCCCGAAGACGCCCTTCTCTCCCTCGATCATCAGGAGGTCGTCAGGCGGCCAATGGTCCGGGCCGGCGTTTGAAGCGAGCACTAATCGAGTTGGACCAGGCGTTAGCCTGTAGCTCCAGCCGACATCGATGTTCAGGGCGGTTGCTTTTGTCACCGAAGCGCGTAAGGACCAGCCGGATCAACGTAGAGTGAACAAACCAATAAGGTTGCAACTGTGAGCCTTATTGCGGCAAATCTTGACAGTTTGCACCCGTATGGTCAAGTTTATTTTGCCGGCCGCGGCCCGGCCCCGGCCCGACCTTGGCCCCGGCTGACAGGAGGATTATGCCTACCAAGCTCACAACCGATTTACCAAATAACCTGCCGCACCTCATCAACGACACCTTTGACGACACTGGTGAAACTTCACAGTCAGTTCGGAAACGGATGGCTTATCAGTTCAACCCGGATCGGAAGGAGGTGCCATTTGATGGACTCTGGCTGGAGGTGGTGCTCAACCATGCACGTTTGAACTACGTACGTTCGACTATGGAGATGGCTCGTCAGACCCGGCAAGCCGAGCTTGACCTTGGGGCCGGCTGGACGAAGCGGTCTGTGCGGCCACACATGCCCCCACCAGGACGTGATGCTTGTCAGTTCTGTAACCTCCAGCACGAAAGCCCTCTCTTCATCACACAACTACCGCTGCGTGACAAAGACTATGGCCTGATAGTAAACCCGCGGCCATGGGGACACAGAAACTTCATGCTTGTCGCGAAGGACCCCGAACCTCAGACAATGAACAGGGAGAATCTAAGAAACAGTTTCGAGCTCATCAAGTTGTTGGGTTCAGAGTACGAAGCGATTTTTACCGGCATCCACGCAGGCGCCAGCGTTTATCACTTTCACTTACAGATTCATCGAGGTTCAGCGGCTATTTGGAAGAATCTTGCAGAGAAGAATATTCACCTCACGCCGTTTTTCTCGGTAGGAGATGCGACCGCAAGTTGGGTCGAAGGATGGCCCATTCATGTCTTCGCCTTTGAAGGTTCCGATACCGAACTCCTCGCCGACGTCGTCTCATGCATGATCGAAAGTTTTGCGGAAGGCGACAACGACTTCCCATACAACATCGGGTTTAGGTATCAAGACGGCACGATACGTTTGTTACTGTTTCCGCGCACCGGAGAGGAACGGCCGGACTGCATGACGGGGTACCCTGATTCATGGGGTCGCTTCGGATTCCTGGACCTGGGCGGCTCGGTAATCCTGTTGACGCCGGAGGCGTATGAGGCAGTGGGTGAAACCGGCCGCGAGATCTACGATGCGATGGTCTTGATGTCGATCAGCCATTCCGAACGCATGAAACTGATATCAGACTTTCAGACCTTTGCACGCGCTCGATTTTGATCCGTCACATCTTCGGCAGTGTGACACCACGTTGGCCCTGGTACTTGCCGCCGCGATCCTTGTAGGAGGTCTCGCAGATGTCGTCGTCGTCTGATTCGAAGAACACGACCTGGGCGACGCCTTCGTTAGCGTAGATCTTTGCGGGCAATGGCGTGGTGTTTGAGAACTCGAGTGTTACGTAGCCTTCCCACTCGGGTTCGAATGGAGTGACGTTCACGAGGATTCCGCAGCGTGCGTAGGTGCTTTTGCCGAGACAGATGGTCAGCACGTTGCGTGGGATGCGGAAGTATTCGACCGTGCGTGCCAGCGCGAAGCTGTTCGGCGGGATGATTACGAAGTCGGCTTTGATGTCGACGAAGTTTTTCTCGTCAAACTCTTTTGGATCGACGATGGTGCTGTTGATATTTGTGAAGAGTTTGAATTCGTCGGCGCAGCGAATGTCGTAGCCGTAACTCGACGTGCCATACGAGACGATTCGCTTGCCTTCGACTTCTTTAATCTGGCCCGGCTCGTACGGGTCGATCATCCCGTACTCCGTCGCCATCATGCGGATCCATTTGTCGGATTTGATGCTCATTTGAAGTGCGACATTCTAAAGGCGGAAACACAAAAGCACAAAGATCTACAACCCACTCTTTCGGATGTTCACAGTACCGTCGCCGACGGTGAACTTGAAATACGGTCCACCGGCGCCGGCACGCGCGCGGACGGTGCGCTCCGTGATGCCGGGTTTCTCGCGTGAGGCGAGGCCTTCGTATTCGTTCACGATCTTTCCGGTACGCAAAATCTCCGCATCGATGTCACCGCTGAACCCGTGTGGGAGATCGACATTTATCGTTCCCGAGGCAATGCGAATGTCTGCGCCACTACCGCGCCAGCTCCGCGAAGGGATGCTCAGGTTTATGACACCCGCGGTGATCGTGGTCGAGACGACACCGCCGGTTAAAGTCAATGCAGTCTCACTCTCAGTCGCACTCAACCGCATTGCGCCTTCGACACCCGAAACCTTCACCGCGCCATGTCCTGCGTTGATTTCCAAATCGGTGTTCGCCGGAACGCGCAGCCGATAGTCGATCTTCCACGGCAGGTTAAGAAGCTTTTTAGGAAAGTTCTTCGCCGTTCGTTTCATGAATATGCGATCGTGCGTGCCGGTTGTGAGCACGCTTATGTGATTCAAATCGTCGTCAAAAACAAAACTATTCACATTGGCGAGTTGGTCCAGGTCAGCCTCAGTCGGTGCCTTGAGCTCGATGTTCGCGGTGAGTTCAACCTCGCTGCGCGACCACCCTTCAACTGTTACCGAGCCTTTCGGCGCTCCGATTAGAGTCACTGTGCCGCCATACGCGAAGCGACGCGTCTCGCGACGTGTGGTTGTACGCGTCAGTAATTGAGTTTCGGGAGCAGCTTGAGAAAAGACAGGACTAACTTGAATAGCGAACAGCGCAATGAGAAACAGAAGTTTGATCATCGCGGTCATAGTAGCCCTTGTTCGCGCAATCGGAAACAAAAAAGGTAATGCCCTATTTTGAAAAATCAATGCTCTGCGGCTCTCTGCGTATCTCGGCGTCCTCTGCGTTGAATTACCCTTTTAACGCAGAGGACGCAGAGATACGCAGAGGCCGCAGAGAAAAGGCAAATCAGGCACTACCCAAAAAAGGACGTTGCGTTCGCAACGTCCTTTTGACAACGGATTCAATCGGGCAACACTTACTTTCGCATAAACGTAATCTGACCGTTGAAGTTAGTCACAGACACCGACGAGCGCCCGTCGCCAACATCGCCCGTGATTCTTCTTCCATCCTGCGACTTGAAGTTGTTGTTCCAAAAATCATTCAACGCAATCCTTCGCGCAGGTGAGGCGGCGACTAAGCGAAAATCCGAATTTCCGGGAATGCGAATCGTGATGTCGCCTTTGTTCGATTTGAACTCGTAAGTGCCGCCGCGTGAAAACTCGCCGTCAAAGAAAATGTTTCCGATAACGTTCTGTGCGATGACGTGCGACGCAGCGATGTTAGTGAGCTCGATGTCGCCTTCCGATGACACGTGCGCTCTCACCAGACCACTGTTGATGTTGCTCACGTAGATGTTGCCGCGAACGGTTTCCAAATCGATGGAGGAATTAACCGGAACCTGCAGCTTGAAATTGATATCGCCTACATCGCCCATGCCCCGATTGTCGCTCATCACATCGACGACCAGACTCTGATCACTCTGCCTGGGAACGACGTGCGCCTTCTTCGACTCGATTGTCGCCGAAAGTCGTATCTCGTCTTTGTTCCACGATTCAACCACGATCGTGCCCGAGACATTTTTCAACTCAATGCGAACATTCTTTGCAACGGGATATCGTTTCGAAAGTTTTTGCTGCGCCTGAACAGTGGAGGACGGCGACATCAACGCGAGGAGGGCGCCAACTGCAAAAACGGCGGCGCGAATTGATGGGCGCCAGGTCAAGAATCCAGTTTTCATTACTGTGGGGCTTTTAATCAAAACAAGTTCCGGGCGACGTATTACAAATCAGAAAAATCCTGTAGCAACGTGAGCTTGTCGTTTAATGCTTCGTTGAGCATCTGCTCGGAAACCTCGTCGTGTGGATTTCGCTTCAAGTCTTCGACGGCGTTGGCGACCGCCTCGTCGATGGTCTTCATGTTGCGATCGAAAGTGGCGCGCATTTCAGGACTCCAGCGCACCTTGTTAAGTTCAACTCGCTGGTTCCAGTAACTGATCACCTGCTGCTGTCGTTGCCACACCGGATCGTTTTCGTTCGAGGCGGCAACCTGAGTAACCGGAGTTACATACCCACTCGAGCGACGTAGCGCGACCACGGTTGCGAGTGAAACTAACAACACGATAGCGACTACCGAAGTCGCCAACTGCGGCAATGACAGTTCCCAGGTATGCCCCATCAGGCGGCCGATAAACGAGCGTCGCGGTTCGGCGGTAGCTGCGGCCCTGCCTGGAATCTCCGCTTCGACTACGTTGCGAATGCGAAGCCAGAGCGCTCTTTCGTTTGGCGGCGCTTCATACTGGCCGCGCTGTGTGCGGCAGAAACCGACGATCGACGCCAGATCCTGGCGAACACTGTCGCAATCCAAACACTGCTTCAGGTGCGTATTGAGAGTGAACTCATCCGTCTGGCTGATCGATCCGTCGATCAGGTCATGGATAAGTTCCTGACATGTCTCGCAGTTCATTGCTTACCACCTTCGTTCTGTCATAAAGCGCACAATCCGAACAAACTGTCTGCGACAGAACTTGTTTCCGGTTGTCATCAATCAAGGGAAGACTGCGTTGTTTCGACTAACACTGACCCGCTGGTTATTAGCTTCGAGGCTATTCACTCACATTCTGTTGCCTCAGAAGCCCGCGTAATTTCATCCTGGCCTTATGTAGCTGCGACTTCGAGGTACCTACAGAGCACCCCAGCATCCTGGCGATTTCCTCGTGTTCATGCCCTTCGATGTCGTGAAGCGTGAACACCGTCCGGTAACCGGGCGGCAGTTGGGCGATAGCCTTGTCGAGGGCTATGCGGTCAACTACGGGCATGGAATTGGGGTTTTCCGTACCTTTAACTATCTGAACCGGCGTTTCGCCGTCTTCCGTCGTCGTCTCCATGCGCACTCCGCGTTTGCGGAAGTGCATGAGCACCTGGTTGACTGTCAGGCGGTGTAGCCAGGTAGTAAAAGCCGATTCACCCCGGAAACTGCCAATTTTTCGAAAGAGCTGAATGAAGACCTCCTGTGCGAGATCTTCAGCCTCCGACACATTGCCCGTCATCCTCAGGCAGAGGGAATACACGCGACGATTATGGCGCTGGTAAAGGTCCTCGAAAGCTCCCATATCGCCTTGGGCGGCTTTCTGAGCCAGCTCATAATCTGTCGTTTGCGGTGTCTCGGTTTCGGCTGCGGTCACGTGTCGCCTGCTCGGGCAAGCTCGGAAGAAATTTCACAAAACTTCAACCTTGACAGGCTACGAACTCACGCTTCCGCGAGTTTCAAGGGAGCAGTACTGTTTCTTCCAAAGTGCCCGCGTGGGGATGCGGTGAGAAGGCCCAGTACCCTCAACGCGGCTGTGATGCGACCCTTCGCGCGCGTCGTTGCCTTACCCGACCCTAAAAATAGTGATTGTCCCAGCCGAATCAATAGTTTCAGACGGCTGAGTTGCAGCATAGGTGATGCGAGCGCATGTGACAAGAGCAGTCATGAGCAAGTAGTGCATTAGTTGAAACTTGAACCAGATTACGCCGAAGGCATTATTACGCCGAAGGCGTTCGCTAATTTCAGCCCAGGGTTGGAGCGCAAGCGACAACCCTGGGGCACGCAAAATTGCCAAGGCGACCAACGCTGAAAGCGTTAGGCCTGTGCGGTATTAACCCTTTCAGGGTTGTTGGAATGTTGATGAATGATCCCAGGGTTGTCGCTTTCGCTCCAACCCTGGGCTGAATTTAGCGAACGCCTTCGGCGTTTTCATCCAAATCTCACAAGTCAGGTCCAACTCAAAAGTCAGGTCCAACTCAAAACGTCAGGTCCAACTCACACGTCAGATCCAACTCACACGTCAGGTCCAGTACGTGCGGTCGAGCGAGCGATAACCCACGGCTTCGGAGACGTGGTTTGAATTTATCATCTCTGCGCCTTCGAGATCCGCGATGGTGCGGCTGACTTTGAGAATGCGGTCGTAGGCGCGGGCGGAGAGACCCTGACGACGCATCGCGTTCTCGAGCAGCTTTTCACCGTTGGTATCGATGCGACAATAGGTGCGAATCATGCGCGGCGTCATGGCAGCGTTCGCAAAGATCTTCTCGCCGGCGAAGCGTCGCTGTTGACGTTCGCGCGCGTCGATCACACGCTGGCGAATGGTTGCTGAGCTATCAGTTTCCGGCGCAGCTTCGCCGCGAAGCTCGCGAAACTTCACCGCCGGAACGTCGATGTGAATGTCGATGCGGTCGAGTAATGGTCCAGAGATTCGTCCAATGTAACGTTGAATTTGATTTGGCGAGCAACGACATTCGCGCGTAGGGTCGTTCCAAAAGCCACAAGGACACGGATTCATCGCCGCTGCCAACACGAACGAAGCAGGAAAGGTCAACGACATGGACGCGCGGCTTATGGTTACCTTTTGATCTTCGAGCGGCTGTCGCAGCACCTCGAGCACGCTGCGATCGAATTCCGGCAATTCATCGAGAAACAGCACGCCCTGATGCGCCAGCGAAACCTCTCCTGGCCTCGGCACACTGCCTCCGCCAATCAGACCGGCATCGCTGATCGTGTGGTGCGGTGAACGAAATGGACGTTCAGTGACTAGCCCGGAGCGTCCTGTCAAACCCGCGACGGAATGAATCTTCGTCAACTCGAGCGCCGCCTCGAATTCCAATGGCGGCATGATCGTCGGCAGACGTTTCGCGAGCATCGTCTTGCCCGAACCCGGAGGGCCGATGAGCAGAATGTTGTGTGCACCGGCAATCGCGATCTCCAGCGCTCGCTTTGCAAACATCTGCCCGCGAACCTCTTTGAAGTCGACTTTGTAATGACCCGTTCGTCCGAGGATCTCGGCGACGTCGACTTTGAGCGGCTCCGGCGGAGTAGACGAACGCAAGTCAGCGACGAGATTGACGGCGCTGCGAAGGTCGGCAACCGGATACACATTCACGCCGGCGACCACGGCGGCTTCCTTCGCATTCTCTTCCGGAAGTATTAAATGCCGGATCGACCCTTCTCGCGCGAGCATTGCAATGGGTAACGCACCTTTGATCGCGCGCACGCGCCCATCGAGAGAAAGCTCGCCCACACAGAGCACATGAATCAGATTGTTTGTCTCGGCGAGGTCGCGATTGGCGCCGAGAATTCCCAACGCGATTGGCAGATCAAAGCTTGCGCCTTCTTTGCGAACATCGGCAGGAGCGAGATTGATCGTCGTCTTTTGAAATGGAAAGAAGTGTCCGCAGTTCTGAATCGCCGCGCGTATGCGTTCACGCGACTCGCGAACAGCCGCATCGGGCAGTCCGACGATTGTGACCGGAGGAATTTTATCGGCTTCAGCACGAAACGGAGTGAGATTGACTTCGATGTCGACGAGATCAGCGTCTATGCCATAAACGGCGGCGGAGAGTGTTCTGAAGAGCATGTGAGGTGGCTCCTGATTTGAAAGTGAGGTTTCACAGGATTTACAATATTAGACATGATTTACATGTTAATCCTGAAAAATCATGCAAATCCTGTCTAACGACGGCGCGACGATACAGGCGCTGACGACGGAATCTTAATCTGCTGTCCGGCACGAAGTTCAGCGTTAACCGGAATGCCATTCAACCGCGCGACGTCGTTGGCGTCGAGGCTACGCGCCGCAGCGATGCTGGCAATCGTGTCGCCCTTACGAGCGCGCACCGTTTGGAGACCGGCGGCCGGTCCAGCCTCTGACGTCGAAGCAGTCGATCTCACCCACTTCGTGAGTTTCACACCGCCACTCGGCGCGACCAGCTTGGTTGTCGATTTCAAATCCACGCCACTGTTCATCGCCTGGAGTTGAGCGGCGTTGATGCCGGTTCGGTTCGCAATGCTCTGCCAGTCTTCACCCGGCGCGACTGAAATCAATCTTGCCGTCTCGCGTCGCTCCGGCGGAATGCGCTGAATCAACGCTGCAAACTGTTTCGCACGTCCGGCGGGAATGCGTACGTTGTAGCTGTCGCCGCGTGGAGTTATGTCTCGTTTCAACTCCGGGTTCAGAGTGCGAATGTAATCGACGTTGCTATCGGTAGCATCGGCGACCAACTGCAAACTCGTTGCTGTAGGCACCTGGACTACGTCGTACGACCACGCAGCATCCTGCTTGATGCCCTTGAATCCATATTTTTCAGGATTCTTCGCAATCAGGATTACGGCGAGAATGTTTGGAACGTAGTTACGCGTCTCCTGTGCGATGTACGGATAGATCATCCAGAAGTTGGCACTGCCCGCGCGCGCGATGGCACGGTCGACATTGCCCGCGCCCGTGTTGTACGCAGCCATCGCCAATTCCCAATTGCCGTTATATCGCTTCGCCAGATCTTTCAAGTGCCGGGCTGAAGCGCGCGTCGCCTGCTCGATACTGTTGCGCTCGTCGATGTATGCATTCTGGCGCAACTGGTACATACGGCCGGTGCTCGGAATGAATTGCCACAATCCCGAGGCGGCTGCCCAGGAAACGGCTTTCGTTTTCCACGCGCTTTCGACTTGACCCAACCACGTGATATCGAGCGGCACACCTTCTTCCGCGAAGATCTTGCGCGCGACTCTCATGAACTGACCGGAACGGCGCAGGCCATTCTCCATCGTCCCGCGATTACGACCCTGGTAGTAATTGATGTATTGCTGAATTAATGGATTAAGAGTAAATGAGAAGTTGACGTTCTTCTGCGCTTGTTCCAACGCCAAAAGATCTTCACCGGAAACTTCCTTCTCACGATCCGTCAGAACGAGCTTGCTCAACTCATCGAGTGGCGAAGGTTCAAACTTCTGATCGCGAAAACCAATCTGCGGTGGAGTCTTTTGAGTTGCGGGTTCCTGCGTGTTCTGCGCAACGAGCTGAGAGTTGACGGCGGCAGGCTGCGTCAGCGGTACCTCTTCGCGATAAATCCGCTCGACCAATTCGAGATAGTAAGTCTGCAAACGCTGACTTGCTCTTACGTCAAAGCCCGACTCCAGGATCGAATCGACGGCTTTATCGAACTCTTCTCGCGCCTGCTCGCGCTTATTGTCTTCGAGGTTGAGCTTGCCGCGGCGGAAGTGATCTTCAGCTCGCGCGATGACCTGAGCGACGCGCCCTTCTGACTGTTCGACTTCGGTCGGGATTGCTCGCGCAGACGAAGCTGCCGGAATCTGTCCGAAGATGGTTGTCGCTGACGCGACGAGGGCCGTTAGTAAAGCCACACGGGCCATCAGACGAGGAAAGCTCGTTGAGATCAAAATCGAGGTACTCCTAAATGTGCGGTATCTAATGGCTCCTCTACGGTTAGAGCACACTAAGCGGAGCCCAAAACACAGCGAGGTTACCACACGGTTTTTTGGGGTGTCAACGAAACCCCATGACTTGAAACACAGTCTTAAACAGTAAAGTTTTCCACCAAAATCTACTGTCGGATTACTGATGCAGCCCACGCGACGCGTGTTGTGCTACTAAACGCGCCAAATGGTCCAGCGTTGCAAATTTTATTGGGAACGGTTCTGGACACAGAGGAACACAGAGAAGAGCATCGATTCCGTACACAACACTTCTGACTTCATTTCGCAACCAAATGGGTAAACTCTTAAAAGAGCAACTTTTAACCCGCTTGTCGCCTCGTATCCAGTGAATGGAACACTGCTTGCCCAAACCTTCGCAAGGGTGTGCTCTCCCTGTGTCAGAAATTAAGAAGTTCTGAAATTGGATTAGAAACGATTAACCCAAAGAGCTATGTCAACAGTCGTCAAAAGAGAAATCACGGTACACGAATTCCCCAGGCGGGCTGAAGTCAGCGCCGTCGCGTCCCAGTCACAATTGTTCTTTAACCGCGAGCTAAGTCTTCTCGAATTCCATGCGCGAGTCCTGGAAGAAGCGCTCGACGAACGCAACCCGCTGCTCGAGCGGCTGAAATTCCTGTCCATCTTCTCTTCGAATCTGGACGAGTTTTTCATGATTCGAATTTCCGGACTCAAGGAAGAGCTGCACGACATCAGTGTAGTTTCGCCTGACGGCCTGACGCCGTCGCAACAGTTACAGAAGTCGAGAGAGCGAATTCTTGTGCTTATTAACGAGCAGGCTCGTTGTCTGCGCGAAGAGGTCGTACCGCAACTCAGGGAAACGGGAATCTCTCTGATCCGGTATGAATCCCTATCACGTCATGAAAAGGAAAGTCTCAAGGAATATTTCACGGAAAAGGTTTTTCCGGTTCTGACGCCACTCGCCGTCGATCCGAGTCACCCGTTTCCTTACATCTCGCCGCTCAGCGTGAACATCGGTTTGATGGTCCGCGCGCCGAAGGATGTGAGGTACATCGGCCGCGCGCAAGGCGGAGACACTAGATTTGTCAGGATCAAGGTTCCGGAAACTGTGCCACGCCTCGTTCCGGTCGGTGCTTCGGGATCGCGGTTCGTACTGCTCGAGGAGCTTATCAAGGCAAACATTCAAGCGCTGTTTCCGCGAATGGAACCTGGCCCATGTCACATGTTTCGCGTCACGCGTGATGCGGACATCGAGATCCGAGAGGAAGAAGCTGAAGATCTGCTCAGCTTGATCCAACAGGAATTACGCCAGCGAAAATTCGGCACTCCGGTGCGCCTGGAAGTTTCAACCGACATGCCTGCCGAGATGATCGAGTACCTGACGTCTTCGCTCGATCTCGGCGCAGAAGATGTATACGTCTTCGATGGACCACTACATCTTCAGGATCTCATGTCGCTGTATGACTGCGATCGACCTGACCTGAAAGACGCTCCATTCAGCGCGAGAGTTCCCGCGTGGTACGACGAATACAAATCGATCTTCGACGCTATCAGAGAACGCGATCGGCTGCTGCACCATCCGTACGATACGTATGATTGCGTCACGGGATTCATCAATGAGGCCGTCGACGATCCTGACGTCGTCGCGATTAAGATCTGCTTGTATAGGACTGGTCCAGACTCGCCAATTCCGCCGGCACTGATCAGGGCCGTCGAACAAGGCAAACAGGTAACAGCGCTGATCGAGCTGAAAGCCCGTTTCGACGAAGAACACAACATTGAATGGGCCCAGAAGCTCGACCAGGCCGGCGTACACGTGGTCTACGGCATTATGGGTCTGAAGACGCACGGCAAGCTGACGCTCGTCGTCAGACGCGAAGGCGACATACTCAGGCGCTACGTTCACATCGCATCGGGTAATTACAATCCGACGACGTCGTGCACGTACACAGACCTCGGAATGTTTACTGTCGACGACGTAATCGGTCGAGATGCGACGGAGTTGTTCAACTACCTGACAGGTTTTTCGGAGCAGACGGATTATCGACGACTGATGGTAGCGCCCGTCAATCTGCGTGAGAAACTAAATGAGTTGTTCGATCGTGAGATCGAGCATAAACGCGCTGGACGGCCGGCGCATATCGTCGCGAAGTTCAATCGCCTGGCCGATCTGCAAATCGTCGAGAAGCTTTACGAGGTTTCGCGCGCGGGTGTGCAGGTCGATCTGATCGTTCGTGGTATTTGCATGTTGCGGCCGGGGATTCCGGGATTGTCAGAGAATATTAGAGTGCGAAGCGTTGTTGGTCGCTTCCTGGAGCATAGCCGTGTCTTCTGGTTTGCGAATGGTGGTGACGATCAGGTGTTTATCGGAAGTGCCGACTGGATGTCGCGAAACCTGAAGCACCGCATAGAGGTTGTTGCACCCGTAACGGATCCAAACGCAAAACGATTTTTACGAGACGTGTTGCTCGACGCTTATCTCAGCGACAACACGAAGGCGCGCGAGCTGCAAGCCGATGGTAAGTATGTGCAGATTCAACAAGGCGGCGAAGCGTTCGACAGCCAACAGTATTTTATAGACAGGATTGACAAAATCTTGTAAATCCTGTCTCCCCTTCCCTCAGAGCCCTCGACATAAACATCCCCGGGTAGCGGAGAACAACAATGAACCGTCGAACTCTGATCGTAGTGGCTCTGGTGTTGAGCCTGCTGACATCTGTCGATACCACTCTCGCAAAAAAGAAAAAGAAAGCCGTGCCCAGGGGCACGCCCATCCTTTGGCAACAACCAACGGATATAACATCGCGCAACCTCTATCTTGGACCAGGCGGGACAGACATGCGTCCCGACCTCCGCCGTATCACGTTCATTAAAGAAGAAAAGGGCGGCTACTCGAAAAAGTATCAAGTGCGTGACGGCTCCGGACGCGAGTGGGTCGTAAAAATTGGTAACGAAGCGCAATCAGAAACCTCGGCGATCCGATTGCTGTGGGGCCTCGGGTACGTGACTGAAGTCAATTACCTCGTGCCGCAGGTAACGATTCCCGGTAAAGGAACTTTCACAAACGCCAGATTCGAAGCGCGTCCCGACAAATGGAAACGAACGGGCGAATGGAAGTGGAAAAGCAATCCGTTTGTCGGCACACCGGAGTTTCAGGGTCTGAAGATCATGATGGCCCTGATCAACAACTGGGACCTCAAAGACTCCAACAACGAAATGCTCCAACTGCGGAACGGAAATGGTGATGAACTCTGGTACATCATCAGCGACCTTGGCGCGACTTTCGGTCATGCGAGCACGACACCGCTCTTGTGGCGTTTCACGCGCAGCCGGAACAATCCGAAGAACTATGCGAAGTCGAAATTCCTGGAGAAGGTCAAAGGCGATCGTGTCGTGCTGCATTTCGGTGGAAAGAATCGCGGGATAATGAACGACATCCGTGTTAACGATGCGCAGTGGGTGGCGAGCTTGCTCTCGCAGTTGAGCGACGATCAGATTCGTGACGCCTTTCGCGCCGCGAACTACCGGCCCGATCAGATCAACCTGCTTGTGCGAACGGTGCGCGAACGGACGAACGAGCTGCTCAGCCTGCGGCCGGGTGTTCAAATCGGAAGAAATGATTGATGAATCAAAAGAGAAAAGAAGTACTCACGCTCCTCGTTGTTTTTACCGGCGTCGTTCTGCTGAGCGCATTCGTCGTCTATTATCTGACTGGCGGCAACCGCACGACTCCCGAGCGCACGACTACGGCAACTGTCAGCCCAACTCCACAGGCTCAGGAGCCTAATGCAGTCTTTGGACCTGATGAGCGTGGGGCGCCGGCGGCCCCGGTTGGTGACACTTTCATAGATCGACTGTTTGGCGCGCGACACAGCGGTGGATATGTGATCGGTGACAACTGGGCGGAGACGATCGGCCGGATCTCTTTAAGACTTGTTCTCGCCTCACTGCTTGGCGCCGCGCTGGCGTTTCGTCCGCGCAAGCGAATTCTCGCGATCAAACGCAATCCTTACGTGTCGCAAACACAGATATTGCTCGCAATCGTCGCGGCAGCATTGATGATCATCGTCGGCGACAATGCGGCACGCGCTTTTGGTATTTTCGCTGCCGTTTCGCTCGTGCGATTCAGGACAAACATTCGCGATCCGAAAGAGATCACGGTGTTGCTGATCAGTCTCGCACTCGGACTCGCCTCAGGCGTGGGACGCTGGGACCTGGCTATTGTCCTGACGGTGTTCTCGTTGATCGTGCTCTGGATATTGGAGTGGCGCGAGCCTGAGCTAGTGTTTCGCTCGATGGAGTTGAAGGTGACGACGACGAACGTCGTCGCGACTCAGAAAGCGCTGCGAGACGTGTTTCGACAGCATGGTTTCGATAAGGAGCTGCGGGCTGTGGATCGTGAAGCGACGGAAGAGTCGCCGGGAAGCATTGTGTACTCAGTGGATGTGAGTCCGACGGTAAGCACTGACGAGATCAGTGCAGATATCCTCGCGATCGACGGGCAAAATGTTCAGGGTATCGAGTGGGATCAGAAGAAGAGCTACTCGTATCTTTATCAGTAGCCCACAAAGGCACAAATTACTTTGTGCCTTCTGTGATCTGCTGCGATTTGCTCTGGAAGCTGGTGGCGTAGTCCTGGACGAATTTCTTCATGTCGCCGTGTCCGAAACGGGTGTAGAAGTCATACTTCTTCATCTCCGCGTAGACCTGATCGTAAGTCCAGTTGTAATGGTTGAACCTGTAAACAGCTCCTGCGACGCCAGTGCGATGGCGGCCGCCGGCGCAATGCACGTAGAACTTTCCGGTTGAGGGATCGTCGACCAGTTTTAGAAAGGCGTCGATCTTCGCAGTCTCCGGATACGAGCTGTCGCTCATCGGGATGTTCACGTACTTCATTCCGAGAGCCTCGACACTTCCCTTTTCGTACTCCGTCGGATCGTCGCGGAGGTCGATGACCGTTTTGATTCCAAGTGCTGCTAATTCCTGATATTCGTCCTTCTTGGGTTGCCCACCTCGGAAGAAGCGGTCGTCCATCTGGCCGAAATTTTTAATGCTTACATTTGAAACGCTGGCTTGTGAAATGCTGGCTTGCTGGCTGAATGCCGAGACTGATGAAAGGAGAACGAGTGAAATAACCCCGAGCAGTACAGAAAAATAACTGCGACTTGATCTGATCATTAAAACTCCTTGTTTACTGGTTAGCGACTTTCGCGAGTCGCGGGAAACTATACCAAAACCGAGGATAAGATTCACAGATCTTTCCGTCGGTTGTAGGTTCAGTTTCGACTACTTTGACCGTATCAAACTCAAGCAGGGCGGGCACTAGCGGCCTGCGGTATTCGCTGCGGCTTCGGCGGCGACGTCACCGGCGGCACGACTCTCTCACCCAGTGCTTCGCGAAAAACCTGCCGCATATTATCAACAAATACGAAGCGAATGTCTTTGAAAGGCTCCTTCGGCACCTCCTCGAGGTCCCTGCGATTCTGCTGCGGCAGGATGATTGTAGTCACTCGAGCCCGCCGCGCAGCAAGCACCTTCTCCTTTACACCACCAATCGGCAGCACATTTCCACGCAGCGTGATTTCGCCCGTCATTGCCACGTCTTTTCGAACAGGCCGCGTCGAGAGTGCCGACACCATCGCGGTCGCCAGCGTGATACCTGCTGACGGGCCGTCTTTCGGAATCGCGCCTTCGGGGATGTGTATGTGGAGGTCGTAATTGCTGAAGTCTTCCTCCGCGATATCCAACTCTTTCGCGCGGGATTTCGCGTAAGAATACGCCGCCTGTGCCGACTCTCGCATGACGTCCCCGAGCTGTCCGGTCAGGACGAGGTTTCCTTTGCCTTTCATCCTCAGCGCTTCGATAAAAAGTACATCGCCGCCGACGGCTGTCCACGCGAGGCCGGTCGCGACTCCCACCTGGTCTTTTTTCAGGACTTCTTCAGGAATGATTTTCGGCGCGCCGAGAAATTCATGGATGTTCTTCAACGACACGCGAATGCCGCCTTTATGACCTTCCGCGATCTTACGTGCGACTTTTCGACAGATTCTTCCGATTTCGCGCTCGAGCTGGCGCAGTCCGGCTTCCTGCGTGTATTGCTGAATGACAGTCGTCAGCGCGGTTTTTGAGATGTGCAGATCTTTGGCGGTGATCCCGTTTTCTTCCATCTGTTTCGGAATCAGGTGGCGAATGGCGATCTCGCGCTTCTCTTCTTCGGTGTAGCCTGCGAGCCTGATCACTTCCATGCGATCGCGCAGCGCGGGTTGAATCGTGTCGAGAATGTTTGCCGTGGTCATGAAGATCACGTTCGAAAGATCGAACGTGACGCCGAGATAGTTATCGCGAAATGAATTGTTCTGTTCGGGGTCGAGCACTTCCAGCAATGCTGACGATGGATCGCCGCGGAAGTCCGCGCCGACTTTGTCGATCTCGTCGAGCATGATCAGCGGGTTGTTCGTGCCGGCCTGCTGTACGGCCTGAATGATTCTTCCCGGCATTGCGCCGACGTAGGTTCGGCGATGGCCGCGAATCTCCGCTTCGTCGTGAACGCCGCCGAGTGAGAGTCGCACAAACTTCCGATCGAGCGCTCTGGCGATCGAGCGGCCGAGCGATGTCTTGCCGACGCCCGGAGGGCCAACGAGACAAAGAATCGGGCCTTTCGGTTTCTCTTTCAGCTTACGCACAGCCAGGGCTTCAAGGATTCTGTCCTTAACTTTTTCGAGACCGTAGTGATCTTCGTTCAGGACTCGCTCGGCTTTTTGTAAGTCGAGGTTGTCGATAGAAGATCTGGACCACGGGAGATCGGTCATGATCTCCATCCAGTTTCGCAGCGTGGCTGTTTCCGCAGCGTCGGGATGCATGCGCTCGAGTTTCTTCAGTTGGCGGAGCGCTTCATCTTCAGCCGCTTTCGGCATCTTCGCCGCTTCAATCTTTTCGCGGAACTGCGCGGTCTCTTCCGCGAGCTCGTTTCCCTCGCCGAGTTCGCTCTGGATCGCTTTCAGTTGCTGGCGCAAGTAGAACTCTCTCTGCGAACGATCGATGTCGGCGCGTGCCTGGGTGTTAATTTCCTGCTGTACGGTGAGGACTTCAATCTCTTTGTTTAAAAGCTCGTTGACGCGTCTGAGACGCGCGGTTGTGTCGGCGATGTCGAGCACCGATTGAGCATCTTCAACTTTCAGCTCGAGGTTTGAAGCCGACAGATCCGCGAGCCGGCCGGCGTCGTCGAGATTCGCGATGATGGCCATCACTTCGGGCGAAATGTTTTTGCCAAGGTTGATGGCTTTTTCCATCGACGCACGAACGTTTCGAACCAGCGCTTCAACTTCGAGCGAGCGCTCAGGCGGTAGCACTTCCTGCATCACGCTTACACGCGAACGCAGATACTCGCCCGTTGAATCAACGGATTCGATTTGAGCGCGCGCCAGACCCTGGACCAGAATGCGTATGCGACCGTCGGGCAATTTCAGCATGCGCATGATGACTGCGGCAGTTCCTATCGAATAGAGATCCTCGGCGGTTGGCTCTTCCTTATCGAGGTCCTTCTGCGAGGCGAGGAGAATCATTCGGTTTTCACCAAGCGCCTCGTCAACGGCCCTGATCGATTTCTCCCGCGACACAAACAACGGCACGATCATGAACGGGTAGATCACGATGTCGCGCAGAGGCAAGACCGGCAACTCGTTTGGGATCTGGAGTTGTTGATCGGTGTCGGTTGTCTCGACTGCTTCGGAAAACTCTGGTTCTTTCGGTAGTGCCATGGTGTTTACCTGATCATTGGTCATTTATCATTTGACATTTATCATTTGCTATTGAAGACCTCCGGCCTGGAAAAAATGACCAATGATAAATGACCGATGACTTCATCTGGATTATGCGTCCTTAACTGCTACCAGGACCTCCTCTCCTCTTCGATCCTGAATTTTCGGAAGACGAATGATAAGCATGCCGTTCGTCAGTTCTGCTGTTGCATTCCGTATGCAGACGGTCCAGCGTAACGGAACGACGCGGCCAAAGTTACCAAAACTTCGTTCGGAACAGAGGTACCCGATGATTCGCCGGCGGTTGGGCCGCCGCTTCTTCTCGCCCCAGATTCTCAGTTTGTCGTTCGTGAGACCGATCTTTACCTGATCGGCAGTCACGCCGGGAAGCTCGATACGGATTGAAATGGCCTGTTCTGTTTCACAGAGATCTACCGGCGGCGCCCATGCGCCAGAGGCCAGGGGATTTTCGGCTTCGGTGGCTTCCTGCAAAGCGGCGTACAGACGTCCGACTCGGTCGCGCAGACGCTGCAACTCGAGCCGCTCTAATCCGGTCGCACGAATAGGTTTGATCATTACAAATTTCCCCGGTTCGTTTACTTCTTGTTCGTTGGGCCGCCAGCCCGCGTCCGCACCAGGTGTTTGAGCTCCGTCATGAATTCCGACACGTCTTCAAACTCCAGATACACAGACGCAAAACGAACATATGCGACTTTGTCCAGTTCTTTCAAGCGTCGCATGATCATCTCACCGATCTTACTCGTCGGACGCTCGCGTTCGGAAGATTCCTGAACATACTTCTCGATCGCGTTGACGATGCTATCAAGTTTACCTGAAGGCACGGGACGTTTTTCGCAAGCTCTCAACAACCCGGCCATCACTTTGTTGCGATCGAAAGTTTCTCTGCGACCGTCTTTCTTGACGACCATGTAAGGAATCTCGTCGATGCGCTCGTAGGAGGTAAATCTTCGTTCGCACCGGAGACACTCGCGTCTGCGACGGATTGCATCACCCTCGCGCGACTCACGCGAGTCGACGACTTTATCTTCAAGGTAAGCACAGAATGGACACTTCATCTCAGTTGAACCTCCTCAGAGGGCGGTGAAATCATTTTGCGTAACTTTGTGAGGCTGAGGTCGCCGCGAATCACGTAAAAGAGTCCAAACAAAAGCGCCGGGCCAAAATCGACAAGGTGCAACACGATGGCAAGCGCGGCTGCCGTCTCTCGGTT
Organism: Pyrinomonadaceae bacterium; assembly: GCA_035571655.1. Lineage (GTDB taxonomy): Bacteria > Acidobacteriota > Blastocatellia > Pyrinomonadales > Pyrinomonadaceae > PSRF01. The sequence goes on from DATNCH010000069.1 coordinate 44,945, forward strand.
TTTTACGCCGATGAACAACAATCCCGTAGCCGTCGCTGCGTGAAAAGCGCCGGCGGCACCACCCGGCGTCGGCACCAGAGAGCCTACGAGCGCCCAACCGAGCACGAAAATCGTTTCGGGAAAGCCGATATCGAGATGGAACGCACGCATAACCAAAAGATTGGCTGCGGCAATCGCAAACCAAAGTAGCGCCGTCCATGCGATCGTCTCTGCCAGCTCGCGAAAATTAACGAGCACGCGAAGTGCTTGTGCGAGCTGTTCGAGCATGCGCAAAACAAGCTTTGCCAGACGCTTGGGAATGAAACTCCAGCGGGCGAATAAGCGTTGGACAAAGTCGATAACAGACGACGATTTCGATCTAAACCACGCGAGAAACGCGATCCCGAGCACCGTCACGCCGAACAACCCAAACCCAGCCAGCCGAACTCGATCGAATGAGATATCGAGCGCGATTGGCGGTCGAAACCAAATCAGGTTGATGGCGAACATAAGCGCAACAGCCGTCATGTCGTAGATGCGCTCGACGACTATCGTAACGAGCGACGCGCTCGGTCTTACTTGCGGATCGCGCATCGAAAGCACGACGGGCCTGACGAATTCGCCCGCGCGACCGATCAGGAAAACGGCACTGAAGCCGATGGTGGTCGCGGCAAAGAGATCGGAGAACCGTGCAGCGCTCAACGGCTTCAATAGCGCTCCCCATCTGAAAGCCCTGAAGAGGTAAACCGAGCAGATGAAAAGGATCGCCGCTACCAGGAGATATGGATTCGCCTCGCTTACTGACTGCCGGACTTCAGTCCAATTCAGTCTGCGACCAAACCACCACAGAAAAGCCACTGCGACCAGACACAGAACTCCGAATTCGACGTATTTGCGATAGCTCGGCTTGCTGGGCATCTGAGTCAGAGTCTGGCCGGAACCACAACATGTTGGGCCGGTCGCCAAGGCTACTACATGTCAGCAGTGAGGGCAAGAAACGACGCGGGGACGCG
>DATNCH010000070.1:0-41434 GCA_035571655.1 Pyrinomonadaceae bacterium
TTCGTTGCCGGAGCCGAACACTTGTTCGAGGAAGATTCGGATCAGGCCTTCTTCAGGATCGATCCAGAAGATCGTGCCGAACGCGCCGTTGTGTCCAAAGCTTCCGGGTGTCGTGAGGGGAAAGTCGTTGATGGGATCGCCAGTCAATCCCCAGCTAAAGCCCTGAACGACATTTGTGAATCCCTTTGTGCATTTCTGTGGCCCTATTTCGGAATTAGTTTCAACAAATCTGCGGCGAGCCTGGCGTCGAGGGTTTGGAGGAGGTAGTACTGTTGCATCGCGCCGGTGCGGTTGCCGGTCTGGGCGTAGGCGACACCGAGGGCGTGGTTGCCGAAAACGTGCTTCGGTTCGATGCCCAACAATTTCTGTAGAGGCGGAATCGCCGGCTCATATCGACCCTGTCTCATGTAAACATACCCGAGACTGTAGAGCGAAAACACAAAATCCGGTTTCAACTCGAGAGACTTTTGATAAGCGACGATCGCCTCGTCCATCTTCCCCTGCTTCTGATACACATTGCCGAGGCTCATAAATAGCACGTGATGAGGCTTCAGCTCGATCGCTTTGTGATAACACACAACTGCTTCGTCATACTTGCTCCACTCAGAGTAATTAACACAGAGCCTCACCTGAAATTGATGGTTCTTCGGTTCGAGTGAAACCGCTTTCAGGTACGCGCGTTCGGCTTCCGCGTACATTCCCGCGCCGGCATACGCCTGGCCCAAACTATCCTGAGCGCTGCCATTGTTGGGTTCCTGCGCCGCCCGCTGCCTGAACAGTTCCAGCTTGGATGCTTCATCCTTACGCGCTGATGCCACGCGCAATCGCTCACGTGCTTCGCTGTGCTCGGGTTGCAACGCCAACACCTCGCTCAATATTTTGATCGCATCATCGAACTTCCCCGCCATCAAGTATGTGTTGCCAAGAATGTACTTCGCTTCTACATCCTCTGGACGTGCATCCACGAGCTTTCGCAACGGCTCGAGCGCTTCGGAGTATCTACTGTTTGCTCGCAGCGCATAGCCGAACTCTCTTTGAACCGCAAGGTTGTCAGGCCTGAGGCGGTAGGCTTCTTGCAGTGCGATCAGGAATTCCTGCTGCTGTCCGAGGTATTCGTACGATTTTCCGAGATACACGTAGGCCTCAGCATAGTCGCTCTTCAATTCGGTGGCTCGCTTGAGAGCGACGAGCGCATCCTTATGATTTCCAACTCTTTGCAGCGTTATGCCGAGATTGTAATGCGCGATCGGATTGGTTGGTTCGACCTTTACGGCTTCCTTATAAGCAGCGAGTGCTGATTGCAAATCGCTTACCCGTTCCGCGGCGAGACCAGCTTGAAAGTATTCGGTAGCGGTCTTGGGCGCTTCCTGGGCCAAGGCGGATGAAGACGGCAGGAATGCCAAAAAAAAGCACAAAAGGCGCAAGAGATCTTGCGAACAGCCTTTGCGCTTCTTGTGCCTTTTTGTGGCATCCATATTTTTGGACAAAGGTCGACGAGCTTTTACCACGAACGTGGACTGACGGTCTACTTTTTTACGCGTTTATTATTGAGGCGCGCTACAATACGCGGCGCTTCGCCTGAGCCCCAGCAAACGTCCCCCATGTAGGTGCACTTGTCGTTCCCCGTGCGTAAAAAAATCGGTCGCTACGAAATCTGCTCCCAAATCGGGGCTGGCGGTATGGGCGAGGTCTTCCTGGCGCACGACACCAAGCTCGATCGCAAAGTCGCACTAAAACTCCTGCCGTCAGACGTCGTCGACGAGAGAACAGGCGATCGTGTGCGCCGGTTCGTGCAGGAAGCGAAAGCGGCCTCAGCGCTCAATCATCCAAACATTCTGACCATCTACGAAATCGACGAGATCGAGTCCGAACAGTTCATCGCAACCGAATTTATCGACGGCCAAACGTTGCGCGATCGAATAAGGACGGGCCCACTCAAAGCGATTGATGCGCTCGACATCGGCATCCAGGTCGCCAGCGCTCTAAACGCGACGCACAGCGTCGGCATCACCCATCGCGACATCAAGCCTGACAACATCATGCTGCGGCACGATGGAATCGTTAAGGTACTCGATTTTGGTCTCGCCAAACTGACTCGCGAACGGGAACCGGCTGAAACTGATTCGCTCGCACCAACCCAGAACTTCATCAACACCGCAGCCGGAGTGGTGATGGGAACTGCTCATTACATGTCTCCCGAACAGACGCGCGGTCTCGACGTGGACCATCGCAGCGACATCTGGAGCCTTGGCTGTGTGCTGTATGAAATGATCTCCGGCCGGCAGCCGTTTCATGGTCCAACGACGATCGACGTGATGTCCGGAATTTTGGATCGCGAACCCGAATCACTCCTGCCTCACCTGGCGGAAGGACCACGGGATCTCGATCGCGTCATCGCGCGCGCGTTGCGCAAGGATCGAGAGCAGCGCTACCAAACCGTCAAAGATCTCTTGATCGATCTCAGAGATCTGAAACGAGAGCTCGAGAGCCAGTCACACAGGTCTTTTTCAAGACCGATCGGCACACTCTCGACCGAAATCGTTCCCGAAAGGTCGATCGCCGTCCTTTACTTCGAAAACATGAATTCGGAGACGGACAGCGACTACTTCTGCGCCGGTATGACGGAAGACATCATCACGGATCTCTCGAAGATCAAGGAGTTGAAGGTCGTTTCGCGCACAGACGTACTGCCGTTTCGCAAGAAGGAAGTGAACATGCGGCAGGTCGGCGAAGCGCTGCGTGTGAACTACATCCTCGAAGGAAGCGTGCGCACGGCGGGTAACAGGATCCGCATCACCGCTCAGCTTATCAGTCTTCGCGACGGCTACCACCTTTGGGCCGAGCGGTTCGATCGCCAGGTCGAAGACATATTCGACTTGCAGAACGAAGTCTCGCAAAAGATTGTCGACGCACTGAAAATCTCTCTCTCGGATACCGAGCGAGAACTGCTGACGCAAAAACCCACGGACGATCTGCTGGCCTACGATTTTTACATGCGCGGCAGGGAGCTGCTATATCTGAAGGGCCGCAGAAACACGGAAAACGCGATCGAGATGTTTGAAAGCGCGATCGCCCTCGACCCGGGATTCGCGTCGTCGTACGCGGGACTCGCCGAAGGCTATTCGGCGATGTACGAGTGGTACGACGGCAGCTCTTCATGGTTGAGCAAAGCGATCGAGATCAATCAGAAGGCGCTCACGATCGAGCCCACGTTGCTCGACGCAAAGTTCGGGATCGCGATGGTCTATTTTCATCACCGGCTGTTCACCGAGTCGAAACGCACGATAGAAGAGATTTTGCGCGACAATTCCGAATTTTATCCGGGTCATCTGAGGCTCGGAATGATCGCGGAACTCTCGAACGACCTGGAAGGTGCGCTGCGGCACTATCGTCGTGCTGCCGATTTGAAGCCTTATGATGAAGACCCGTGGCGATACCTTGCGGGAGTTTATTTGAAGCTGGTTAAAGTCGATGAGGCCCAGGAAGCGGCGCTGAAGGTTGTCGAGATCACTTCACGAAAACTCGAGGCAAGTCTTGACGACACGATGGTGATGAGCCGGCTGGCCGAAGGTTATGCGCGTTTTGGAAGCGTGGAAGAAGCAAGCGCGACGCTGAAACGAGTGCTCGAACTCGAACCCAACGACGGTCTCGCAGTTTACAACTGTGCGTGCGCGTATGCCTTGCTCGGCGAGAAGGAGTCGTCGCTGATCCTGCTTCGACGTGCGTTTGAGAGTGGCTTTAAAACCGTCGCGCACTGGGCCAGGATGGATAATGCGTTCCATTCGCTGCGCGGCGATCGGGAATTTCAGCAATTATTGACGGAGTTACAGTGAGTAAAATACGAAATGGAGAAATCATATGCCTAAATATGTTATAGAGCGAGTTGTTCCCGGCGCGAGCAAGATGTCGCCGGCGGAGTTGAAAACTATGTCCCAGCGTTCCTGCAACGTCCTGAATCAGTTAGGACCGCAGATTCAGTGGGTGCAAAGTTTTGTCACTGATAATAAGATTTACTGCGTTTACATCGCGCCGAATGAAGAGCTGGTTCAGGAGCACGCGAGGCTCGGCGGTTTTCCCGCGAACCACGTCGCCCAGGTCAAGACTGTGATTGACCCGACAACTTCCGAGGAATGATGTCATTTAGCCATAAAAAGGCACAAAAAGAACTACATTTGCCGTCATTTGACGAAGCCGGAGAATGGCTGAACCGGCAATCTGCGACTTTACAGATCAAGGGCCATCCGATCCTCGTTCACTTCTGGTCTCTTGGTTCGGAAGCGTCGAAGATCAACATGGCCCAGGTCGCCGACTTACGCGACCAACGCAGGCGTGAAGGCGTGCGCGTTATCGCCGTACACGTGCCGCAATCCGAGGCTGAAAAGGATCGAGGCGCAGTCCGCAATGCCGTCACCAGACTAAATCTCACCGAACCGTGTGCGCTCGATAACGAGCACAAAATCGGCAGCGCCTTGCTCAACGGCCGCGAGGTGTTGCCGGTGTATTGTTTGTTTGACATCGAAGGCGGGCTCCGCCTGTCTTCGACTGCGCTGGAAACAATCGAAAACGAGTTGGACCAGATGCTCGCCGATCTGCGATCTCACAATCCGTTCTGCGCGGCGTGTGAGTTGTTCCTCGACAAAGAGGCGATGTTCTGTTCGGAGTGCGGTTCGCCTCTGTCACTGCCGGGCTCGAGTCGCGTGCATCCATACTACGAGAGTCATTATTACTCTTCGCTTCCCACGATTCGCCTGGTCAATCCCGATCCGCTCATCGGACACGTAATCGACGGCAAGTACGCGCTGAAGGCGAAGTTGGGTGAAGGTGGAATGAGCATCGTCTACCAGGCGACACGCGTCCACATCGGCGACGACGTCGCGGTAAAGATCCTGACGGGAAAATTTGTCAAAGACGACGCAGCCCTCGCGCGTTTTCGCCGAGAAGCACGTGCCGCTGCGATGTTGCGTCACCCAAACGTCATTACGATTCACGACTTCGGCGAGACAGACGACGAACATGCACCGGCGTTCATCGTGATGGAGTTTGTTAAAGGCACCGCGCTGCGCGAACTCTTGAGCAGCGAAGATCATTTCTCGGTCGAGCGTGGCGTGCGGTTGATGCGGGGAATCTGCGCGGGTGTGGGCGCTGCACATCGGCAGGGCGTGGTCCATCGAGACCTCAAGCCGGAGAATATCCTCGTCGTCGCGCCTGAAGATGATTTCGAGTTGGAGAGCGTAAGGGTGGTCGACTTCGGACTCGCAAAACTCCTGGCGGACGCCGGCGCAACGTCGACGGGCTCGGTTGTCGGGACTCCTTATTACATGTCGCCGGAACAATGTCTCGGTGAGCCGCTCGACGTGCGTTCAGATGTTTACAGTCTCGGCGCGATGTTCTACGAGATGCTTTCCGGGAAGAAGCCGTTTGCGGAGGAGACAGTCTCGGGCGTCATCAACCGGCATTTAACAGAACCACCTCCGCCATTCTCACCTGCATTGGAAATTCCCCGGCGCGTCTCAGTCGGAATCATGCACGCCCTCGCGAAAGACCCCGACGCTCGCCCGCAAAACGCAACCGAGCTCGCACGCCAAATGCAGATCTTGTAAATCCTCTAGATCTTGTAAATCCTGTCTAACTTATTCCTTGACACGCGTATCCACCGCGATCCAATTGACTTCCCACGTCTTGCCACCATCATCGGAGAATGCCTGTTCGAATTGATATTTATCGTCAGTGATCTTCGTGATTACAAACCGCACAAGGATCGCGCGTTCGTTGTACTTCTCCTGGTTGTAGAACTCGCCACGTCCGTCTTTGAACTCGCCGATCGTCGGTTGGGCCAACACGCCGTCATTGATGTTTGCGAAGTTCAGGGTCCACTGCCGCGATTGCGGATTGTAAAGACGCAAGCTGAGTCCTTCAAAGTTCCCCGCCGGACCATTGGCCTTCAGCTCCACGAGATTTGCACGACCATTCCAAACCTTTCGCACAACAGTCGTGCCGTCATACTCGACCCACGTCGTCGAACCGGTTAACGGACGCACGAGTCGTCGCAAATGCGTCTTCCACGTCCCAATCTCAAAATCAAAATCGTGCTGCCCGTCTCGCTGATTGGTCTGTGAAAAGGTTTGAAACGGTTGAAGGAGGAGAAAGAAGACGAGAACTATTTGTTTCATCCGGACAAACTATTCTTGCAGGAGGATCGCGTCAAGGAGTTACCTCAAAGTAACTGTAGGAAAGTCACCTTGGACAGGATTTAGTCAATCCTGTCCAGCTTTTCTCAGGAGCGCCGCGACTTCGGGGTGTTTCCAGGACTCGGCGGCCTGTAGCGCAGTGCCGTATTCCAGCCCATGCTCGCTACCAAAGATCAAGCCCTTCGCATTCACGTTCGCACCCTTGTCCAGCAACAACTGCACGATGCCCAGATGGCCCATGCGAGCTGCGAGGATCAAGACCGTTCTCTTGATCGATTTGTGCGCGTAGTCGATCGCGAACTCGTGATTCGGATCCGCGCCAGCAGCCAGGAGACTTTTAACTTTTGCTTCGTCATTCTTTCCGACAGCAGCACGCAGAAAAGCGTTGAGCACGGCTCGTGACGGTCGCTTCAACTTAGGCGGCAGGAGCTCCGCCAGCTCTGCATTGTCTTTCTCGTAAGCAAGTATCACAGCCGTGTTGCCAAACACGTCACTTCGCTTTGGGTCTGCGCCGTGGGCCAAAAGTGATTTGACGATCTCGACGTTCGCGAGCTTTACCGCGCGCATCAACGCCGTTTCACCATCGATGTTCTGCGCATTCACGTTGATGGATTTCGCAACCAACAATCTTCGCGCAACCTCGATACGACGCGCGGGCAGCGTCTCGCGCTCGTCACCCATCACGTAGTTTTCATTGTCGAGAGAGAACAACAGCGCGGTCGTGCTCTTGTTGTCGAATGCATTGACATTTGCCCCGCTTTCGATAAGAGCGTTAACAACCGCCGCATAGCCGTTTGACGCCGCTTTCATTAAAGCCGTCTCGCCCTTTTCGTCTCTCGCTTCGACGTTCGCACCGGCCGCGACTAAGAATTTCACCTTCGCGGCAGTGTTCGCCTGCATCAATGCGGTGCGACCCCAGTCGCCTTTCGCGTTAGGATCGGCGCCATGGGCCAACAGCACGTGGACGATTTCGGAGTTGGGTTCCAGTGTGGGATTACGATAACTCCGCTGCCTTGCAGCCATGATCAATGCGTTGTCGCCGGTTCGGTGGATGGTTTTCACGTCGGCGCCGGCGGTCAGCAGGAGTTTCAACGCCTCAGAGTGCCCTCCGACGGCTGCCATCATCAGAGGAGTTCCGTCGTCAGTCAGGACATTAACCTGAGCACCTCGCGCCAGCAGTAACTTGATAACTTCGTCGTTTCCCTCACTCGCGGCGTGCATCAAGGGAGTCTTCGAGCGCGTCTCCGGATTTACGTTGGCGCCTTTGTCGACCAGCAGGCGAACAACTTCCACGGGCGTCTTCGGATTCTGGCTGAGCGCGTAGAGCAGAAGATCGTCGAGCTCCTTTGGGTCAACACGATCTATGATCGACGCGAGCTTCTGAGCGTCACCTGTATTCAGTGCGCCGTACAACGACCGACGGAATTCGAGCGTGGCGGGATCGTCCGGCTGCTGTTGTTGCTGTGCTGCGACGGCGAGCGCCGGTAAGACAAGTAAAATGAGCAGAAAAAAGCGGGTTCCAGCGAAAAGCATAAGTCACTTCCTTCCGAAGAAGTTTTCAATGGTGAGTGACATTTAGCGGCAAAACATCACTTGTAACGCGTATTACGCGCGAATTTTGGGTCATCGAGTGACCGATTCGCCGTTGGTTTACGCGATTGATTACGGGTGTGTATCTAATCGAAGGAGTTGGTATGTCAGAGCGCGTTGACCTTTACAGCAGTTACAGTAACTTTTCCGAGCGGGTGCTGGCCGCGATCCGCGAAGAGACTTTCGGCCGCGACATCGGCCAGAACAGTTGGATCACTGCCGGCGAATACGATCGCTTTATCTCCTGGCTGCGACTGGAACCCGGCGAGCACGTGCTCGAAGTTGCGAGTGGCTCGGGTGGTCCGGCGCGTTATCTGGCCCAGCAGACGAGTTGCTACGTGACGGGCATCGATGCGAATGAAGGCGCTGTCGAGACCGCGACGCAGAGTTTGCGCGACTCAAACCTCAGCGATCGAATTACGATCAAAGTCGCCGACGCAAACGCACGCTTGCCGTTTGACGACAACACGTTCGAAGGCGTCATCTGCATGGACTCGATGAACCACTTCGCGGATCGGCAGAATGTGTTTCACGAGTGGCAGAGGGTTCTTCGACCTGGGCGGCGCGCAGTGTTCACGGATCCGGTCGTCATTACCGGACCAGTGACGAACGATGAACTCGCGCTGCGCAGTCTCGTGGGTTTGTTTTTATTCGTGCCGCCGGGAATCAACGAACAACTCATCGCGAATGCGGGTTTTCAACTGGTCCAACAGGAAGACCTTAGTGAGAACGCAGCGCTGGTTGCGGGACGCTGGCACGACTCACGGCAACGCCACAAAGATGCCCTGGTCCAGATCGAAGGCGAAGAACGTTTTGAAGGTCTTCAGAGGTTCTTCGCAGCCGTGCACAAGCTTACGAGCGAGAGACGCTTGTCGAGAGTTGTTTACGTGGTTGAGAAGGGCCACTAAAAGGCACAAAGAAGCACACAAAAGGGTCGATCCACTCGTTGGCGTTGCGATACGAGTAAGCTGTTTTCTCTGCGGTCCTCTGCGTATCTCTGCGTACTCTGCGTTGAAATCGCCGTTAACCGCAGAGGCGTCTTTTGTGCCTTTTGTGGCTACGTGATGATCACTGATGTGATGCCAGTCCTGCCTGGATAGTAGAGGCGAAGTCTTACGGCATACTTCCGCCCCGCGAAGAATTTGTGACTGATACTCGCGTTCCGATCTTCACCGCTGTCGTCGTCTGCGGTCACGTATCTCGGTTCTCCGTCGATCTCCTCGAACAAGACAAGAAGCGTGTCAGAAGCGCCCTTCGTCGTGATCGTGTAGCGGCGTGTTGCATCAGGCTTGAAAACAAAATCAGCCTGCTGCCCGGACGTAAGCTCCACCGCAACCGATTCGAACGGTTGCAGGTTTCGCGACTGTTTCTCGGCGGGTGGATACCACTTACGCGCCCATTCCTTATCTGCTTTGGACAGCGTGCCGGGCGGGAATAGCCCGTTCTTGTCGTACTTCTCCGGCTCGTCGATCAAAGCCGGTTCGAATTCATACTCCATGATCGAGTCGGGATCCCACGTCGAACCCTGGACCTGCTGCGCGTCGAGCTTCTCGAGAATATTGTGAAAGGTGGTTTCTCGATCCCATTCGTTCGGCTCAGCCGCGAGATTTTTGTATACGGCTTCTTCGTGCCACTTGATTCCCGCAAACGGATTTTGGTGCTCGTGCTCCATGCCGAGTACGTGGCCCAACTCGTGTAGAGCGGTGCCCTTTCCTTCAGCCGTGGTCAAGTCCCATCCATAAACCGTTGTCGGCTGGTTCTGCGGAACGTCCAGGACGTCTCTGCCGACCGCCGATTCAGAAACCTCGTCCGCAGTGTTGTAGCCTATGCGCACTTCAGCCTCACTCATCTTGTCGATCTCTTCAAACTCGAGACCGACACCGATTGCTTTCCATTCCGCGAATGCTTTTCGAATCGCATCGGCCTGCTTTTTCGGCACCTTGTAGCGCGAGTTGCCTTTGAAGAAGCAATAGTGGAGCACGGTTTTGTTGGCCCACTTGTTACGAGCGATGAGTATCGCCCTCGCGCGAGGTACATCGGCCGTTACAGCTTCACGGAGTTGAGGCTTTGGTCTGGGCAAGAGACTGCACAGACGTTTCGGAGTTCTTTTTGCGGGAGTTTTTTGGGCAGATTTTTTCGTGGCCATATTGTGTTCCAGCGGTGGGGTGAATAAAGCGCTCGGAACCTACACTGGCCGCGCAGACGTGTCAATACAAAGTGATCAAGCGGCGACCGGCACGCGGTGCAGCGGCGCTCGCTGAGGAAGGATTTCAATGCCGGAGTTGATCTCGAAAACAGTATTGAGACGTGTGATTTCGAAGATCCGGTTCAGCGGCTTGCTGACGTTGATTATCTTGAAGCGAATTCCCTGTGCCAGGGTCTGCTCGCGCAACTGTAACAACACGCCAAGGCCGTGGGCGTCGACGATTGTGACGTTCGAAAAATCGAGAATCATGTCGCTGGTGCCGGCAGTCGACTGCGCGACGCGGCGAAGAAGCTCCGTGTTACCGTTGATAATCTGGCCTTCCAGAGAAAGAACCTTTACCGCATCCAGTTTTTTTGCGTGTATCTTCAGCATGTTACCCCCCCACTTTTCGGGTCCGTTATTACTAATTCCACTATATTGACGCTTTGGTTCCACTTTTGTTAACGCACCGGGCTTGAATTTTCTCTGCCCGAAGAGATAACACCGCCAACCCGGGACTCTGGGCAAAAATCTTTTTGGCCGACCTCGTCACAAATCCAAACGCGCCGCACCCTCCGTATAGCTAGTGAATTCTTCATCAGTCAGAAGGAACAAAGACATGAGAAAACCACTCGCTCGCAGAGCATTGCTCGCGTTTTTACTGTTCGCATTGACGTTGTCAGTGATCTTTACCCCGGCTCCAACCAGATCGCTTGCTTCGAGTCATCGGGAAGCACCACTAATCGTCGCCGATCCACTGGCAGACAACACAGATACCTACGCATTCAGAAGTACAGAGCCGGGACGAAGTGGTTTTGTCACGCTGATCGCGAACTGGATTCCGTTCCAGGAGCCATCCGGCGGTCCACACTTCTACAAGTTTGACGACACCGTTCTCTACGAGATCTACATCGACAACACAGGTGACGGCGTCGAAGACATCACTTACCAATTCCGGTTCAAGACGCGATTTGTAAACGGCGACTCAGTTCTCGGCATGGCTGCACCAAACCAGGCGTTTGCGGGAACCGGCGGAATCGAACCGCTGATCACGTCGCTCGACGATCCCGACTACAACGAGCCGCAAACGTACAGCGTTACGCGCATCGATCGACATACGGGGAAGAGTGGCAAAGTGCTCGCTTCGGGTTTGATAATGCCCCCGAGCAACATCGGCGAACGTACGACTCCGAACTACGAAGCAGCTTTGGCGCAACCCGCGATCTACGCACTGCCGAATGGCGGGAGAGTGTTTGCCGGTCAACGTGATGAAGGGTTCTATATCGACGTCGGCGGAGTCTTTGACACGCTCAAACTGAGGTCAATCACCACCGACGGTGGCGTCGATTCGACCGCCGGTTACAACGTAAGCACGATCGCGATTGAAGTCCCGATACAGGACGTCACGCGTAGTGGCGCTGTGCCGAGTGGTCCAACGGCAGCGGATGCCGTGATCGGTGTTTGGGCCGTGTCGAGCAGACAGAAGATCAGCGTCTTGAGATCTGCTCTCGACGATGATGGCGACGAGCCGTTGACGGTTGGACCATACCAACAGGTGTCGCGACTCGGTTCGCCGCTTGTGAACGAGCTGATCATTCCGCTCAAGCTGAAGGACAGGTTCAATGCTTCGACGCCCGCTGGTGATTCGCAGTTCGCGCAGTTTGTGACGAATCCGCAGCTCGCTCAGTTATTGAGTGCGGTGTTTGGGATTTCCATTCCGCCGGCGCCACGAAACGATCTGGCGGCCATATTCGCTACGGGAATTCCAATTAACAGTGTTACTGGTCCAAACTTCACGACTTTCCTCTCTGATGGCAAGCCACACGAGATGCTACGCCTCAACGTTGCGATTCCGCCTGCGGCAAGTCCGAATCGTCTTGGTCTGCTCGGTGGCGATGTGGCGGGTTTTCCAAATGGACGCCGCGTGTTTGACGACGTCGTCGACATCGCGTTGCGTGTAGTGGCAGGAGGAACACCGTTCACGCCCGCTACGAATGTTTCGCCGAACAATACGCTCGGGGATGGAGTGGCGAACAACGACGTGCCGTTCTTGACGCGCTTTCCTTACCTGGGGACGCCTCAGTCTGGCAACTAGAGCCACAAAAGGCACAAAGAGGAGCACAAAAAATGAGAAGGATGAAGTTTGCGTTGTCGCTCATCGGGGCTGGACTGATTGGGCTGGGGATCGTCGCGCTGATCGTTGGGCTGAGATCCAAGCATCCTGTGAAACCGAACAAAACGGACCAACGAATTCTTCGGGCGATGCGGGTTGTTGAAAAAATGCCGAACAGCGCTGATGGATACAACCAGCTTGCCGCAGCTTACATGCAGAAGGCGAGAGAGACTGCTGACTTTGATCTCAACAAGAATGCTGACGATGCGATCACGCGGTCGCTGGCCGTTGAGCCGGACAACTATGATGCGTTGAAACTCCGCGCGAAACTTCAGTTGACGTATCACCGGTTTTCAGACGCGCTCGATACGGCGCGTAAAGCGCAGGCTGTTCGCACAGACGATCATGACGTGTGGGGTCAAATCACGGATGCCCTAGTCGAGCTCGGCGACTACGCCGGCGCAGTGAACGCGGCGCAGAAAATGGTCGACCTGCGACCCGACAGTTCTTCGTATGCGAGGGTTTCGTACTTGCGATCGTTGCACGGCGACACGCAGGGTGCGATCCAGGCGATGGTTGCGGCGGTTAAATCCGCGAACCCGAACGATGCCGAAGCGGTTGCGTGGTGTCACGTGCAGCTCGGCAACGAACTCATTACTGCCGGAAAATCAGAAGCAGGCGAACGTGAGTTCGACGAAGCGCTGCGAATATTTCCCGATCATCCTCTTGCCCTGCGCGCAAAGGCGCAGGCACGAAAAGAAGCAGGCGACGTCGAATCCGCGATAAAGATCTCCGAACGCGAGGGTGCATCCGCCGATGCGGCACAGATGCTCGGCGACCTTTACACGCTCCAGGGCCGCAAAGACGACGCGCTCAAACAGTATGAAAAATTTGAGACCCTGGAAGGTGAAAACGCAGTTCGCGAGCGATCCTGGCGCCACATGATCAATTACTGGCTCGACCACGATCGGAATCTCGAACAAGCGCTGACACTCGCGTCGCGTGAATACGAAAATCGCAAAGACATCTTCACGTGCGATTCCCTGGCCTGGGCACTCTTCAAGAACGGTCGCATCGGTGACGCAAAGAAACTGATGGCCGAAGCACTCCGCACCGGGACCAAAGACCCGAGGCTCACCCGCCACGCCGGCATCATCAAACAAACCCCTTGACAGTCTAGGGCACTCGCGCTAGAGTTTGCATCCTAGACAATCTAGGGGAGCGGGAAGCCCTGAATGCTCGTAATTAAAGATCTGACAAAAACCTACCCGAGCGGTGTTCAAGCGCTCAACGGGGTCAGCCTTGAGTTGTCTCCGGGTGTTTTCGGCTTACTTGGCCCAAACGGATCAGGTAAGACGACTTTGATGAAGATCATCGCGACGCTGCTGGAACCCGACTCCGGCACGATCGAGATGAATGGCGCTGATCTGCTCGCGCGCAAGCATCATACGCGCCAGATGCTGGGTTACCTGCCGCAGGACTTTGGTCTGTATCCGACACTCACGGCCGCCCAAATGCTCGATTACTTCGCAAAGCTCAAAGGCGTTTTCGACCGAAAGCAAAGGCGTTCGCTCGTCGATGCCCTGCTCGAACGCGTCAATCTAACGGACGAGCGTAACCGGCGTCTCGGCGGATTTTCCGGAGGTATGCGACAGCGTGTGGGTATCGCACAGGCGTTGATCGGCAACCCGGAACTTCTCATTGTCGATGAACCTACGGCAGGGCTGGACCCTGAAGAACGTGCGCGCCTTCACAACCTGCTGGCTGAGAGCGCCCGCGAGAATACAGTCATCCTTCTTTCAACTCATATCGTTTCCGACGTGTCGAATCTGTGCAGCGAGTTCGCGGTGATACGCGGCGGCAAGATCCTTGCAGCGACCTCACCCGAGACCGCACTCGAACGACTCGACGGGCGAATTTGGGAAGCAACTCTCCCACGCGAGCAAGTCCCCGATCTAAAAGCGAGCGGGAAAGTCATCTCGAAGCAGATGGCCGGCGGGCGCACGCGTGTTCGCATGCTCTCTGAAAACGGAAAGCCGGCAGAACCTTTCACACCCGTAAACGCAACGCTCGAAGATCATTACTTCATCACCGTGAATCAGATCTAAATGGACACATTCCGCACGTTCGCAGCAATCGTTTACAACGAGGCGCTGCTCAACACCAAACGCGTCGCGCCTTATGTGATGGCGATGCTGTGCGGAGGTAATGCGCTGCTGTGGTGGGGTTGGGGACCAGCAACCGGGCGCGGCGTCGCGACGAACAGCGATTTCTTCATTGCCGGCGTCCTCCCGTTTTACTCGTTCATGACGTTGCCTCTGTTTACGGCGGTGCTCATGGCGGATCCCGTGATCAGAGACTTTCGCGCCGGCATCGATCCGCTCATTTTTTCCAAGCCCGTAAGCCGTGCTCAATATCTTTTGGGAAAGTTCTTCGGAAGTTTTTTGACGCTGGCATGCGGTCAGTCGGCTTTCGTCCTCACCCTATTTGTGCTTCAGGCAATTCCAAAGCAAGGTATGGTTGTCCAGGAAGCAAAATTCTTTCTGTATCCTAAACACCTTTTTGTTCTCGTGGTCCTCTCGCATCTGGCCCTGGCCGCCTTTTACTTTACGGTCGGCACTCTAACGCGCAACGCGAAAATCGTATACGGTCTGGGAGTCGCGTTTTACCCGGTCTACATCACTTATCAAGTCAGTTTATTAAAGGGTTTGCCGCAACGCTGGCGAGTTTTACTTGACCCTCTCGTGATGAATTGGACGAACAACAACGCGACTTTGAACATTCACACGAGCAGCGCCGAGGTCCTAAACCGATTCCTGGTCGTTTACAGCTCAGACCTGATCATCAACCGCGTGGTGATGATCCTGGTAACGACGATCCTTCTGACGATTCTCTACAGACGTTTTGCAATGGCCGAGCGCTCCGGGGCCACAGAAGACTTTTCATCTCTGAATCTTTCGACCGCGTCCGAACGCGTCTATTACCCGGAGAGTCCGCTCGAATTCGAAAAGCCTGACTACAAAGCAAGCGCGGTCGCCGTTCCTGCAGTCGCCAGGGTGAACGCAGGAATTCGCGCGAATGCGAACAAACTGGTCGCCGCGTTGGGCCTTGAGTTCCGCCTACTGTGCTCGGAACGAAGTCTTGTAGTTGTCATGCCGCTGGCTATCTTTCTCTCTATCCTGGAAGTGGCCTTCTATAACATCCCGCCGGACGTCTCTCATTCCGCCGCCTCTGCGACTAACACTGCAAAGTTGTTATTGTTGTTCCTGACTGGGATCGCGGTTTTCTACACGGGTGAAGCGATGCATCGCGATCGAGAGGTGAAGATCGAATCGGTCGTATGGTCCACACCCGCGACAAACAGCGTGTTACTGCTCTCAAAGTATCTCGCGACGATTGTATTGACGTTTTCGCTGTTGGCCGCAGTGGGGCTACTCGCAATCCTGATCCAATTAATGAGAGGACATACGCCTGTCGATATCTCGGCATACTTGATGGTCTACGGTGTGGTGCTCGTGCCCGGCATAATTTTTATGACGGCGTTGGTCGTTGCGTTCAATGTAGTGTTGCGAAACAAGTACCTGGCGTATGTCATGGCAGTCGGTACAGGCGTAGGACTCTTGTTTTTATACAACATCGGTTATAACCACTGGTCCTACAACCCGCTGCTCTATCAACTCTGGCGGTATCCGGATCTCACTTCCCCGACGATACTGATGTACAGACTCTACTGTCTTGGGCTCGCCGCCGCGTGTCTCGCGCTCGCGCACATCTTCTTCCAACGCAAATAGAAGCCCTTTGTCTACCTCTTATGACAGCGCCTCGCGTATCTCTTCTCTTCGTGCTTCAAAGCGTCGCCCTGACCGTGTGACGGACACGTAGTACAACCCCGAATACACCAGTATCAGCAACACTGCCGTCCACAGCCCTGCGGAGTACACTATGATCAACCCGGAACGCTGCCAAAGAGCATCCCGATGATCGCATCAGCAGGTGAACCGCCCGCCGAGAAACGATAGAACTGCATCTTGTACGGATCTCTCACAGACATCCAATTCCCCCACGACAAATACGCAAGCACCATCAACACCAACTCCACGAGTCCCAGCACCGTAACGCCGGCCCCGAACCTCCAAAACGCAAGCGGCAAGATGGCGCCAACCAAACCCATGAACAACAAACCAAACGCCAGGTTTTTGCTGACCAGCATGTCCCGGCCACTGAGCGGAAACAGACTGTAGCGGTCGAGCCCAGCCGCCCTGTCGAGACCAAAACAATTCGAAGCCATGCTGATCCACGGCAAAAGAAGAATTATGAGCACCACTCGAAAAACTGCCGCGGAAGGCTCCGGATTCGAAGCCAGATAAATGTCGAACAAGATGATGATCGGTACAGCGAAATAAAAATCCAGCAAACGAATGAAGTATCTCAGGTCTTTCTTGAGCAGCCCTCCGAACCTGCCGGGAAACTGAATCAAACCCAGCACCGTAAATCTTTGTGAACGCCGGCTCCCCGCATACTGCAGACTGCTTGTAAAAGTCCACAAAGAAAGCCCAAACGCCGCAATCGTCATAGCGACCAGTGCTGCGACCGAACGAAACCCGTTCGCTTCGATCGCGGCATACGCTGCCAACCGGTTGGGCCACCACCAAAAACCAGGCGTTCTCTTCGTCAGCCATAACACTCCAACCAGAACAGACAACACCACCATCGCGCCCAGCAACAACTTTCTCATCGCTGCGCTGCTCAACACGTGCGCGATCGTGAGGCTCATCGCCAACGAGAACAGCAGAAACAACACGAGCGCGATCGTTCCAGTCACTGGTCTCGGTGCATTCGCGAGTGGATACCCAAGCGCCAACGTACAAACAACGATCACCCACGTCACAGGCGACACAAAAACAGATCCCAGCCTGATCAAAAACAGCTCGTGCGGAGTAAGTGGCGTGTGAAGCAATGCGCGGCTGTTGATACTGCGCCACGATTCTCCCAACACCGGAAGCATCCAGACGAAGAAAACGCCGATCAGCAGCGCTTCGTATGTTGTCGAATCACCGTGCGCGAGCTGGCGACTGATACGCGGCAATAGCTGTAGATATCTAAAGACAGCGATACCGCCGAACAGCACCCAAACGCCTGCATTGTTGGTGGTGAGATTTCCTGCTCGCTGAAAGCGTCGCCAGTACGCGCGCCATTGAAAGCTGAGAATGGCGGCTACCCGATCCATTCAAATCCCTCGACCTGTCGTCTTTCGACGTACTGAAAATACAGATCTTCGAGCGTGCGACCCGACGCGAGTGTCTCCTCCATGGTCTGGCAACAGGCGAGTTCTCCACGAACGATGACGGCAAAACTATGAACGAGCCGTTCAACCACTTCGAGAATGTGTGAAGTGAGAAATACCGTAACACCCTTACTCGACATCACGACGAGCAGGTCTTTGATGTTGCGCGACGTAACCGGATCGATGCCTTCGAACGGTTCGTCGAGAAAGAGGACCTTCGGATTGTGAATCAACGCCATCGCCAGCGCGCACTTCTTTTTCATCCCGTATGACGATTGCTCGACGAAGGTGTGACGATCTGTCCAGAGGTCGAGATAGTTGAGAAGTTGTTCGCCGCGCATCTCGGTCTCGCCGTTGCTCAAGCCGTAGATCGCGCCACACATCTTCAAGTGTTCCCAGATCGTCAGCGAATCGAAGAGCGCGAGGTCTTCAGGCAACACGCCGATCTTCTGTTTGATCTCGAGTGGTGAGGTTTGAATTGATAGACCATCGATCAGGGCGTCGCCGGCCGATGGCTTGAGGATGCCCGTGAGCATTTTGACGGTGGTTGACTTCCCTGCGCCGTTTGGTCCGAGAAAGCCGAAGATCGTTCCTTGCGAGACGCGCAAGTGCAGGTTATTGACGGCGACAAAGTCGCCGAACCTCCTGGTCAGGCCTCGTAGTTCAACCATCCGGCTGATAATGCCACGACTCCGGCGCCTTGCGCCGCAAAATTCTCAGAGCTTGTCGTCCCAGTGGAACTTGTGCAGAAGGCGGTGCACGATCGGCGTGAAGATTAGTGTGGCGGTTGCGATAAAGACGAGACCCGCATAGAGCGCGTAGAACCCTGCAAACAGCTTTCCGCTGTCTGTGTGCGGTGGATCGACTGGTCCCATGCCGCCCAGCAGCATGGCTGCGTTGAGAAACGCAGTGATCCAGGAAAAGTTTTCGTAGTGCACATAACCGACCATTCCAATGACGAGTGATATGAAAAGCAGACCCGCCGCGGCCAGCACGTGCAAGAACAACCGCCGCACAAATCTTGCGCGAGGAATCGGTCGCTGCTTTCTGTTCTCATACATGGGTTTCTGGAGCGGCTGTGCTGTTGGTTATTGGATCGTCAGTCTTCTTTTGCGTCTGCGGCGGTCGGGCGGCTCGGAGTTGAAAGACGTAGCCGTTCGTGGGCAGTACCCACGACTTGTAACGCATCGAGTAAAACCCGTTCTTTTTGTCTATGTCCAACTCCTCCTCTTCCATGCCGAATGTTTGTACGGACACTTCCAAATGACGCGGATACCTGATTGCGAGGCTGAGGCCCCTCGACGGCAGCGAAAGGAACCATGAGAAATATGAATCCTTCCTGATAATGTAGCGCGCGTCGATGCTGACTTGCAGCTCGTCGATATCGCTCAACTTCTCCAAATCGTATTTATAGCTGTCGCGTTCTTCGGGATCAATCAAAGCGGCCTGTTCGATAACGGTCTTTCGAGTTGTGAACTCCGGATGTTTCTCTTTGAAGTCATCTGTTTGATACACGGTATTCGGGATCGTCAAACTGAACTTTACGTCCTGAAAGTGTTTGATGTCCTCACGGTCCAGAGACCACGTAATCATTGGTTGAATACATTCACCCACTTTGCGGCAGGTATAGGATAGATGGTCTTCTACAACGTACCCGTCCTCGCCATCTGCCTCACGCACGATCATGCTGTTGAAGGCGTCTTCCCTGTAAGGGCTGCCAATGAAGTCGCGGATTTTTGAATGGAAATGGTGCAGGAAGCTATCCTTGCGATCGATATTCTCGTCTTTGAAGAATGCCTTCAGGGTATCAGTTTGAAGCGTAATGAGTTCTTCCCTCTCCAGCGTCCTGAGATAACTTCTTTTCATCACGATTTCCGCCAGACGTTCCTGAAAGTATTCACGCCAGTGACGAAAATCGAGGATGATTCCCACCAATCCAAGTACCAGGAAAGCTACGCCGATGTGCTTTAGGAACTCGATTGCTACTTTCGCGAGGCGTGTTTCCGGATGGTAGATTACTTCGACATACGATACCGCCAGCACTGTGAATAAACCGAGCAGACAGCCTACAGATCCCCAACTGAATAGGTTTTTAACCCAGTCCCATCTCTGATCTGGCGTGGGAGAACCCTTGCGCTGCCAGAAACGTCGTTTCTTCATGAGTTTGAGTCTCCAGCGGGAGGTGAGAAATCGGCAGGGTTATACACCCATAACCCGGACGTTGCAACTAATTGTTGCAACGATTTCTAGCGGCGGGATCTTTTAATTAAACGAAGTTTCCTGATGCGGTCTGGCGTGTGTGACAGAGTCGAATTTTCTAACACGACATAATGGAGTTTCCGATCGCGATCACGTTCGGCCAGGAGGAAAACGATCTTCTCTCCCGTGAAGTATTCTTTCTTAAAACCTGCCTCAGCTCCGTGAACGTAGTCGATCACGTCGCCTTTCCTGAACTTCCCTTTGAACGGCTCGATCACTTCGGCTTTGATCGACCAGTTCTCGTAACCACCAACGCGGTTCGTGATTTCAGCTTGCTGAATACGAACGTGAGCGACAACAGCAACCTCTTTGTAATCGCTGCGAAGATAGCTGAGAGGCGGCCACTCCTCGTCCTCCTGGCCCAACGCAAAAGCCGGAAAAACCAGGAGAACGAGGAAGGCTGTCAGAAGTAGTTTCATCTAATCCGCGCAGATTATCTGTGTCATCTGTGGATTGCAACCTGTTCTGTACTACCTGCAACCACCGCACTCACCCTTGCGGTAATGTGCGTTGTAGACCTTCAGATCGCGCCGGTATCCTTCGACGATATCGAGGATGAAACGGATGTCCTCGTCTTCCATGTGCGGGTATCGCTGATACGCAGCATTCACCGAAGTATCGAGAACCTGCTGCGCCTGCGGGTAATTCCCGCTTCGCGCAAGCCCCGCCATCGCGAAGAGTGAATCCGCAAGCTCTGCGATCGTGTAGTTCTTCTTGACTTCCACGTCGGCGAGCAGCTCGCACGAGTCTCTCTCCGCCGGCTCGAGACGCAACTCCTGCACCTCTTCGACGTTGCACTTGCGTCGCACGTCGTAATACGAGAGCCGTATCTTCACGGGTAACGTGCTTTTGACAGAATTCGTTCGGAACTTCGCCATCACAACCTGCGTCAAACCGTTGTTCATATCGTCGAGTGTCACGGAGATATTTCCGTTACCGTACTGCGGTGAGTAGCCATAGATCTTATCGATCTGCAAGCCTGGCCCATACTCGATTCTGACCTGCACCATCTTTGCCACGGAAGATATGAGACTCTGCACTTCGTTGACAAAAACTTTATCGATGTCTTTGTAGTCAGAGATGAAGTGATAGAGCCCGCGTCCGGATTTTGCTAACGTGCGGAGGAGGTCGTTATTCAGCTCGAGCCCGACACCGATCGTCGAGAGATCGATTCCCTTCTCGTTAAACCTCGCAGAATCGGCCGCGATGCGCGAGGGATCGACAACGCCTCTGTTGGCAATGCCGTCCGTGAGGAGGATCACGCGGTTCGTCGCACCGGGGCGAAAATGTTTTCTCGCTTCCGCGTACCCAAGCATGAGCCCGCCGTGAAGGTTGGTCCAACCATCCGGCTCGATACAGTCGATCGCGCGCAGCAAGCCGGAACCATCACCGATAGCGCGGGCCGGGTACAAGACCTCGGCCGTGGTGTCGAACGCTACGATCGAAACGATGTCGTCTGATCGGAGCTTGTCGACCATCGTCCTCAAGCTCTCCTTTACACGCGACATCTTGTCGTCCTGCAACATCGATCCGCTGCGATCGATGACGAGGACCAGGTTCAGCGGACGCAAGTCGGTACGTTCGTTCACCTCGGCAGTAGTGAAGCCGATTTGCAGCACGGCTTCGCGCTGCGAGGGTGATATTTCGGAGTTACCCCAACGCGTGTCCATCGCGACGGCCTGGCCCGCTTTCGGCAGTGGCAGACGGTGCTTGTGGTAGTTCACAAACTCTTCGACCGCTATTTCTTCAGGTACTTTGAAAACCGGTGGAGGACTGCTGTAGGTCGGGTAGTTTGTGTTTGTTGCCGGTGGCGGCGTGTAGACGGCGCCAGAGTTAAGGATGGCGCGGGTGCGGGAGACGGATGCGGCCGATCCGCTCTGCTGCGCCGAAACAAACGTCCAGGAACACAAACAGAGTACTAACGTAAGGACCTTCGCGAAGAAACGATAGACCTTCATCACCTTTCTCCTATTTGTTTTTTGACTTCCAGTTTGCGAGCGGGGAGCCTGGTAGACTGCTTGTTCTTTGGTTCAAAGATTCGGGGGGAGGGGTTTGAGTTGCTTGACTGTGAAGAAAAGATTTCGACTACGACCTTGACTTACGCACGGCTTTGCCTCAAAAGTCTGAAATCATTCTTGGACACAGTCAGTACAGGGAGCGGTAGCGACCTGGTCAGCGATGAGAGTCAAGAATCCTTAGGAAATATCGGATGCTGATCACTGACCAGGTCGCTACCGCTCCCTGTACTGACTGTATCCAAGCCCGATGTCCGACTTTTGAGGCAAAGCACCCTACGCACTCTGATACTGTTAACCGGCGCCGGTTCGGAAAGATCGCGCGCGTAACCACAACGCTCGTAAAATCCGACAGCCTCAACCGCCGCATTGGACCAAACCTCGTCACAGCCCTGCGATTTCGCAAACGCCTCGGCAAACTGGAGCAACACTCGTCCATGGCCCAATCTTTGGAAATCCTCCCGGATAGCGACTCTCCTCAACCATGCCACCGCTCCGTCGACATCAATCCTGACGACTCCGATTACGACGTCATTGTAAACAAGGATGAGCGGATGGTGGCCGGCTTTGAAATCATCCGGATGATTCTCGATGTACGTGTCAAACTTCCCACGATTCTCGAAAAGCACTTTCCGGCGAATGTCATGGAGCGCGCGCCACTCTGCGTCGTTTCGGGGCGCGCGCAACTCATGTTCAGTGATCATCATTCTCGATCCGTTGTTGGATACAGGTATCCAAGTACGACTGTCGTATACTGTGGCAAACAATCGGAGGAAAGCAAATTATGACAAACCCAACTCTTTCCCGCCGTAATTTTTCGAAAATGATCGGTGTGAGCGCGACTTATGCTGCACTCGGATCAAAGACGAGAGCGTTTACGCCGTACGCACCCTCAAACATCGTACGCCTAAGCTCTAATGAAAGCCCTTACGGTCCATCGCCAGTGGCTTTGAAGGCGATGACCGATGGTTTCAGTCTCGCGTGGCGATATCCGGATGAGCATGCGGATTTGCTGGCGGAGGAGTTGGCGAAAGGTCACGCCGTGCCGGTCGAGCAGGTGCTGCTGGGGGACGGGTCTGGAGAGATCTTGAAGCTCTGTGCGGCTGCGTTTACGGGCAGAGACAAAAAGATTGTGATCGCGAACCCGACCTTTGAGGCGATTGCTCGACACGCGGGCGTCGCGAATGCTGAGGTTGTTAAGATCGATCTCACCGCGGATTACAGTCACGATCTGAAGAAGATGCTCGCCGCTGCGAACGGCGCGGGCCTTGTTTACATCTGCAATCCAAACAATCCGACCGCCAGCATCACGCCGAAGACCGAGATATCGGAGTTTCTCGCGAAGGTTTCGCCCGGAACGATGGTGTTGGTTGATGAGGCTTACCATCACTACGTCGAAAGCAAAGACTACGAAAGCGTGATCCCGCTCGTGAAGCAATATCCGAATCTGATTGTCGCCCGCACGTTTTCAAAAATTTACGGCATGGCCGGGCTGCGCTGTGGTTATTGCGTCACTCAACGCGAAAATATGTCGCCACTGAGAACGCACCAGATATTCGACAGTGTAAACATCATGGCCCTCGTCGCAGCGCTCGCGAGTCTGAAGGATCCCGAACAGGTCGCGCGCGGACAGAAACTGAACAGTGAAGTAAAAAAGACAGTGTGCGCGGAACTCGACACACTCGGTTATCGCTACATTCCGTCGCACGCGAACTTCATGATGATCGACTTGCGGCGAGAGGTCAGGCCCATGATCAATGCCTTCCGCAATCGCGGCGTCGAAGTCGGGCGCCTGTTCCCTGCCCTGCCAAATTTCATGCGTGTTACGATTGGCACCGCTCCGCAGATGAAAACGTTTCTTACAACTTTCCGCGAGGTCATGGCGTAACTCATAACCATGCCCCGGAAACGGCAGATCATAATCATCGCCGGACCAAATGGAGCCGGCAAAACCACTTTTGCTCGCGAGTACTTACTAAAGGAAGCGTACTGCCCCGATTTCATTAATGTGGATCTTATCGCTGCCGGATTATCGCCTTTTGATCCCGACCGCGCCGCGATCCGAGCTGGCCGACTGATGCTCTCTGAGATTCAGCGTTGCGTAAAGGCCGGTCAAAGCTTTGCATTCGAGACGACGTTGAGCGGGCATCTGTACGCGCGGTTGATTCCGAGGTGGCGTCAGGCCGGTTATCGCGTGAGACTAATATTCTTGAGCTTGCCGAATGCGGAGATGGCTGTCGCTCGAGTCAGGATGAGAGTGGCCCAAGGTGGTCACAACGTGGCAAGTGGCGTGATTCGACGTCGATTTCACTCGGGTTTACAAAACTTTCAAGACGTCTATATGGACTTGGTGGACAAGTGGGAGTGGTACGATAATTCAGGCAACGTACCGCAACTGATTTCAGAAGGAGCTAACGGATGAGCCGTCGCATCAGTTCACCGTCACGTGAAGCAAAAGATACCTTGCGCGCCCTGCGCCGTGCGGCGCGGAAGGCTCTGGAACTCGGAATCAAGACGGGAACGCCTGTTTATGTAATGAAGGACAATAAGATTGTCGACCTCACGAAAGATCAACGGCCTCAAAGAAAACGCCGCTCCTCACGATAAGTCACAGAAAAATTTAGAAAACGATTGGTGGTTTCTGCGGAGAAATCCCGCGTTTATATATAGAACCGCAACGAGTCGCTCCACGAAACGACCCCCGCAATTCTCGTCGCAGCGACAGCAGTTCTTGCTTTATCGCACTGCGACACTTAGGAGAGCCCCGCCCCCGACCCGACACAGGGCTCTCCTCCAACAGTTGCTCGCCCCAGCACAGGAGGCGTCATGTCCCTCAACGTCGATCAATCATCAGGATCCGAAATCCCCTCGACGTCGTGACGCCTTCCCCCCAACCCATGCTTTCAATCGCACTTGTAGAGTCACTGGCGCTTCGGATAGAACTGTAGCGGCGGCCACGGAGTGCCGCCTTTACAAAAGCCTGTGGACCTAGGAATCTTCAAAGGCCTGGAGTTACTCGAGAACGGTCTCGCGGAGCAGATCATGGCTCTGGACCGGAAGAACATGCAGTCAACGCTCGACGAAGCCGGTATCGAGTTTCCCGAGGAAAAAAGACGTAAAGGTTTCGAGAGTGATTCGAACTTTATTATCGCTTTCGAGGGTCTGAAGATTGTCGGCTATCTCGACTACCTTCGGAGCTGGAATAATCCGGACTACATCTACATCGGCTCGGTCCAGGTGGAGAAGAGCTATCGAGGCACCGGATTGCTACTCATCCTGCTCGACCACTTCAGCACACTGGTGGCCGCGCAGGACTTTACCGGTTTTGAAACTAACGTCCAGAAAACGAATGTCGCTGCTGCGAAGCTCTACCAAAAGATCGGATTCAAGCTCGAGGACAACCCGAGAAACGCCGCTTCATGGACCGCACGAGCCGGCAAAGAACTTCTCACGGACTCACCTGTCGTTTCACTCATCGAGAAGTGGCGAAAGCGCCAGAGCAAGTGAATCTTTTCAACGCCGTTGCCCGTATACTCACCTCAAGTTACGAATTCACCCAGACAACCGAGAAAACAATGATCCCCAAACGACAAAATAATCGCCGTTTCTACATTCTTTCGTACAACGCCACGCTGGTTTGTGCACTGCTGTTAGCCGCAACCGCGGTTCATGCGCAGGATAAACCAGCCTGGCCGCAATTCCGCGGGCCGGAATCAAATCCGGTCGGAACGCATGCAAAGCTCGCCGAAAGTTGGTCCAAGACCGAAAACGTGGAATGGTTTCAGGAGATCCCTGGACGCGGATGGTCATCGCCAATCGTGACTGGCGATAAGGTCTACGTGACCACGGTAACAACTGACGGCAAGTCGAAGCCGCCGCAGACCGGCACCGAATACAGCAACGAGTACGTCGCGGAACTGCGAAAACAGGGGCTCTCGATGGAAGAGGTGATCAAGCGCGTTACCGAGCGCGACATCGAGCTGCCGAACGAAGTAAATCTGCACTACTTCCTCTATTGCCTAAACCTGAAAAGCGGCAAGGTTGAATGGAGCAAAGAATTCTACACGGGCCGCCCGCCCGGCGGGCGTCATCGCAAAAACAGCTTCATCTCAGAGACGCCCGTCACCGACGGCAAGTTCATCTACGTCTACGTTGCGAATCTCGGCTTGTGGGCATTTGACTTGAAAGGCAAACAGACCTGGACCACACCAGTCGAGGCGAATCCGATGTATCTCGATTTCGGAACCGGAAGTTCGCCGGCGCTCGCCGGGAACCTGCTGGTGATCCTGAGCGACAACGAGAAACAGCAATACATCGCCGCCTTCGACAAGCAAACAGGCAAACAGGTTTGGCGCACGTATCGCGACCTCGGCGGCAAGGGACAGCCACAGTTGCGATCCGGATGGACGACGCCGTTTGTCTGGAAGCACGCGCAGCGCTCGGAGATCGTGGCGATTGGACCAGGCGAGGTCGTCAGTTACGATCTGGCAGGAAAAGAGTTGTGGCGTCTGTCCGGAATGTCTCTGACACCTGTTCCGACGCCGTTCGCTTACGAGGGTTTGCTTTACATTAACGGCGGACGCGGTCGTTCGTTGTTCGCGATTCGTCCTGGCGCGACGGGCGACATTTCTTTGAAGAAAGACGACACGTCAAACGAGTATGTCGTTTGGTCGCAGCCGCGTGCCGGAACTTATCTGCCGTCATCGGTAGCGTATCAGGGCGCGATCTACACGCTGACCGAAACCGGAATCTTGAATCGCTTTGACGCGAAGACCGGAAAACAGATTTACAAGACGCGCATCGATCCGCGCGCAACCGCTTTCACGACCTCGCCGTGGGCCTACAACGGAAAACTGTTTTGCCTGAGCGAGGAGGGTCAGACGTTCGTGGTTTCGACGGGCGAGGAGTTCAAGTTATTGCACGTGAATGAACTGGACGACTTCGCACAGGCGTCGCCGGCACTTGTAGGTGAGCGCTTGTTGATACGTACCGAACACCGCCTTTACTCCATCCGGCGCAAAGCATAGTTATTTTAGCCGCAGATTTCGCAGATGAACGCGGATTAAGATCCGCGTTCATCTGCGAAATCTGCGGCTAAAATGAGAGTTACCGGAGAGGAAGACCTCCACTTACCAGTAAGTCAGGAACAGATCCCACGCGTATCGCGCTGGGCCTGTGCCGTTGACTTTTGCACGATATCGGAATTCATTGCGGAATTGGTCCTTGCGTCTCGCCTCTTTGTAAGCTAACTCGAGAGAGCTGATGCCCTTCTCGGCCAGCCGCGACAACTCCGCCGGCTCGGATTGGGCATTGTGGTTGGTATCTTCCCACAGACGCAGATAGGAAAATATCGCATCCCCACCGTCGATTAGTCCGTTACTGTTACCGCCGTTTCCAGGTTTGTCGAACTCAGCCAGGGCGAGGAATCCGTTTGGCTCCGGCGATTCAGACTGGGCCGTTTTATTGCCGAATAGCTCGGTGCCATCATCGATGGTCCCATTTCCATTACGATCCAGAACGAGGAAAGCATCGTCGGAGCCGGCAGCCGTCCAGCTTGTTCGTTCAGCTCCCTCCTGGTTCATGTTGAAGTAGACGCCATTAGGGCCATCCGTCATCCGGTATCCATTACCCTGCACATCTACGATGATCGGTGAATTTCTGATGCACTTGCACTGGGTGCAACTCCAGTGATAGTCAGGGGCACACTGATCCTCGTTCCACCAATAGTAATCAGGATCGCCGGAGCACGGATAACACACTGTTGGCGTTGGTGTCGGAGTCGGGCAGCTTGAAACGGTCGCCACGGATTGCGGCGCACATTCCTGCGGACAGCCCGGGCAGTCCGTAAGTCTCATATCCTGAACCTGGTTGCCATAACCGGTAAGCCACATTCCAGTGGCGTTCATCGTGGAAGAACCGCAGTCATTGTTACCGCAGACAACTGTTGCAGAGTCAAATTTATTGCACCCACTTGGATACAGAGCGGACCCGCATGGACCACCCACTTGCGCAGAGACCGTCGCTCGACGAGCAAAAAAAGGACGGCCGATTAACGTTGCCAGAAGAATACACGCGCACACAGCGCAGCAAAGCAAAAACGCTTTCATGGCTCACCATCCTTCTATTGATTGGGCTTATCGCCGATGTTGATGTAGCGGTCTGGATTTACGGGATCCTGTCGGTAGTAGTTTCCTGCACTCCAACCAGTTTTATCGTCGAAGATCACGAAATTGACTTCCAGGTCAGCCTGGTGAATTTCTTTTAGTGTCAAGCGCCTCTCGAGGAAAGCCTTGATCCCTGGGTAATGGTTCTGGAGACTGATCTCCACTGTGTCATTTGGCAGTAGGACCATGGGCTCGCCGCGCGACGGAAGTGCAGAGTCGGGTCTTTGGCCAAACTCAATTGGGTAAGACATCATGGCGCCGCCTAACCTGGCGCGTGATTCGGGGAAATTGATGTTTACGGCAAGGTAAACAATCGGTTTATCTGAGATGTTCTTTGCCTTGAAGCCAACTGTGGGAATCCAGTCGTCGTTGCCATCGAATCGCTGATCAAACTTTACGGGTTTGCCCGCAACTTTAATCTCTTCGAATTCAACGACCGAATTGCGAGTAAAGGTTTTGCCGATGGCTTTGCCGCGGCCTTGTCCCAGGCTTAGATTCAAGGACCAACCGGCGACACTCGCGGTCCCACAAATGACTAAGAGACTCGCAAAGAAAAACAAGACTCTGCGAAAGCGAAAACTTCTTATGCTCATTTCACCTCCATTGCGTCGAACACTGGGCTAGTTCCGAAGAACGGCGCGAAGAATAGAGGTGTACGGAACAGGAGTCTTTAACTAGTTCCTAATTGTTTGCTAATTGCCGGGTGGGCAAAAATGCCTACGTTGGTCCACGAAGGTGAACTGATCTATCCTAAGCAGAGGAAGAGAGAGGGGGGATCTATGCAGGTAGTTGTTTGCAGCAAGTGCGGAGCGAAAAACCGAGTCGAGGCGAGCAAACTGGCGACCAGCGAGGCGAAGTGCGGCCGGTGTGGAACAAAGTTGACGGTGAGCGCGCATGGGTCGAAGCCGGTGGTTGTTACCGACCAGAGTTTTGATCGCGAGGTTTTGCAAGCGACGGGACAACCGGTGCTGGTTGACTACTGGGCGCCGTGGTGTGGTCCATGTCGCATAATCGCACCGGTGTTGGATCGACTTGCCGCTGAGTCACAGGGTCAATATCGGATCGCCAAGCTGAATGTTGACGAAAACCCGCAGGTAGCTGCGCGTTATCAAATCGCAAGCATACCGACGATGATGATCTTCAAAGACGGCAAGATCGTCGATCGACTAATCGGCGTACAGCCAAAAGAAACAATCGAGGAGCGCCTCCGCGTCGCGGTCAGGTCAGCAGCGTAGACGTCGAGCTAATTCAGCGTAGACAACTGCGCGCGACACATCTTCTCGACTCGTGACGTATTGGCCTTGCTCTTCCCACTGTCATAGCCGTCGTCCTGTATGAGCCAGGCGCCGTCCTTGCCACGAATTAAGTGACCGAGTTCGTGCAACAGAATCAGCGCTCTGGCGGGGCGGCTTCCGGGGAGAAAGCTGCCAACGTCCGCGGGGACGTTGCGCATCGGATCGGGCCGCCGTTGATAGAAGGAGCCGTTAGCGTTCACGGCCGTAATGCCGAAGAGCCTGTAAAACACACCTGCGGCATCATCGCGAACCAGCGTTAGTTTTCCTCCCATGCGAAACGAGATCTCGCGATAGACCTCTTCAGACGTTATTTGTGAAACGAACGCGTTGAGTACGGTGGTCGCGGCGCGTGGTCCACCGTAGAAGGTGCTACACGTGTTTTGATCGCTGAGGATGTTGTAGACGTCGGAGTATGCCTGGTTGAGGTTCCAGCCTTTCTTCTTCTCGAGTGTGAGCTGGGGCGCGACCTGTAGAAATAAAAGAGTGAGCAGGGTGGTAGTCCGAAAAATCATCTGTTTTCCCTCCGCACGCAATTGATATCAGAGGAGTGTTCAGACGTATTGGAACAGCGTAGCAGGCGTGTACGTGGTTAGCGTTTAGCCACAAAGAGGCACAAAAAAGAACACAAGTTTCAATAACCATTTGTGTTCCTGCTTGTGTCTCTTTGTGGCTAGACTCAACTGAACGAGTCGTTTGAGAAGGCTCTGAACTCAGCAGGGGTGAAACCCGTGTGCTCTTTGAATAGATGACTGAAATGGCTCTGGTCGTAGAAGCCGGCGGCTGAGGCGATTTCGGCGATTGAGTCTTCGGTTTCGGACAATTGGCGTGTCGCCCAGTCGAGCCGGAGCCGGCGGAGATACTCGCCAACCGTCGTCTGGTAGTGTTTCTTGAAGCTGCGCGCGAGGTGTGTCGGATGCACTCCTACACTGTTTGCGATCTCAATCAGATTCAGCGAATCGTTGAACCGTCCATGCAGCAGATCTCTTGCCTGCGTTAACCAATCCGGCAGCCGAGCGGGCGCCTTGACCAGCGACCTCGACGCGTGGCCAAGCATTTCGAGCATCAAGCCTTCGACGATGACGGGCGCTACAGTATCTTTCACTCTCGATTCATGACAGATTCGCAGCGCAAGTGCAGACACCGGACCGCTCGGAAAGTGCTGATACCCTTCAAACAGTCTTAAGAAATGCCGGCAGGTTCCAACCCATTTTTCGTCGAGCTCAATCATAAAACTGCGGTGTGGAGCAGCGCCAAACTCATTCGAATGTGTCACGCTCGAACCGCGCATGATCACGCCACCGGGCCGCGTGACGATGCGAACGCCGTCGACGATCTCGACGGCCTGACCCGCGAGCGTCAGACAAATACTGGGCGTGCTATGAATGTGAGGCGGAATCCTGGAACCAGGAGCATGCAGTGTTTCAGTTAACGTCAATGCCGACAGCCGCCGCTGGTTGAACTCCGCGCGCCGGCGATCTTTTGTACAACTTTCCAGGTTTTCGGGGTGCATGTATTGCGTCGATTTGGACACTGGTCTAAACGATCTCGACCACGAGAATGTTCGCGTCTTGTGTTACCATGCGCGCCGCTAACAACACATGAATCCCGACTCACTCAAGCCCCGTCACGCATTCGAATTGTTTTGGATCAGTTTCATGATCCTGTTTCTTGAACTGGCTGCAATTCGTTGGTTTCCGGCACACGTTCTCTACCTTACGTTTTTTACAAACGTGGTACTCCTGGCAGCGTTCCTCGGCATGTCCGTCGGCTGCCTGGCTGCGAGTCACCGGCGAAATTACCTCAAGTGGACGCCACTGCTGCTCGTCATCGCGATGGCGGCAGCACTGGCGATCGAGATCAGCAGCGGCTCGTTTGTTAAATTCGTCGACGTCGGTAATCAGTCATCGCCGGAGCAAATCTATTTCGGGACTGAGTATCACACCCAGGATCTGTCTCGTTATGCCATTCCGGTTGAAGTTCTCTGCGGCTTCTTCTTCCTCGTAATCGCGCTTGCTTTTATTGGTCCAGGACAGGAACTGGGTCGCGCGCTGAAGCGCTGGCCCAACCGGCTACAGGCTTACACGCTCAACATCACCGGGAGCTTAGTGGGTATCCTCGTGTTTGCGGCGTGTTCGTGGCTGGAGGTGCGAGCGCTCTGGTGGTTTCTTCTCGTGGCGGTCGGACTCGCTTATTTTTACTTCATTTCGCCGGGCAGTCGTTTTCAAAAACGAGTGATTGGATGGAGTTCTGTAACTGCTGTACTGCTGGTGCTCGTGGTCTGGCTGGCCGCCTACCTGCCTGTACACAACGACTACGTGGGCCAAAGTAAAGCACAACAATTCTGGTCACCTTACTACCGAATTGATTTCAAAGAAGCCGACTTATCGCTCTCAGTGAACCTGATCTATCACCAGCAGATGGTGTCGCGGAACGAGAACTTTCCGGCGTATGCGCTGCCACACCTTCTGAATCGAGACGCCGGCCGACCTGCTTTCGAGAATGTGCTCATCATCGGCGCGGGCTCAGGCAACGACGTCAGCCGCGCCTTGCAATGGGGCGCGAAACACGTCGATGCAGTCGAGATCGATCCCGCAATCTATCGCCTGGGAAAGGCGCATCATCCGGATGGTCCATATGCGGACGGGCGTGTTGAGATTCATCTCGACGATGGCCGCAACTTTCTTCGTTCAACGGAACGGAAGTACGATCTTGTAATCTATGCGCTGGTCGACTCTTTAGTGTTGCACAGCGGCTACAGCAACATTCGCCTGGAGAGTTTTCTCTTTACGCGTCAAGCGTTCGAAGATGTTCGTCGCCACCTGAATCCGAACGGTACTTTCGTCATCTACAACTACTTCCGTCAGGGTTGGCTTGCCGCGCGGTTGAAGAACCAGCTCGACGAGGCTTTTGGCGCCGACAACTCGATCGTGCTCACGTTGCCCTATCGAAGAGTTATCGAACCGGAGCAAGCAACTTCAGGAGACTTCACCGTCTTCTTTGCCGGAGACAACAGCGCGTTGCGAAACACGTTTGCGACGCGGTCTGACTACTGGCTTCGCAACGACGAGCCACCCACGCCAGTCTCACCTAACGGATTTCAACAACAGCGACCAGACGACGCGTCAAAGTGGGAACACTTCGGGTTAGCAACTGTTTTGCCGCCGGAAGGTGGTTTGCGGACTACGACCGACGACTGGCCGTTTCTGTATTTGCGTAAACCGATGATCCCGACGTTGAGTTGGCGTGGGATGCTGATCATGGGCGGGTTGGGGTTGTTGCTGATTTTCCTGTTCCTGCCGCGGCAAGCAAACCATTCGCGGCCCGCGCAAAACGGCCAATGGCTCAATGTTCAATTGTTCTTTCTTGGCGCTGGATTCATGCTGGTCGAGACGAAAGCCGTAGTCACTATGGCGCTGCTGTTTGGCGGTACGTGGATCGTGAACTCCGTCGTGTTCATTGCAGTGTTGTTCATGATACTGCTCGCCAACCTTTGGACGGCGAGGTTAAGACCGGCGCGCGTGTGGCCATACTACGCAGGGCTACTGATAACTTTAGTGCTGAACGTCGTCGTTCCTCTCGATGCGTTTCTCGGAATGAATCGCGCGATGCAGGTAGTCGGCTCGTGTTTGCTGGTGTTTGTGCCCATCTTCTTCGCCGGCGTGATTTTTGCGGCGTCGTTTCGGAGGAGCACGCAAGCTGATCGGGCTTTCGGCATTAACGTTGCGGGCGCGATGATGGGAGGACTGGCGGAATATAGCTCGATGGCGCTGGGCTTCAAGTACGTAGTGCTGATAGCGATCGTCTTCTACGCCATCTCTGCGATCGGACTGACAAGAGCCGCTGACCC
This sequence comes from Pyrinomonadaceae bacterium, assembly GCA_035571655.1. Taxonomy (GTDB): domain Bacteria; phylum Acidobacteriota; class Blastocatellia; order Pyrinomonadales; family Pyrinomonadaceae; genus PSRF01. Next base: position 32,941 of record DATNCH010000070.1, read on the forward strand.
CGCGCTGGACCAGGAGCCGGCTGACGCGGTTGCATCTGAAGCCTAACTGGACAGGATTTACATCCTGTAAATCCTGTCTAAACTACCTCCGCTAATTATCGCTCGAAAGGACCAACCCTCATGCGTATCAGATTCTTGTTCTTTGCTACTCTCGTTTTCTTCGCGTGTGGCAGCACGTTCGCTGGGCAGCCTTTTAATAAAGCCGAATTTGTCGCGAGGCGGGGAGAAGTTATACGAAAAAATCCCGGAAGGCATGGCGGTAGTATTCGCCGCCAGGGAACAGCTCTATCCTCTCAAGTTTCGCCAGGCGCCGGATTTCTATTACCTGACCGGAATCGAAGAGGCAGGCGCGATTCTCGTCATGATGGGACCGACAAAGCGCACGTTTCTTTTTGCAGCCAGACGTTCCGAACCAGTGATTCGTCTGACGGTCCAGGCATCTGGCAGCTCGACAAACGAGAAGAAGTCTACGGCCTCACAAGAGTAGCACCATTAGAGGAGTTTCTTTCGATGCTGTCGTTCATCCCGCCAGCCGTTAAAAAGCTGTACATGCTGACGGGTTCTCAAGGCAACGTTCAGAATTCGCGCGAGGAGCTTGATTACTCTGAGACGCTCGAGTTGGCCCAATCGATCACTGGCGGTATACCCGAATCAAAGAGGCCGATTGCTGTGGTTCAACAGATGGTTCCGCAGCTTGCGTTGAGTTCGTTGAATCCATTGTTAACTGAGATGCGGTGGATCAAATCACCTTATGAGATCGAGTTGATGAAGAAGAGTGGTGAGATCGGCGCGGAGGGTGTGAAGGAAGCGATGAAAGGCACGCGGCCTGGCATGTACGAATACGAACTCGAAGCTGCCGCGCGTTACGTTTACACTAAGCGCGGCGCACGCGGCGATGCGTTCAGCCCGATCGTTGCTTCCGGACCAAACACGTTGACGCTGCATTACTCTGCAAACAATCGTCAGATGCTGGAGGGCGAAGTCGTTTACATGGACTACGGCGCCGATTACGAGTACTACGCCTCCGACATCACGCGGACATGGCCGGTCTCGGGCCGCTTTACACCCGAGCAGGAGAAAATGTATCGCTGCATTCTCGAAGCGAGAGACGCGATCATCGCTGCAATGAAACCGGGAGTGACGATCCCTCAGCTACAAGACGTGGCCGAAGCAGTGTACAAGAAGCACGGATTCGATAAAGAGTTCCAGGAAGTCGGACGCTATATCGGGCACACCATCGGAATCTCAACGCACGATGTTGATCCGCGCGATCGAAATCGTCCACTCGTAGCGGGCGTGGTCTATAACGTCGAGCCCTTGATCGAGATTCCCGGAAAGATTCATATGCGACTCGAAGACACCGTATTAGTTACGCCCACTGGTGCACTCAACATGACGGCGGGCGTCCCTGCCGGACTCGAAGAGGTCTACGCGCTCGTGCGGCAGAAGGCGCTGAGCGTGAATCCATAAACGTGATGGCAAAGGACGCTACGTTTTCCGGCAAGATTGTTGAAGCGTTAAGGAACGCGAAGATCCTCGGCGTTCGCTCCGGCACTCAACATCGCTACACGGGTGTTTGGGTCGTAGTTGTTGAGGACCGCGTATTTGTGCGCTCGTGGAACGACAAGCCCACGGGTTGGTTTCGCGCTTTCAAAAACGAGCCCGTTGGGATGATTCAAGTCGGGGACCGTGAGATTCGTGTGCGGGGTAAGATAGTTCGCAGTCAGAAGATGCGCGATGCCGTCACCACAGCGTTTGCTGAGAAGTACAACACGAAAGGTTCGCGCGTGTGGGTCAAAGGTTTCGCCGAACCGGAAAGAGTAGTCAACACGCTGGAGTTTGTCCCGAGTTAATTTTGTGAACGGTTTTTCCCACTGGTCAAGCGGAGAAACGCTTCTTCCAAACTCTCCTGAGCAGGACTCAACTCATACACCTTGATCCCTTGCGCCACCAGCAGCGCATTCAGCGACGGAATGCGTTCCGCGTCTGCATCAACATGCAAAAATGCATCGCCGTTCCGGCTGACCGTCACGTCAGGTTCTTTGATCAGCAAGTCGAAAGCGGCTGACAAGTTGTCGACTCGCACTTTGTATCGACTTGCAGGTGCGACCAGCGCGTCAGGAGCGCCTTCGTAAAGCAGACGTCCTTCGTAAATGACTCCGACTCGATTACACAGTTGTTCGATCTCCGTGAGCAGGTGACTCGACAACAACACGGTGAGCTGGAATTCCTCTCGCAATCGTCGAATCAGCTCTCGCGTCTGTTGTATTCCCTGCGGATCGAGACCATTCGTCGGCTCGTCAAGAATGATCAGCTCCGGTGTTGGCAGGAGCGCTTGTGCGATTCCCAGGCGCTGTCGCATGCCGTAAGAATAAGTCTTCACCGGATCGCGCGCGCGTTCGCGCAAGTCGACGATCTCGAGAACCTCTTCCACGCGCTTCGACTGCACGCGACCCGACAACGAAGCCAGCAGTTGTAAGTTCCTGCGCCCGGAAAAGTTTTCGTAGAACGCGGGTGTCTCGACGATCGCGCCAATCCGCGAGCGTGCTCGTATGTAGTCCCACCCCGACTCGCGCGCCTGAAATTTGATTGTGCCGGACGTAGGGCGTACCAACCCCAACAACATTCGCAGCGTCGTCGACTTACCCGCCCCGTTTGGACCAAGAAATCCGTAAATATCACCTCGCTCGACACGCATGGACAGACGATCAACCGCCGTGCGGGCGCCGAAGCGTTTGGTCAACTCTTCCGTCTGTAACGTTATGTCGGTCAAAGGCTTACTTCCACTAACAGCGGCCAGTGGTCCATGCGACCAACTGCCGCATTACGCAAAACTTCGACTCGTCCAACAGGCTTCGCTGGACCAAAGACGTAATCGATGCGTCGATCGTTGATTGCCGTATCGCCTGCGTTGCGTCCGAGATCGCGAAAGCTGCGCAGGATGTGGCTATACGATTCGCTGTCGTGTTTCACATTATCGGTATAGAGGTTTGTCTCGTTGGCGGCTTTGAGTTCAAAGTTGAAATCACCCGCGATGAAGACCTCGGACGATCGCGTTCGAGTTTGTGCCCAATCGATCAAGCCTTCAGTGTAAGTTCTTCGTGCGGCGGCGTTGAACGCGTCAGCGTGTGCGCTCAAAAGCGTGATCTGCGGCGTGTCTGAGCGCGGCCGGAATGAAGCTGCAAGCGCGTAACGAGCGCCGGCGGCAACGGGAGTGAACGTTGCGCCGCTATCTTTAACCAGCACCGCCTCGAAACGATCTGTCCTGCCCTGCTGCGCTACTGCACCGCGATATTTAGCTTTTAACAGCCCGAGCAAAGTGTTTAGTTGGTCCTTGCCCGTCAGTTCCTGCAAGGCGACGGCGTCAGGATCCTCACGTAAGATCACATCCGCAACTGCCGGCAAGTCTTTATTGTGCGCGCGCGTGTCGTCTTCAAGTTCGGCATAGCCGATGTTCCATGTCAGCAGGCGAACTGAATTGACGTCGCGTGTTGCTGAAGTTGGACCATCGGACTCACGCGGTTGTGCGAAGTGAACGGCGCCTGCGATCATCAAACAAAACAAAAGGAGAAGGATCAGTTTCACCCACATCTCAGGTAACAATATCCTTCCGCTCGAAGATCACCACGCTCGCCAGCAACAACCCGATCGTATAAGCGCCGCAGACACACACACTGTGCCACAGACTCTGCCAGGGTATGTCTGGCTTGAACACGACGCGCCAGAAGTCCATGTCGGTCGTAAAGAAGTAGGGCCGCAGGTGCTCGAAGAATTCCACGCGCCCGACGATGTAGAGCGTCAGGTAGGCAGCGATCGTCATGATCGTGGCTTGTACAGGCGAGTCGAAGATGACTGAACACAGGAGGGCGAGAGCAGCAATAACGAGAAGCGCCCACGTGCCGGACAGTGCGGCGTAACCAAACCGTAGGAGAGCGTCGTCGCGCATGATCTTTCCCGGCGCGTCGACGAGATTCAGTGGACCGGGATAGAGCTCGAGGTTTCCCCAGCCGACGAAGATCAAGCCAACGACCAGATTCAAGCCAATGAAGAAGGCAAGGAGAAGACCCGCGTGAAGTGCGGTCACCAGGAACTTTGTGAGGACGAGCGAGGCGCGCGAGATCGGACGCGTGCAGATCATCCGCAGGGTGCCCGTGCGTGCTTCACCTGCGATCTGCGAGCCGGCGCTCATCGACACGAAGATCGGGAGCAGTAAAGTGAAAGAGAACAGGACTGAGTAAAGCGCGAACGTCAGGCCGTTAAAGTACTGTTTGGATTCGTATGTATATTTGAACTGCTCGACCGCCTGCCCGCCTGTTTTGCGGGCGGCATAGGTGTAGAACCCCCACAGCATCAGCGCCACGAACCCGATCAGGACGGCGAACGAGAGATAAAAGCTCTTCGCGCGAAACAACTTTTCCAGCTCGAGTTTCAGCAAAGTGAGCATGCGGCGCGCCTTTCGGAACTGTATAACGTCCTGAATTGATCAGTTGTTCAGGATAGTCCACAAAAAGGCACAAAAAACAGTGTTCACTTAAGGTTCGCCGCCTGGACTTTCGTGCCGTAGGCTAACGAAGCATAAAACGTTCCTCGTCCCTAACCATCGTCGCAAGGTGTTAATGGACAGAAATCGTACCGTCTGTTAACACCTCGACAACTACGTCACTGTCCCAACAAGTACAGTAAACTGCGCTCTTCATTAATCTGGTTCGGGGTTTTGTTGGACCATCCATTGTCGTTATGGAAATTGGTTCCCTCGTATTCGTCGTATTCGCGGCGATCATCTGGACAGAAGCTTCTCGCGGATGTCCAAACTGCCACGCATGAAAATCCCCTGGTTCCTGTTGGGCAAACCAGCCGGCCGATATGACTGAAATCTTCGGTGTCATCGCCCTCAGAAGATCCAGCGAAGTACCATTGAACGAGCCGTGATGTCCCACTTTATAAACGTCGACGTCCAGCATGGTGGTGTTTTTGAATCGGTTGAGAATGAAAGGAATCTCAGGTTCGCAATCGTTTTCTTCCACGAGCGCCTCGTCATCCCCGGTGAACAGGAATTTCACGCCATTTATCTGGGCCCAAAGGATCAGAGAATCGTTATTGGCATTCTTGCAGTTACGTGAACCGGCTAAGAACTTGAGCGTGACATCCGGATTATTATTGTGAACCGATTGTAGCGCCGCGTTTATCAGTCCCGTCACAGGAACAGGGTCTTTCACAGTGTCGTAGTTGATACTGTGTGTCTGTGCGTAGTACCTTGCGGCCCAAAGTTGAACTATGCCGCTCCCCGCGTCGTTGCCGCCGTCGATGAAATTGGCGACTCGGTATTCCCGCATTACATCCAGGAGCAACATGGTGTGGTCGAGATGCGGGTGGCTAATGATGATCGTGTGAATTTTCCCTTTGCCGTTCTCGGTGAGATCGGTACGTCTTTTAAAGAACTCCTTCAGGTATCCCATTAAGCGCCGTTTGTCTCGATCGTCAACTGTGCCCTCACCGCCCGCATCTATCAACATCGCGTCATGTTGAAACTCGAGAAGTATCGCTTCAGCCTGGCCCACGTTGATGAAGTGAACCTGGTTCCTCGGAACGGGTGCGGCATTGCATTGAATACACAGGAAAAGCAATGCCGCAAAGAGCATGGTTGATCGTTTGATGATTTGCATGAGGTTGTCCTTTCACGTCTGAATTGTGAAACACCAATCATCAATAATGATCAATTCGCCTGATTTATTTCAAGAGAGACCCTCCTTACCCTTTCGGCGCCACATAACTCTTGCGGGCTTTGACCACTACTTTTCCCTGTGCCTTTTCAACACCTTCCGCCAAATCAACCTTGAGTTTTCGCACGGTTCCATCGCGCTTCTTGTTCGTCGAAACGAAAGAGAAGCTGTAGCGGGTCCGGAGATGCGTAATAAGTGTATTGAACGTTTGGTCGAGTTCCTCGGGTTTGTCACGCAGCACTTCGCCTCCCGTTTCGTCGGCGAGCTTTTGAATGTCGAGATAATGAAGGCCTCCAATCCGTGCGAAGCGAGTGGCCCAACGCATCATTCCGTTCTCCGCCACTTGTTCTGGAGTCTTCGGGATGATGGCGCTCACAACACTACCTGATTCGAAAATGGAATTTGTCACTGCCTTGTACGATGGTCCATTGCTGCAATCCCAATTTCGTGTCACTCCAGTGATCACGACAATCACGCGGCGACCGTTTGGATTACCGGCCTTTACCATGTAATTGGCCGCCTCATCGAAAGCTGTGTTCAGACAATGATTCGCGCGTTCATCATGTGGCGGCACCCAATGGATTGCCTGTTCGAGTAAACTGCGGTCGCGCGTGAATCCTTGTTGTAGTTCCACGGTGTCGTGGTAAGTCATCACAGCCACTTCATCGCTCGGCTTCAGGCGCGACAATGCATCGTTCGCGGCCCTTCTGACCTCTTCTCCAAATGGATCGAGGCAACCGCCGCGATCGATCAAGAGCAGGACAGACAATGGCAGGTTGTCCTGACTGAAATACGTGATCGATTGCTTGTTACCATCTTCGGAAACGAGAAAGTCCGCTTGTGTTAGACCACCAACCACTCGCGAAGTGTTTTTCCGAAACACCAGAGCATCGATAGTTACGAGGTCGACATCCGTTTTTATGACGTCGGCTACCTTTACGTTGGTTTCCGCGCGGCTGGGTGCGACAGTTCGCTCGCGAGTTTGTGGCAGAGCAGGCGAGCTCAAATACACAACCGCCATTAGCAAGAAGGTTACGAGAACGAGAGAAAGCTTCGAGCTTCTCTGGACGGGTTTCATAAGCACCTCCTCAAGATGAGACTTAGCTACCGCTGACAGTGCGGCGATGGGGAGAGTGCTCGATTATTCAGGGAGAGAGGTTCGGAATGGCCCGAATAATAGATCAGTTTTGCTCGTTTGAGTAGGTTTTTTCGTCGACCTGATTTACGCACGCTGCACGAGACAGATTGGCTTCAAGTTGACGCATACTGGTTGCGTTTGTATGATGAATCTAGTCAGACTGGTCAGCGAGGAAAAAGTTATGAAGCGATCGAGAAAGAGCACTCAACCACGCACCAAGAGACAGAGTCAGCCGTGGCAGTTACAAACTGCTAAAGCTCGATTTAGCGAGTTGTTTCGACGTGCTCGCACCGAAGGGCCACAGGTCGTTACGCGGCAAGGCAAAGAGCAGGTTGTAGTGTTGCCGGCGGAGCAGTTTGCTCAATTAACGAAACGACTTCGGCAGCCTAAAAGCCTGGTGAGATTCTTCGCCGAGTCTCCACTCACACATGTCAAGCTCGATCTTAGCCGCGATTCGGATTCAGGACGGGAGATCAAACTGTGAGCGGCTTCCTTCTGGATACGAATATTATTTCAGAACTCATCAAACCTAACCCGGAACCAAACGTTACGGAATGGATTGAAAATATCGACGAGTCGCTACTGTACCTAAGTGTTTTAACGTTGGGTGAGATTCGGCGCGGCATCGCTACACTTCCTCAGTCGCGGCGTCGGGCAACGCTGGAGGCTTGGCTCGAAAAGGAGCTTCGCGCGCGCTTTGAGGAACGGGTCTTAGACGTTGATGAAGAAGTGGCCGATCGCTGGGGCTTGTTAACTGCCGCGGCGCGCAACAATGGAATCGGTTTGCCGGTGATTGATGGACTCTTGGCGGCTACTGCGTTGGAGCACAATCTGACACTCGTTACGAGAGACATCGGCGAGATTCCATTGTTAGGCGTGGCGGTCTTCAATCCGTGGGTGAAGAATTGACGGACCAGAAATTCAGTCACGCGGCGGTTGTTGTGCGTTTTTCGATCTTGGCCCACGTGTCGCGAAGGCCGATCGTTCGATTGAATACCAGTTTGTCTCCAGAGGTGCGGTCGACGCAGTAATAACCGAGGCGCTCGAACTGATATTTACCCCCGGGCTCTGCGTCTCGCATACTCGGTTCTATCTTGCAGTCGCGCAGCACCTGCAACGAATCAGGATTCAGGTTCTCTGTAAAATCGTGTCCTTCTTCGACGTCGTTCGGATCCTCTTTAGTAAAAAGATTGTCGTACAGACGAACTTCTGCTGGTAGAGCGTGAGCGGCTGACACCCAGTGAATAGTCGACTTTACCTTTCGACCATCAGGCGTGTTCCCGCCGCGAGTTGCCGGATCGTAAGTGCAACGGAGCTCCACAATCCTGCCGCTGCTATCTTTAATGACTTCTTTGCAGGTGATTAAGTAGGCATACCGGAGGCGGACCTCGCGACCCGGAGCCAGCCTGTAAAACTGCTTAGGTGGGTCTTCACGAAAGTCATCTTCTTCAATAAAAAGCGTCTTCGAAAACGGAACCTTTCTGGCTCCCGCAGAGCTATCTTCAGGGTTGTTGATAGCGTCCATTTCCTCGACGAGGTCATCCGGATAGTTTTCGATAACTACGCGTAACGGTTTCTGCACACACATCACTCGCGGAACAATCTGATTCAAGTGCTGCCGCAGAAAATATTCCAG
>DATNCH010000071.1:0-64266 GCA_035571655.1 Pyrinomonadaceae bacterium
CCGCCCGTACCAGACATGACAATTAGTTCTCCGGTTGAGGTGAGTTCAAGCCGCAAATCCCTATACTTGCTGCAGAGTTGTTCGAATTGCTCAGGTGTGACTGATCGGTGCGTTAGCGCAATTAGCTCTCGCGGAATGTAGTCATCAGATCGTGTGAGATTGTGAGCCATTGTCACCAAAGCTCCGTTAAGTCTAATGTGAAACCGGGCAATACAGGATCGCCGGAGACCGTTTCGGGATTCTCCAGGATAACGGGCTCCTGATCGCGCTGGTAAACGTACACTCGCCGCTCGATCGGATCGATTAGCCAGCCCAGCGACGCGCCGTTTTCCAGATATTCCACCATCTTCGCGCGAATCGGAGGAAGACGGTCAGAAGGAGACCTAAGTTCAACCACGAAGTCAGGACAAAAGGGAGCAAAGCCCTTCCTTTGCTCGTTCGTCAGAAACCCCCACTGGTCGCGCTTAACCCAAGCGGCATCCGGCGACCTTATCGCACCGTTTGGCAATGTGAATCCACCTGAGGGACCGAAGCAGATGCCCGTGGCATCCGTTCGAGCCCATACTTCAAGTTGATATGTGAGGTTTGAATTGCCTCTACTAGTTTCAGAGCCTGTAGGCGGCATTACTATTAATTCTCCGGATGAGGTGAGTTCAAGCCGTAGTTCGCCGTACTCGATACAGAGTTGTTCGAACTGTTCAGGCGTTACTAATTGATGCGTTAGCTCAATCAGTTCTGCCGGAATGTATTCGTCAGTTTGCGTGAGATTGTGAGCCATTCCAAAACTCCTTTACTCGTTGATGCGAATCTACCATCCATCCCACTCCTCAGCAATAACCGAAAACGGCTATTTTTTGTCGAAAATGGCTATTTTTAAGTCGAACCGGCTATTTACGATTTCGACTTTAACCCTTAACATGCTCGTACATGCGACGCGCCATCTACCCCGGTTCGTTTGATCCCGTCACTAACGGCCACCTGGACATCATCGAGCGCGGCTGCAAACTCTTCGACGAAATAATCGTCAGCATCCTCGTCAACCCTGATAAGCAACCGTTCTTCACTCTCGAAGAGCGCCGGCAAATGCTCGACGAAGTGCTGCCCAACATCAGTCAGGGACGTTGCGCCGTTCGCGTCGACTCCTTCCAGGGACTCCTCGTCAACTACGCGATGGCCCAACAAGCCGACGTCATCGTGCGCGGCATCCGCGCCATCTCCGATTACGAGTACGAGTTCCAAATGGCGCTGATGAACCGTCGCCTCCAGCCGGGTATCGAGACTGTTTTCATGATGCCCGCTGAAACTTATTCGTATGTTAGTTCGCGTTTAGTTAAAGAAGTGTTCCAACTCGGCGGCGCAGTCGAAGGCCTGGTGCCTCCAGTCGTCGAGAAACGAATGAAAGAAAAGATGAGACAAGGATGAAAACGTTTCGCGCTATGGCACCCTTCCCCGTTTCTGAAAACGTCGCCCGAATGCAGTCATCAGCCACAATGGCTGCGATGCAGGCTGCCGAAGCGTTGCGCGCATCCGGCGCAAACGTTTGCGACTTCGGCGCTGGTGAACCCGACTTCGACACGCCTGACAACATCAAGCAAGCGGCCGACAGAGCCATGCGCGCCGGGCGCACGAAATACACAGCCGCGGGCGGCATTCGCGAACTCACGCGCGCCATTATCGATTTCTACAAACGCGAATTCGGAACGGAGTATCAACCAAACGAAGTGATGGCGACTGCCGGCGGCAAGCAGGCGGTTTTCAATGCAGTGGTCACGTTGCTGAATCCAGGCGACGAATGTTTGATTCCAAAGCCTTACTGGGTGACGTTTCCTGAAATCGCGGTCTTTGCCGGTGGTAAACCAGTCTTCATCGAAACTGAAGAGACTGACTTCGTTCTGACGGTCGCGCAAGTTGAGCAGGCGATAACACCACGGACAAAACTTCTGATACTGAACTCTCCGTCGAATCCATCGGGTCGTGTGCTGCCGCCGGTAGATTTTCAACGCATCCTGGAACTGACGGCAGAACGCGGCATCTATGTTGTTTCTGACGAGTGTTACTTGCGGTTTGTGTATCCTCCCGGAGAGGTGTTTAGCGCCGCGAGTTTACCGGCAGAACTACGCGCACGACTGTGCATCGCGGGATCATTCTCCAAGACGTATGCGATGACTGGTTGGCGCATGGGATACGCGCTCGCGCCGGTCGAGTGGACGAAGGCGATGTTGAAGGTGCAGGGCCACTCGACGTCGAACGCCAATTCGATCGCGCAATGGGCCGCGGTCGAGGCGCTGACAGGTCCTCAGGAATCGGTGAGTATCATGCTCGCCGAGTACACGGCGCGCAGAGCGTGGTTGCTGAACGAGCTGAGAAATATTCCGGGAATGAAGTGCAGCGAACCTGAAGGAGCGTTCTATGCCTTCCCGGACGTGCGTGGTTGTTTGAAGAAAGACTTGAAGACTTCCGGCGACTTCGCTCAGCGCCTGCTGGAAGAAGAGCAAACAGTCGTGACTGACGGAGCAGGCTTCGGAGCAGAAGGCTTCATTCGCATCTCTTACGCGACTTCGATCGAGCAGATTCAGGAAGGGACTGAACGTATCAAACGATTCGCCCAAAGACACTTTTAGCCACGGATGAATGCGGATAGGGCGCTGAGAGTTCCCAGCGCCCTATCCGCATTCATCCGTATCATCCGTGGCTTAGTACAGATTAAAGTTGTATTCGAGCTGCATCCACATCGAGACCTGGTGTCCGTCCTTGGTTGCAGGCACGAACTTGATCTGACGCGCTGCTGCGATCGCACGCTCAGTCAATCCGTTCGGAAGCCCCGAAACCGTTTTGATACTCGTCACCTGGCCAGACGATGAGAACACGCATTTCAACACGACTGTGCCCGTAATCTGATTCTTGCGCGCTTCCTCGGTGTACTGCGGCTCAGGCTTCGAAATCAGACGTGCTTTCGTCGTGACATCCTTGCCGGTGAAGATCCTCGAATAGTCACCACCGCCGCCACCGCCAGGTCCGCCACCACCGGCATTGAAGTCGCCACCGCCGATGTTACCGCCGCGACCTGGTCCAAGACCGCCGCCTTCACCAGGACCAATACCGCCGCCCTTGCCCGTTCCGATACCGTTTCCAGTACCCGGACCAGACGATGGATCGGTGCTCTTCGATTTGTAGTCACCGTAAGGCAACATCCTCGCGTCGGGTGGCACCAGCATCGGATCGGCAACCACGGTCGCTGCCACCGGCAGCGCTGGATTCTTGGGAACGATCGGCTTCGGATCAGGAGCTACCACCTGCGGAACTTCCAGAGACGCCTGCGGGACCTTACCAAACGACGCAGGCTTTTGTTCTTCACGTCCGCCACCACCACCGCCGCCGGGTCGCTCCTGTTTCGGCTTACTGCCACCGCCGCTGCCCTTGTTCAATCCGGCAGTACCGGGGTCGGGCGTCGGCTGTTCGGCCGGAATATCAAGCATCTGTTCGACCGTAAGTTCTTCGTTCGCCTGCGCCAGCATCTGCTGTCTCTTGTTCCTTTGATCGGCCCAAACGATTACGCCGAGAATCACAAACAGGAACGCAAACGACGAAATCATTGCCACGACTACGCTCTTCGAGTCAGACGGCTCAGCGCCCATCACTGCTGCGCCTTTATCCCGTCCAAGCCACGTCGAGAACAACGCGACGAGCAAACCGCCGGCGAAAATCGCAAAAGTGATCAGACCGGCACGCGACGCGCCCGTCGACTGCGTGCGATCCATCAGCATGACCGCGCCGACCAGCGCCAGCATACCCAGCAGCGCCGCGCCCATCGCGAGCAGCACGTTGGGCTTACGCAGGAACTTCATGAACATCTGCCCGTAACCAACAAATGTTCGCTTCGTAAATCCAAACGGATCACGTTTGAACTCGGGCCACGTCAGTTCATATTCGTGTGAAACATCTTTGATTTCGTGACTGAGACGAGCTACCAGACCCGCGTCGTCCAACATCGTGAGGTGATATTCGTCGCGCAGGATCATCGCCATGGAATTACCAGAAGCGGCATAGATCGGTTCGACCGGTTCGCTATCAGCCGATGTTTCCGACTGATTGAAAGGAACTTCGATCCTCGGCTTCTGCTCGCTCTTAACCGTTAGACTCGGATCCGAGATGGCTGTCACGCTCGGTTCGTCTACTACCTTCGGGGCGACCTGGGTTAAAGGCGTCCCGTCGACAGGACAAAAGCTGAACTTGTCAGCAAACTCTTCTTCACATACGGAACAGAACTTCATCGATACTACCTCTTCTCGCCTATGGGGGAGCAGCACCGACTGAGACAGTCTGTCTGCACCAGAAAATTCTCTTGCAAAACTCGTTTCGATTCGCTTGTCGAGAACTCTCGAAGGCCCTGGCGCGACCCAGCGTTTGAGCAACGACTTGAGCTCTTCGTCGGAAACAAACTCTTCTTCCGGCTCAACGCCCATCTCAGGCCTCCCTCAAAGTAACAATTTCCCGACCACTATTCAATTCCTGATTGCTTTCGAAGTACGGCCGCAGGAACCTTCTTAATCCTTCCCGCGCCCTGTATAAACGGGCCTTTATTGCGCCCACGTCGGTGCCCGCAATCTCGGCCACCTCGCTCAAGCTCAAACCTTCGTACTCAAACAGAATGACCGCCTCCCGTTGCAACGGAGGAAGACTGAAAACAGCCTCCTTCACGTGAGTCGCAAGCTCCTCGTCGAGCATCCTTCGCAAAGGCCCTCGCCTTGGCGAATCCTGCGGCTCGTGGGCGACCTCATCCATGCCCGCTTCGCGTCCCTGGTTCCTGAAGTGTTTCAGGGCCTGGTTCCGCGCCGCGGCGTACAAGTAAGTTTTCAATGACGCACGTTCGGGACGAAAGTTCTCAGGTTTGCGAATCAAACTGAGAAAGCAGTCGTGCGTGACGTCTTCAGCAATTTCGACCGAACCGAGCAACCGGTAAGCAAAACGGAAGATTGGCTCCCGGTAACGATCGTACAACTCCAGAAAGGCCGCTTGATCGCCCTTTCCCGCTTGTTGAAGCAAACGCTCGTCTGTGGTTCTCTCGGGCAATCAAGCACTCGATCCTGCAGGAATTGCTCCTGCTATAGTTACCGGCAACCGACGAAAAGTGACGGTAGCGTTGAAAAAAACCTGCGCGCCGCTGTGGATCCCAGGGCAAATCTTAATCCTGCAAAGGGCAGCAAGTACATACATTTTGCATTTTTGCCGGGCCAGATCGACCAGATCTCTTTATCAATCAGGGCTTAGGATGCAGTCAAAAGCCAAACGGTTGACGGGCAAACACCCGGCATCTAAGATGTTTTGGTCTGCAACATCTTCCGGTATCTAACCAATGATTTCTCGCGCAAAGGCGCAAAGGCGCCAAGAAAGCAGGTTGTTGACGATACGAGCTATCTCTTGGCGCCTTGGCGCCTTTGCGGGAGCACTTCTCCTTTGCTTTACGCCGCTGGTGCGTGCCCAGGATCTCACGTCGCCCGACCGGGAGCAGTTGTTGAACGGCCTGCGGCTGATGTTCTGGCTAAACCCCGGAACTCCGGACGTAACTCTAAAACTTCGGATTAACAGTGGCGCCGCTTTCGACCTGGCAGGTAAGTCGGGCCAAATGGCGCTGCTCGGTGATTTGCTTTTCCCGGATCCAGCCACGGTCGACTATTTCACCGATGAAATGGGCGGGAAACTCGACGTCAGCGTCACTTACGATTCGCTCACGATCACAATGGTTGGCAAAGCGTCCGAACTCGAGCGAATCGTCGAGGTTCTGCGCAACGCGTTGCTGGCCACGCAGTTATCACCGGACGTGGTAAAGCGTATGCGAGATGCACGCGTGAAGCTTCTGCGCGATTCTTCAATCGAGCCTGGGGGCGTTGCGGATCGCGCGATTGCGGCACGGCTCTATGGTGACTTTCCTTATGCGCGACCAGCCAGCGGCTCACCTGAAGACGTCGCGCGAGTTGACCACGGAGACCTGCTGCTGGCCCGCGATCGTTTCCTGAATTCAAACAATGCGACGCTCGCGATCGTCGGTGGTGTCACGAAAGCGCGCGCGATGAAAGCCATACGCCAGCTACTCGGTCCATGGCGGATGAGCGAGCAAATCGTGCCGACCACATTTCGCCAGCCGACGGCACCCGATCCACGAGCATTGATCGTCAACGTTGCTGGACCGGGTGTTGAAGTTCGCTTAGCGGTGCGCGGTGTTTCGCGAACTGATCCGGATTATTTCGTGGCGACTGTTCTTGCGAAGCTCGCGCAACATCGATGGCAAGCGACCACGCCTGAACTCGCGTCGCAACCGGTTTTCGGTCGAAGTGATGCTTACGTATTGCCTGGCGCGTTCGTGATGGGCGCGACGGTTAAACCGCAGAGCGCCGTCGATTCACTTGCAGGTGCGCGAAAAGTACTCGACTCGTTGATGAACACGGCAGCTACCCCCGCCGAACTGGAGCGCGCAAAACACGATGCCGTGAATGAGATTGCGGCTTTCGTCGCGAAACCGGAGAACGCGCCGGATCCATGGCTCGACGCAGACACGTATCATTTGCGTGAAACTCAGGATCAGATCGCTTCGCTGAGAGCTGTCAATGCTTCAGATATTCAGCGTGTTGCTAATCGACTCTTTAAGACCACTAGTGCTGTCGCTACAGTGCTTGCGGGTGAAACGTTGCAACTCAAACCCGCGCTGGAGGGCCGTCTTCCGTATGAAGTGCTCGGTGAAATTGTTACTCCACCACCGCCGGCAAAACCGCCCGCCAAACCAGCAAGCAATAACAATCCCATGTGATCACAAATTGTTCGCAAGGGTTCTGCAACCAAACGTCCATCGGATTTGGCTTAACTGTGCCTGAGAACGGAAGAGCCGCAAAAGAGCATGCGGGCCGCGTTCGCGAAATGTTTGGAAGGATCGCGAGACGGTACGATCTTTTAAATCACCTGCTCTCCGGGAACGTCGACAAACGTTGGCGTAAGATAGTTGCGACGCGTGTTCGTGAAAAGCTTTCGCAGAACTCGAGAGCTCAGATTCTTGATGTTGCGTGTGGTACCGGTGATTTATCCTTATCGCTGTTTGAAATTACGGGAGCTGGAGTTGTTGGGACTGATTTCTGCCGGCCGATGTTAGCAATAGCCGCCGGCAAGACGTCTGGTCGCATACGTTTGATCGAGGGTGATGCTCTGGACCTGCCCTTTCGAGATGGCACGTTTGACGTGGCGACAATCGCGTTTGGATTGCGCAACCTGTCGAATGTCGAAAGCGGTCTTGCGGAACTCTCAAGGGTTTTGAAACCAGGTGGCTGGGTGGCTGTACTGGAGTTTTCAAGACCTGCGAATGCGATTCTTCGTCCGATGTTCAATCTGTACTTCAGGAGACTACTGCCGATGATGGGTGGGCTGGTCAGCGGTTCGTTGAGCGCCTATACGTATCTTCCGCAGTCGGTACAGAAATTTCCGGATCAGTCTCAACTCTCGCTCCTGATGGAGCAAGTGGGTTTCGATCAGGTTGGATATGAAAACCTGACGGGTGGTATAGCGGCCTTGCACATGGGCAGAAGGTCGGAATGAGTTTCGCGGAATTGGTTGCAGCTCTTTAATGGTTTGCAACCAGATACGTAGTCACGGGGTATGGTTTGGTAAGCGCGCGGTTGTCGGGGCTGTGCGAGTATTCGAACCTACCCTGGGCTACGTTTTTTCTTTTCTCTGTGTACCTCTGCGTTCTCTGCGTTAAGAAGCCGGTTTAACGCAGAGATCGCAGAGATACGCAGAGGGCCGCAGAGATGCTATTATCCGCCGAGGTGCGCACCTCTCTTCGGTATCGGATCTTCGGCATTCTCAGACGACTGCTGATTCTGTTGCTGGTTGTTTGGACCGTCGTCTCTCTCGTCACGTTATTGATCGAGCTGGTACCTGGTGATCCGGCCGTTGCCGTGCTCGGCGAGCAAGCGAGTCCGGAACAGTTTGCACAGTTTCGCGAAAAGCACGGACTCGATCGTCCCCCGTTCTTCTTCTCATTCCCGCGCGACAGCAACGACGAACGACACTTTGTTTGGCATGGTGTCGATAATCGCTACACGGATTACTGGCGCTCGCTTCTGCGCGGCGACATGGGCCTCTCGTTTCGTAACGACCGGCCAGTTATCAGTCTCATCCTTGAACGGTATCCGGCGACTATCGAGCTCGCGATCTTTGCGATGGCGATTGCGATACTCATCGCGGTCCCGCTCGGTGTCATTGCAGGCACAAATCGAGGCACCATCGTCGATAACGCAGCTTCTGTGATTGCGTTGCTCGGAATCAGTCTGCCGAGTTTCGTGATTGGACCGATGCTGGTCTACGTGTTTGCGGTAAAGCTCGGCTGGCTTGCTCCGTCAGGGCGATTCGACTGGACCGACATCATCCTCCCTGCCTTCACTCTCGGCGCCGCATTGTCTGCAATCATAACTCGCATGGTGCGATCGTCTGTGATCGAAGAGTTGAGCGAAGACTACGTTCGCACAGCGCGCGCGAAGGGCTTGAGTGAACGCCAGGTCATTTACAAACACGTGTTGAAGAACGGCTTGATTCCGGTCGTCACGATTCTGGGTTTGCAACTCGGAGTCTTGCTCGCGGGTGCGATCATCACTGAAAAGATTTTCGGCTGGCCCGGATTGGGATTGCTGCTCGTCGAAGACGGAATCGGAAAGCGTGACTATCGCGTCGTGCAAGGGTGTGTGCTCGTGATCAGCATGACTTACATCATCGCAAACCTGCTCACTGATATGGTTTATCGTTGGTTGGATCCGCGCATTAGAGTGGGATGAATCGTCTAACAATCATCGGTTTGATCATTATCGTCGTTCTCGTTTTCGTCGCACTCTTTGCGCCGTGGATCGCGCCGTACGACGTCGGCGCGACGAACCTCGTCATGCGCTATCTTCCGCCCTCCGCGGAGCACTGGTTCGGCACGGATGCGACGGGACGCGATATTTTCTCGCGCGTGGTCTTCGGCGCTCGCATCTCTTTGAAGGTGGGTATCGTTGTGGTTGCGGTCTCGGCATTTATCGGAACGATTCTCGGTGCGATTGCAGGTTATTACGGCGGTTGGGTCGATCGTGTCGTGTCAGGTTACGTCTTTAACGTGTTTCTCGCGTTTCCGGGACTGTTGCTCGCGATTGCGATGGTGGCGTTCCTGGGGGCTGGTCTGAACAAACTGATTCTGGCGCTTTGCATCATTGGCTGGGTTGGTTACGCGCGGTTGATCCGAGGCCAGGTTTTGAAAGTTCGTGAATACGACTTCGTGCAGGCGGCTCGCGCGCTTGGTGCGAGCGATCGCCGCATCTTATTTCTTCACATACTTCCGAATGCGATTCAACCACTCATCGTGCAGGCGAGCCTGGGAATGGCCGGTGCTGTGCTTTCAGAAGCAGCACTATCATTCCTGGGCCTTGGTGTTCCTCCGCCCGCCCCTTCCTGGGGAACGATGATCGAAGAGGCGCGCGATTTATCGACGCTGCAGGCAGCGCCACACGCGCTGATCTTCCCCGGCATCGCGATCGCATTGACTGTGCTGGCGTTCAACTTCATCGGCGACGGGTTGCGAGAATATCTCGACCCCAGGCAACGGGCTCGCTGAGATGGGTCTCGCCATTTCCATCCAAAACCTTTCGAAGACGTACCCTGTTCCGTTCCGGCGTGTGCGTGCTTTCTTCCGGCGTCCCGTGAAAGAGCCGGTTGAGGCGCTGCACGACGTCTCATTTGAAGTTCAAACAGGCGAGATCTTCGGCTTGATCGGGCGTAATGGCGCCGGCAAGACCACGCTGACGAAGATTGTCGCGACGCTGGTTCAACCAACGAACGGCAGCGTTTCGGTGCGCGGGCACGACAGCGTGCGAGATGACGAGCACGTACGACGTGAGATTGGTCTATCGACGGCCGAGGAGCGAAGTTTCTACTGGCGTTTAACTTCTGAACAGAATCTTATGTTCTTTGCGCGTCTTCACGGGCTCAGCGATCGCGCCGCGAAGCAACGCATCAGCGATCTGTTCGCCAAACTCGAACTCGAGGAAGTCGCGCGACGACGCTTCGGCGAACTCTCAACAGGCAATAAGCAGCGATTGGCCGTCGCGCGCGCGATGTTGTCTGCTCCGCCGGTGCTTTTGTTGGACGAACCGACGCGTTCACTCGATCCGCTTGCCGCACAGCGCATGCGAGAGATGATTCGGTCGCTCGCGCAGCAAGATCCGCCAATAACGATTCTGTTCACGTCGCACAACCTGGCTGAAGTTGAGACTCTGTGTGAACGCGTGGCGATCATCAGTCGTGGTCGTATTCGTGCGATCGACACGCCAAAGAATCTTCGCGACCTGACTTCCGGTTCCGAGGTCGTACACATCACAGTTTCAGACGGCGAAAAGATCTCGTTTACACGACAACGCGATGACGAACGCCTCGACGAGGAGCTGAGAAATTTGCACACTCGCGGCGCGAAAATCATCGACATCGAAACCGAGCGAGCCACGCTGCTCGACGTACTCGAGAGATACGAAGCAGAGCCACAAAAAGGCACAAAAGGAACACAAGATGTCATTAGTTGAATAGCTCGTTAGTTCAATAGCTCTTCAGTTGAACAGCTCTCTTCAGTTGAATAGCTCGTTAGTTCAATAGCTCTTTAGTTGAATAGCTTTTCAGTTCAATACGTCTTTAGTTGAATATCTCTTCTCTTCTTTGTGCCTTTTGTTTCTTTTGTGCCTTTTGTGTACTAACGTATGAACGCGTTTAGATTATTGCCCCGCCGGATATTTGCCTTCGTCGCACGCGACTTCCGTCTGTTCGTCAGCTACCGCATGCAATTCTTCCTGCGGATAGTCTCGGTGCTGGCGGTCGTGACTACGCTGTTCTTCATCTCGAAGATCTTCGCCGGGTTTACCGATCCGCAATTCTCGCAGTGGCGCGATCCGCTCGCGACGTGGCTCACCGGCCTCGCGGTACTCAATTACTTCATGACCGGCTTCTCGAGCCTCGCAAACTCGATCCGCCAGGAACAGATGCAAGGCACGTTAGAAAGCGTGCTGCTGACTCCCATAAACCTCCCCACCGTGATCGTTGCCAGCTCCGCCTGGGACTTTCTCGAAACCACGTTCTTCTCGTTCCTCTATCTCTTCTTCGGACGAGTCTTCTTCGGCGTCCAGTTTCGCGGCAGCTTCGTGCTCGCGTTTCTATTCCTGATACTCACAACCGTGGTGCTCTCGTGTTTAGGCATTCTCTCGGCGAGCTTCGCGATGGTCTTCAAGCGCGGCGATCCGTTTGGGATCTTCATCGGCGCGGGCTCGGCACTGTTTTCAGGCGTGTTTTTTCCAACGCAGTTACTCAAAACCTACGCCGGCCCGAAACTCGGAAGCATCTCGCTCATTCTTCCGACGACGCACGGTCTCGACGGCATCAGACAAGTCCTGATCGAAGGTCACGGCCTGCCAGACGTAACCCAACCACTGTTTACATTGCTCGGTTTTCTCGTCGTACTGCTTCCCTTCTCGCTTTGGGTTTTTAGTCGAGCAGTACGCCGCGCGAAGCGCGAGGGAAGTTTGATCCAATATTAGACAGGATTTGCCATTAAATCCTGTCTAATGTGCTACCATCATTTTGAATGTCGCTCGGCGTCGCAGAAAGCGTTCTCGATCTCATAGGCCGGACTCCTCTCCTTCATCTTTCGCGATTCGCTCAACCACCCCTCGCAGACGTTTACGCAAAAATCGAATGGCTCAACCCGGGCGGATCGGTCAAGGATCGCACCGCGCTCGGCATGATTCTCGACGCCGAGGAAAAGGGCCTGCTTAACCCCGGCGCCACGATCATCGAGCCAACGGCCGGAAACACTGGAATCGGGCTCGCGCTCGTAGGAATTGCGCGCGGTTACCGTGTTATTCTCTGCGTCCCACACGGCTTCGCGGTCGAGAAGATGAAGTTGATCGAAGCGCTCGGCGGTGAGATTGAATACGTACCGCACGAGGCGGGAATGCAGGGGGCTATCGATCGTTGCCAGGAACTGGCGGCGAGTGTCAAAGGCAGCTTTGTGCCCCAGCAATTTGAGAATAATGCGAACCCGTGTTTTCATGAACTAACCACAGCACGCGAGATCATCGAGCAGATGAACGGCCGGATTGACGCAGTGGTCATCGGCGCGGGTACATCGGGAACGTTTTGCGGCGTCGCGAGAGCGGTGAGAAAGTTGAACCCGAACGTGCTCTGCGTGCTGGTAGAGCCGGAAGGATCGATTTACGGAGGCAAACCTCCGGGGCCGAAGAAGGTCGAAGGCATCGGTCAGCGCGATTTTATTCCGAAGATTTACGATTCATCGCTCGCTGACGAGATATTGATGGTGCAGGACGAAGACGTTTGCGCCGCACTCAAAAAGATCGCGAGACTTGAAGGACTGCTCGGCGGTTGGTCGTCGGGCGCCGCTGCGGCCGCGTCATACAAGATCGCCGAACGTCTTGGACCAGGTAAACGAGTAGTCACAGTTTTTCCGGACGGCGCTGAACGTTATCGCAGCCAGGGAATTTTTGACGAGTAACACAAACGAAAAGTTATGGGATTTGCAACGACAGCCATTCATATCGGATCGGAACCTGACGAGAGCACGGGCTCGGTGACTGTTCCGATTTATCAAACATCGACCTACGCGCAGGACGCGCTCGGCAAGAACAAGGGTTACGAATACGCGCGGACACAGAATCCAACGCGCTCGGCACTCGAACGAAACGTCGCGGCACTCGAAGGCGGACGTTTTGGTTTTGCTTTCGCCTCAGGCATGGCCGCGATCGACGCCACGCTGCGACTGGTAAAAGCGGGCGAGCACGTCGTCGTTTCCGACAACACGTACGGCGGCACCGCACGTCTCTTCAATCGCATACTCGCCAACTACAACCTCGAATTCGATTACGTCGACACCGCGGATCCACTGAACGTCGAGGCCGCGATCAAGCCGAACACGAAAATGGTGTTCATCGAAACACCGACTAACCCGGTCATGATTCTCACCGACCTCAAAGAGGTCTGCGAGATCGCACACCGCGCGGGAGCACGCGTCGTTTGCGACAACACATTCATGTCGCCGTACCTGCAACGCCCGCTCGAGTTCGGTGTCGACATCGTCGTGCACTCGACTACGAAGTATCTGAACGGCCACTCCGACGGCGTCGGCGGCGTGGTGGTTTTGAATGACGAAGAAGACGCAAACTGGATCGGGTTTGTGCAAAACAGCGCCGGGGCGATTCTTTCGCCTTTCGACTCCTGGCTAGTAGTGCGCGGCACAAAGACGCTGGCACTGCGCATGGAACAGCACGATAAATCCGGACGCGCTGTCGCGGCGTTTCTCGAAGAGCATCCGAAGGTCAGGAAGGTTTATTATCCTGGTTCCGCGTCGCATCCGCAGCACGCATTGGCGCGTCGCCAGCAACATGGTTTTGGTGGCATGGTCGCGTTTGACGTGGGCTCGCTCGCGGCAGCGCGAACTGTGCTGGAGTCTGTTAAGCTTTGCACACTGGCGGAGAGTCTGGGAGGTGTCGAAACGCTGATTTCACACCCGGCAACGATGACGCACGCCTCCGTTGACGAAGCTAAGCGCCATCGTCTCGGCATTACAGATGGCCTCGTCCGAATTTCTGTGGGCATTGAAGATACGGACGATATCATCGCCGATTTGGATCAGGCATTGGAAAAAATCGAACAGGATTAACAGGATTTCAAGGATGGGTTACAATCTCCCGGTTCTCAGCCTTTAATTAACGACTTCCTTATAAGCTCTCCATATATGATCGTAGAGTTATACGCCAAATCAGATGTTGGCCGAGTTCGACGTGGCAATGAAGATAATTTTCTCGTACTCGATCTGACGTCCGAGCAAACCTGGACTGGCGCCGATGGCGC
Organism: Pyrinomonadaceae bacterium; assembly: GCA_035571655.1. GTDB lineage: Bacteria > Acidobacteriota > Blastocatellia > Pyrinomonadales > Pyrinomonadaceae > PSRF01. The sequence continues at coordinate 13,918 of DATNCH010000071.1, forward strand.
GACCCCCCCGGAAAAGTTAACCCGTTTCAATTTGGGCCAGAAGGGCCTTGTGCTCGTAGTGTCTGACGGCATGGGCGGAGCACTCGCGGGCGACGTCGCGAGCCGCATGGCCGTCGATTCAGTGCGCCAGATGTTGATGGGCGAAGGCGAGACGAGTTGCGATCCGAACGTGGACCTTGTCGACTGTTTAAAGAGCGCCACTCATTACGCCAACCTCGCCATTCACCTCAGGAGTCAGGAAGACTCGCGCTGTGCGGGCATGGGCGCGACTTTCACCGGCGCCGCGATCCGCGGCGACAGTCTCGACCTCGTTCAGGTCGGCGACAGTCGCGGGTATGTGATCCGTAAAGATCAGATTCGACTCGCGACGAAGGATCAGTCGCTGGTGCAACAGCTCGTAGACGTTGGTCAGATCAGTGAGTCAGAAGCAGAGACGCACATGTTTCGAAACGTGATCCTGCAAGCGCTCGGAGCTCAGAGCGAAGTCACGCCGGTGACGGGCAAGATTCGTTTGCGCCAGGACGATCTCGTACTGCTTTGTAGTGACGGGTTGTCAGGAAAACTGCGCGCTGAAGATATTCAGAGGATAGTGATCGAAAGCAAAGGCGATCTTTCGAAGGCTTGCGATGGTTTGATCGACGAGGCTAACAATCGCGGCGGTGAAGATAACATCACCGTCGTGCTGGCCCAGTTCTCTGGCGACGATCTCGAAGCACCCGCGAGCGATCGCATCACCATCGAACTTCCACCACTCGAAGAAGACAAGACCCTCGACGACACTTACGAGGCCGACACCGAACCACAGTAAAAGCCAGCCGCAGATGAACGCGGATAAACGCAGATCTAATCTGCGTTTATCCGCGTTCATCTGCGGCTGGTTTAAGTGTTCAGCCGGCGCCAATCGGGTTCGCCACCAACCCGTTTCACATAGATCGACGCGCCTTCGACACTCTCCACACAAACGCGTTCGCCAGCCTCGAGCGGTGGCTCACCGGGCGCCGGATACGCCGTCCACGTCGAACCAAACACTTTTACTGCGCCTTCCTGAAGCGCTCCCCTGCTCGACGAAACAACAGTCCCGATCTTTCCCGGCAGCGCATCGACACCACTGCGCAACGACTGCCCGCTCTTCTCGCGTGAAAAGTAGTTGACGAAGATCGTCCGCGACGCGGCAGTCAATGCAATCGAGACCACCGCAAACGCCATAAACTGAATCGCCAGACTATCGACACCGACGAACCCCAGAAAAGCCGCGGCCAATGCGCCGATTCCAAACCACAGCAACACAAAACCAGACGTGAAAATCTCCGCGACGATGAGAATCGCGCCCAGCACACACCACAGAACCCAGAACCACTCGCTCATGTATTGTTTCGATCAGCCCTTCGCAAGATTCTTCATTACGAACCAGATATTCGCCGGCCGCTCGGCGAGCCTCCGCATGAAGTAAGGATACCAGTGTTTTCCGTAAGGAACATAGATTCTCAGGTTGAAGCCGTCGCGCGCGAGCTGGTGCTGCAAGTCGCGCCGGATTCCGTAGAGCATCTGAAACTCGTACTTCTCTTTGCCGATACCTTCGCGCTGCGCGAAGTCGATCGTGGCATCGATCATCTTCGGATCGTGCGTCGCGATGCCGTGATAAGTGCCGCTCGACAACAACAACTGCATCACCTTCACGTAATTCGCGTCCACGTCCTTTTTTTCTGCATAAGCGACTTCCGGTGGTTCGAAGTACGCGCCCTTGCAGATGCGAATGCGTGCCGGCAGTTTGACCAACTCCTGCGCGTCCGCGAACGTTCGATACAAATACGACTGCAACACGATTCCAACGTCGTTCAGTCCGAATTCAGCGCGCAGTCGTTTGAAGATGTCGATCGTCGTCTGCGTGACACTCGAGTCTTCCATGTCGACTCTTACAAAATTTCCACGCCGGTGCGCCTCTTCGACGACTCGGCGTGCATTGCGGTAAGCCAGTTCGGGATCGAGGCCGAGACCAAACTGCGTCAGCTTGATCGAGACGTTTGATTTCACCTTCTGTTCGTCGATCTTGGCGAGTATGTTCAGGTACTCCGCTACCTCACGTTCCGCTTCCTTTTCGCTTTCGACCGACTCGTTCAAATGGTCGAACGATGCAGTGCTGTTTTCACGATTGATCTCACGAATAATGGGGATGACTTCGTCGACCGTGTCGCCGGCGACGAAACGCGTGGTGAGTTTCTTGAACAACCGAAAGCTGGTGGCGAAGTCCTTTAACCCTTCCTGGCGGGACAACCAAATCAGCGCGCTTCTGGTGATCATGTGTGGTCCGTCTCTATGGTATCCTGCCTTCCGGGATGCGATTAAGGCTTGTAATAGCCGCTTCATTGCTCGCGGCGATTGCGGGCGCCGGTTCCTGCATCGCGTTGGTGTTGGGCGTCTTCTCCGTGAAGACTTTGTCCAGTCCCGGCCTGCTGGTGGCGTCCACTCTCCTGCTGCCCGTACTGGCAATTATCTTCGCTTCAATCTTTGTTTATCGTCACACCGCCCGCCGCCGCAGACTTCAGGCTGTTCTTACCGCACTACTCGCAACACTGCTCACGCTGGCTTTTTTTGTTTGCGCGTCAATTCTAAGCGCCCGTTGGAACAGGGTCGAACCTCCACAGCCCGCGCCACACATCGCCGCGTGACTCTCAAGAGCTCACGGTATTCAATCCAATCTCTTTTTGCACCGGACGCAAAGCATCGATCACGAAACGAATGTGTTCGTCGATACTGACTCCCAACTCTTCCACGCCCTGCTTGATGTCGTCGCGATTTACAGATCGCGCAAACGCTTTGTCCTTTAGTTTCTTCTTGACCGAAGAGACTTCCATATCGTCGAGACTCCGTGACGGTCTCACGAGCGCACACGCGACGAGAAACCCGCAGAGTTCGTCGGTAGCGAAAAGCGCGCGCGCCATGTCGGTGTCGCGCGGCACGCCGGTGTACGTCGCATGTCCCATGATTGCGCGAATGATTCGTTCCGAGTAGCCGCGGCCGCAGAGAATGTTAGCGCCTGTGAATGGGTGCTGATCGGCCGAGGGAAACATCTCGTAGTCGAAGTCGTGAAGCAGGCCGACCAGGCCCCACTCGTCCTCGTCGGCCGGACCTTCCGCATAACGCTTTGCGCACGCACGCATGGCGGTTTCGACTGCGAGGGCGTGTTTACGCAGGCTATCGCCCTTTGTGTATTCACACAACAATTCCCAGGCTGCAGCTCGATCAGGCATGAGTGGGTTTTGTAGCACGGGCGAGGCGCGCGGGCAAGTGGCTTTCCTCTGCGGCCCTCTACGTATCTCTGTGTCCTCTGCGTTAAAAGATTCTGTCAACGCAGAGGCCGCAGAGGTGCGCAGAGGGCCGCAGAGAAAACTATTCAGCGCGAAGCGGTGGCGAGGTAGCCGGGCCGCGCGCGAATCACGACATTCTTCCGCGCAGTCGTGACCTTGATCTTCCGGTAACGCTCGTCACGCTCCTTCTTGAGCGGGTAATACCCAAGCATGTACTGCGTGCGTAGCTCCGCGGCAATCTGCGAAAACGCCTCGGGCAGCGACCCAAGCGTGTCGGCCCGCAAAAGCCTGCCGCCTGACTTCTCCGACAGCGCCTTCAGGTAACTGTCAGCAGTCAGATAAGCCTGGTCCAACATTCGCGTGATCTCGTCGTCTCGTCTCGGAGATCTCGGATCGACGACGATGGTGCCTGAAGGATCCGACGGGTCCGTCGAGCCCGGAACCCGGACCGGCCGGTCGCGCCGGTTGTCGGGCGGCGCGGGAATTCCACCCGGATCTCTTTCACTCGGCAAACGTGGATCTCTGTTCGGATCATTCTCACGACGACGGCGCAAGATCTCGTCCGCTGACGGCAGTCCAAGTGGACCAGTTTTTCGCACGCTGCCTGTTGTCGGTCCCGTGTCGCCACCGGGAAATGTCGGCGCCGTGGTGCCGCTCGGCGGTGCGCGCACGACGTCGATGGTCGGCAACTGCGGCGTCATTTGTCCGGCCTGTTCGCGAGCGAGTCTCTCAGTAGTGGCGCGCGTGTCGTAACGAATCGGATAGACAGTCACGCCTTCTTCATCGAGCCAACGAATCGTGCCGTCGAACGTCGCCGAGTCGCTGTGCCAATCCATCCCGTCCGTAAAGATCACGATCGCTTTGCGACCTCTGATCTTGCGAATCGAATCCAGCGCCAGCGCGACTGCGTCGTAAACCTTAGTTCCCTCACCTGACTTCGTTGAGTAAATCGCTTTCTCCAGAGCGTCGCGATTGTTAGTAAACTCGTTGTGATCTGTCACTTTGTCGTCAAAGGAGATCACTTTCACGCGGTCAGCGGGTTGCAACTGATCCACAAACGCGCTGGCGGCCTGTTGTATTCGCCTCAGGTTGTCTTTCGTACTCGAGCTCGTATCGAGCATTAGAACGACATGAAACGGAGCCGCGACTTTGCCGAAGAAGGCGATCTGGTGCGGCACGTCGTCTTCGCTGATTAAAAATTCTTCCTGGCGCAGGTCCGTTATGTAGGTGCCGTTGCGGTCAGTCGCAATCACAGGCACCGTGACTAGGTCGGTGTCGGTTTTCAGTGTATCGATGTCCTGAGGCTCTGCAGGTGTTTGTTCCGGCTGGGGTAACGGCTTTGGCGGCTTGGGATTCTGGCTTTGGCCGAAAGAGGCAGTCAGCGCCATCGCGACCACCAGAAAAGTTGAAAAGGCGCGACGCGACAAAGGCGAAAACATAAACCCTCCTTCGAGGCCAAATGAAGGTGAACCGGCTTTGTACTGAGAGGATAGCTTAACAGGATTGTAAATCCTGTGAAAACTGACTTCGGCGCTACGATGTCGCCCGGACTAATAACGTTTGCTAGAATGCAATCTCCGATAGTTTTGCCCCCATGAGATCCCTACTTCTGGCAGTTTTGGCGGCGTATCTGATCGCCGCTATCCATTCCATCCTGGCGTTCGTCAACAAACGGCGCTCGCTGCAACGTGTTGCGGAATGGTCGACGGCTGTGGGTTTCATACTGCACACGATCGCCCTGATCGCCGATTGGGTGATCGACGGGCATTACCCTGTCTTCTCTCTGCGCGAAACACTTTCGTTCCTCGCGTGGGCGCTGGTGGCTCTTTATTCAGTCGTGCTTTATCGATATCGCGCGCAGGCAGTCGGCGCGTTTACAATGCCGCTGATTTCAGTGCTGACGTTCATCGCGCTGTTGCTCAGTGCGGATACGACCGGTGCTCCGGCGTCTTTTTCGGCGACGTGGTTGTTTCCGATTCACACAACGTTATTGATTTTCGCGTACGCAGCTTTTTTCATTGTGTTCATGGCCAGCGTGATGTACTTACTGCAGGAACGCGAACTGAAACTCAAAACGTTCAGCGCGATCTTTCATCGTTTACCCTCGCTGACGACGGTCAACGAATTGGCAACATACGCGGCCGCTTTCGGATTGACGCTGCTGACACTCGGCATCGCGACCGGAATGATTTGGTCGCGAGCGCGCTCGGGCCAACTCTGGCACAACGATCCGAAAGAGATTTTCGCCGTGCTCACGTGGCTGCTCTATTTCTTCCTGATCATCTATCGCTCGAGCGCAAACTGGCGTGGACGAAGAGCAGCATGGTTAGGCGTGCTCGGATTTGTGCTCGTGCTTTGTACTTTCTTCGGCGCCCCGCTCTTCGGGGGCTATCATGTTTTTGGATGAGCGATGAGAGATTTTCCTCGCGAAGACGCAAAGGCGCAAAGTTAAGATCTTTGCTTTGCGTCTTTGCGCCTTGGCGAGGAAAATTCTTCTAAGCTTGGTTAAGCAAATGTCCATACTTCTCGTCGGAGTCAATCACAAAACAGCTCCGGTAGAGATCCGCGAACGACTCGCCTTCAACGACGCGGCGTGCGCGGACGGTTTGCGCCGTCTCGTCGACGGCGAGATCGTGCGCGAGGGTTTGATCGTTTCGACTTGTAATCGCGTGGAGATTCTCGGCGCGACTTCGGCTGAGCAGTTGGAATTTGGAGCGGGACAACTCAAGAACTTCCTCGACACGTCCGGCCATCTGCCGGCGGGTTTCCTCGATCAGCATCTTTATCGGCACACGAATGAAGACGCGGTTCGGCACCTGTTCCGCGTGGCGTCGTCGCTCGATTCGATGGTCATAGGCGAGCCGCAAGTGCTCGGACAGGTGCGTCACGCGTACTCGCTCGCGGTCGAAGCGGGAACGGCGGGTCGAGTCCTGAACCGGCTGGTCCATCACACGTTTCGCGTGGCCAAGCGAGTCAGAAACGAAACCGGAATTGCGGCGAACGCGGTGTCGATCAGTTACATGGCCGTCGAACTTGGAAAGAAGATTTTCGACTCGCTCAAGGGCGGAACTGTCATGCTCATCGGCGCTGGTGAAATGGCTGAACTCTCGGCGCGCCATTTAGTGAACGCCGGCGTTTCGCGCGTCGTGATCGCAAACCGCACCGAGGAAGCAGCGCGCCACATTGCAAACGAGCTTGGCGGCATCAGCGTTTCGCTGGATAGGATGGACCAGTATCTCGCGGAAGCTGACGTTGTGATCTGCTCTACGGGCGCGCCGAATTACGTGCTCACGGAAGAGCGAACGCGCAAAGCGCTGGAGCGGCGCCGCAACCGGCCGACTTGTTTGATCGACATCAGCGTACCGCGGAATATCGATCCCGCTGTTGGCAACGTGCCGAACGTCTTTCTTTTCGACATCGACGACCTGGAATCTGTTATCACTTCAAACATTCGCGAGCGCGAACGTGAGGCGGAGAGAGCAGAGCTGATCGTGCAGTCGGAGGTGATGCAGTTTCAGCAGACCTTGCGCCTGATGGACGTTGGACCAAGCATCGGCGCGCTGCGTGAGAAATTCCAGGACGTTGCTCGTGCGGAGATGGCGCGGCAACGAAAGCGCCTTGGTCCGCTCACGAAAGAGCAGGAAACGGCGATCGAGTCGCTGCTCATGTCGACCGTCAACAAAATCTCACATCCCATCCTGAACCAGATGCGTCGCTTTTACGAGACCAGTGAGCCTGACACGTCGCAGGCGCCGCCGGATCCTTTTGGTCTCGAGGAGTGACTTCGGAAAATGGCTCGCCCGCTTGTAATCGGTTCTCGTGGTTCAAAACTCGCGCTGTGGCAGGCTGAACAGGCGCGAGAGCGTTTGCAACTGCTGGATCCGGGGATCGAGATCAACATCCTGATCATCAAGACCACCGGCGATGTTAAGAGCGATCCGTTGTCGGTGATCGGAGGCAAGGGTGTTTTTACGAAAGAGTTAGAGGATGCGCTTCTCGATGGCCGCATCGACATCGCAGTTCATTCGCTGAAGGACTTGCCGACGATACTTCCGGGAGCGCTTTCGATCAGCGCGATTTGCGAACGGGAAGACGCGCGTGATGCGTTAGTTTTGCCCGCGGGGTTGTGGGGCTCGCTTGCGACGCTCCGGGAAAGCGCGGTCGTGGGGACGTCGAGTCAGAGACGGCTGGCCCAGCTCAAGGCGTTGCGGCGTGACGTTACAGTTCGAGATCTGCGCGGGAATGTTGATACGCGGATACGGAAGCTTGATGAGGGACAGTACGACGCTGTGATCCTCGCGTCCGCGGGTTTGTTGCGACTCGGATTAAAGGACAGGATCAGCGCACGGATCCCGATCGCTGAGATGCTGCCGGCGGTCGGCCAGGGCGCGATTGCGATCGAGACGCGAAGTGACGACGAATTCACTGTTCAGACCACGTCGAGACTGGACCACCGCGAAACTCGCGTCGCGTGTTTGGCAGAGCGCGCATTTCTGCGAGGTCTCGGCGGCGGTTGTCAGTTGCCCATCGCCGCACACGCCACCATCGATCGTGACGTGCTAACACTCGACGGCCTCGTCGCAAAGCCCGACGGCTCCGAAATCTGGCGCGACTCTCTATCCGGAACTCTCGACAGCGCCGAGCAACTGGGCTCAACCCTCGCTACAACGCTGATCGATCGAGGCGCGGTTTTTTTGTGATCTTTTTTGTGCCTTTTTGTGGCCCAAAGGTTCCGAAATGCATCAACCGCTGGAAGGACGAACGGTCGTTGTAACGCGCGCCGCGTCACAGGCGCCGGAATTAACCGCCGCGCTCGAAAGCCACGGCGCCAGGGTCTTCGTTTGCCCAACCATCGAGATCCGCGAACCCGACAGCTACGCACGCCTCGACGAAGCACTCGATCACCTCTACGGTTACGATTGGCTGATCTTCACGAGCACAAACGGCGTCGACTTCTTCATGAAACGCCTGCTCGAGCGCGGACACAAAATCGAAGATCTCGACGAGATCAAAGTCTGCGCCATTGGCCAACGCACCGCCGAAAAGCTCCACGACGCCCACACGCACGTCGACCTGGTCCCATCCCAATCAACTGCCGAAGGCGTATTCGATGCGTTGAGAGAATTCACCGGCGGCGGCGCACACCTGCGCGGACTCAACATCCTCCTGCCACGCGCCTTAGTCGGTCGCGACGTGTTACCTAAAGCATTGGAAGAAGCAGGCGCGCGCGTCGACGTGGTGCCGGCCTATCAAACTGCTCTGCCTGAGAACTTCGATCGCGGCCGCCTTCGCGCCATGCTCGCAGGCAGCGGCGACTGCATCGCCTTCACAAGCCCGTCCACGATCAAGAATCTCGCCAAACTGTTCGACACGACCGATCTCGGCAATACACTGCCCGGCATCGTCATCGCATGCATTGGGCCAGTGACCGCCGCGGCGGCTGCTGAATACGGATTGCGCGTGGATATTCAACCGCAACAACAAACCGCGAAAGACCTGGCTGCCGCGATAGCCGAGCATTATTCAACCACAGATTTACACGCATGAAGCTGTGCTAAACTGGCACGGATGATCGATCCCGCAGTCGAACTCGAACAAACCAGAATCGAAAACGAGACGCTGAGACGACAGCTTCAGGACCGTGGCGCGTACGGCGAGCTGGTCGGAAACTCCGACTCGATCCGCAAGATCTACACACTCATCGAACAGGTGGCGCCTTCGTCCGCTTCCGTGCTCATCACGGGTGAATCCGGCACAGGCAAAGAACTCGTCGCACGCACGATTCACAACATGAGCCCACGTCGCGACAAACCCTTCGTCGCGATCAACTGTTCCGCGATTCCTGAATCGTTGATGGAGTCGGAGTTGTTCGGTCACGAGAAGGGCGCATTCACCGGCGCCGCATCGCGTCGCCAGGGTTGTTTCGAGTTGGCGGACACAGGAACGCTGCTGCTCGACGAGATCGGCGAGATGCCTGCGCTGCTTCAGGCAAAGCTGCTGCGCGTGATCGAAGAGCGAGCGGTACGGCGTCTCGGTAGTCGCAAAGAGATCAACGTCGACGTGCGACTGCTCGCCGCCACGAATCGTCCTCCGCAACAGGCCGTGTCCGAAGGCAAACTGCGCAGCGATCTGCTCTACCGTCTCAACGTCTTCGGCATTCATCTGCCTCCACTCGGCGAACGCAAGGAAGACCTGCCGCTGCTCGCGCAACATCTCGTCACTCAACTCGCCGAGAAACACGGTCGACCCGCGCGCTTTCTCAGTCCAGCAGCGATTACGGCGCTACAGTTTCATTCATGGCCCGGCAATGTGCGCGAACTTCGCAACGTGATCGAACGGGCGGTAATCATTTGTTCGGGAGAACAGATCGAGCGCCATCACTTCGCTCCTTATCCGATCGAGCAACGCGAGCGGCTGCGCAACGAAGACACGCTCACGCTCCCCGTCGGGACGCCGCTCGAAGAAGTCGAGCGACAGATGATCATGCGCACACTTCAAAAGACGAAGAATAACAAGACGCGCGCCGCCGAGTTGCTCGGCATCAGCCTCAAAACCCTGCATAACAAACTGAATCTCTATCGCGAGCGTGGTCTCCTTCATGACGACGACTGACGCTTCGGTCCTCCTCTTCTTCATCGACGGCCTGGGAATCGGCACGCGCGGTCCATTCAATCCTCTCGACAACTTGCCCAACGCCGCGCCGCTTGCAGTCTTTCAGAACGAAGCTTCGGATCCCGGTTTCGACGGAATCGTCGTGCCCACGGATCCGCGTCTCGGTGTCGAGGGACGCCCGCAAAGCGCTTCCGGTCAAACGACGATCCTGACCGGCGTGAACGCACCGGCCCAGCTCGGTTATCACAAGCAGGGATTTCCAAACAAACCGCTACGCGATATCATCGAGGCCCATTCCATCTTTCGACAACTCCGCGACGCGGGTGTTGGACCGGTTACGTTTGCAAACGCTTACACAGATGGCTTCTTCACTGAACGACCGCGCTGGATCTCTGCGACGACGGCGGCAGTCGAAGCCGCGGGAATGACTTTCAGAAGCATCGCGGATCTGAAGAACGATCAGGCTGTGTTCATGGACTACACGAACCGCGTCTTGATCGAAAGAGGTGTCGAGGTCGCCGAGCGCAGCGAAGAAGAGGCCGCGGACGTACTCGCCCGGATCACGGCCGAAAACTGGTTTACGCTTTACGAATACTTCATTACAGACAAGGTGGGCCACGAGCAGGACATGCCGAAAGCGAAGGAGATCCTGACGAGTCTTGCGCGTTTCATCCGCGAGCTGCTCGCGAGGCTTGATCTAAAACGGACTACAGTTATACTCACCAGCGATCACGGGAACATCGAAGATCTTTCATCACGCAATCACACGCTGCACCTGGTGCCCACGATCGTCTGGGGCGCCGAACGCGAACGAATCGCAGCCACGATAAAGACCCTTGCCGATATAACACCTGCCATTGTGGCGTTGCTGAACGCTCAAGGAGATTAACTTAGCGCCTTTGCGCCTTTGCGAGGATTCTCGCGCAAAGACGCAAAGGCGCAAAGGAAAACAAGCTTGACTGATAAAAACAATCCCCGCGAGTTATTCGGCTGGAAGATGTACGACTGGGCCAACTCCGCGTTCTACACGACCGTTGTTGGCGCGCTTTTCAGTCCTTACATAACGCGGCTGGCCCAGGCGGCGGTGGGCGAGAACGGCGTCGTCCTGGATCTCGGCCCACTCGGCGCGGTAACAGCTAAATCGTTACCAACACTGGCCGTCTCGATCTCGGTCGGCGCGCAGGTGTTGCTGCTACCGATTCTAGGCGCCCTGGGAGACTACTCGGATCTAAAAAAGCGTTTGATGGCGGTGTTCTGCTACGTCGGCGTCATAGCCAACTGCCTGATGTTTTTCATCCAGGGAAATCTCTACGTCGTGGGCGGCGTATTATTCATCATCGCGAACGTTTCGTTCGGAGCTGCCCTGGTTTTCTACAATGCCTTCCTTCCGGAAATCACAACCGAGGATCAGGCCGACAAAGTTTCAAGCCGCGGCTTCGCTTACGGCTACCTGGGCGGCGCGATCCTGCTGGCGCTGAACCTGCTGCTCGTAACGAAGGCTGAGCAATTCGGGATGTCAACCGGATTTGCCGTGCGTTTGTCACTGCTTTCTGCGGGACTCTGGTGGGGAGGATTCGCGCTGTTCACGTTTTTTCTCCTCCGTTCTCATCCAGCGAAGAAAACACTTCCTCCAGGAAAAAACTACATCTCAGTAGGCTTTTCCGAGATCATCTCAACTGTCAAAGAACTGCGGCGACTGCCTCTCACCGCACGTTACCTGCTTGCATATTTGATCTACAACGACGGCATTCAAACCGTCATTTTTGCTTCCAGCGCGTTTCTCGAACAGGAGCTGTTTCCCGGCGGAAACCCCGAATTCCTCCTCGAGATATTTCTGATGGTCCAATTCGTCGCCGTGGGAGGCGCGCTTTTGTTTGAGCGACTCGCCTACTTGATCAAGACAAAGAACGCGATCGTAGTGTCGCTCGTAATCTGGGCGGGCATCGTCATCTACGCCTTCCAGTTTCTGAATACCGTGCCGGAAGCGTGGTTTATGGCTGCGCTGATCGCGATTGTGCTGGGTGGTTCACAGGCGCTTTCGCGGTCGCTCTACGCGCGCATGATTCCACCGGGTCGAGAAGCGGCATTCTTTGGTCTTTACGAAGTCTCAGAGCGAGGGACTTCATGGATGGGACCACTGCTGTTCAGCATTGTCATCGCTCGCACAGGCTCTTACCGGCAAGCGTTGCTGTCGCTGATCTTCTTCTTCGTCGTGGGTTTGATCGTGTTGTTGTTTACGAATACGGACAAAGCAGTGCAGCAGGCGGGCGCTGAACCCGAGAACGTCTAACCGGCGATCTTGCGTTCAGGTTTAGTTTTCGTCATGCACTCCGACGAGCAGAAGGTCGCCAATCCCGAGCTCAGGTTCAACGCACGTTCAGCGGGAATCCACGTTCCACAGCTCTCACATCGCACCAACTTGTTCTTCGACGGAGTTTTTGAACTCGTGGCGGTGGTGGCGCTGACGTCAGTAACGACCTGAAACGACTTTATGACTTGCTCAATCAGCTTGAGGTACGGGCGGACGCGCGAATAGACGAGAACAAAGATGATGCTTAGCAGCGCGCCGATGATCAGGTATTTCATCACAGGATTTGCATGATTTTACAGGATTGAAAAATCCTGTAAATCCTGTCTAGGTTCGATCGCTGGTACCGGTGCCGTACGGTTCGTCGTTCGCCCTGCGTCGAGGCATTGGATCGGTAGCGCGACGCCGCGGCTGCGACTCTTTATTGCGGCGGTCAAGGCTTCCGGGCGGAAGACCGCGGCCATGCACTGCTTCTTCGAGGATGCGTGTAATTTCCTGCGAAAGTGTTCGGTGCTCGGCGGCCGCTCGGCGACGTAAGGATTCCTTCAGGTGGTTGGGAACGTAGGCGCCTATAAAAACGCCTTTGCGATTAGCCATCTATCTCGCCTCTCTCTAGCTGTCGGGTCGGACAAAATCTACCCTGCAAATGCGGAACAGGTCTGTAAGCCGAATTCTGTACTTCGATTAAATCGAAGTGGCGATCATTCATCTAGTCCAGCCGTTGCCGGCTGGCTCCAGCGACCTACCCGGAGGTCGTAGCAAACCGAGGTTCGCTTCGGGCGGGCAGCCCTTTTAACGCCTCCCTATTTGGTCTTGCACCGCGAGGAGTTTGCCTGGCCGCGCATGTCACCACACGCGCCGGTGCGCTCTTACCGCACCATTTCACCCATCACCCGCTAAGGGCTGGTTTGTTTTCTGTTGCACTTGTCGTCGCCCGGCAGTCATTTAAGACCGCCCGACGCCCCGCCGTTAGCGGGCTCGCTGCCCTATAGTGTTCGGACTTTCCTCTCCCGGCTTGCGCCGGCAGCGACCGCCCGACCTGTTCTCTTGCAAGGCTTACGAATTATAGCAAACCAGTGTTCAACGGGTATAGCCAAGGTAAATACGTTAGCCAAAGTACTTGAAGCCGACGCGCAGGTTGTTTGTCCACGTCAGTGGAATATAAAGCGCGACGGTGACGGAGGTCAGCCAATGTGACAATGCCAGCGCGAACAGATTCGGCTCTCGCTGGTAGATCGCGGCCCAAATCACGCCACCCAAAAAAGTGAGCACAAACAGGAGCGGGTTTGGAAGATGAAGGACGGCGAAAAGCAATGCGACCAGGAGCACGCTCTTCCAACCTTTGCCAAAAATGATCTGAGCGCGACGGTTCAAGTAGCCTTGCAGCGCGTACTGCTGGAAGAGCGCCCAGAGTGGGACCAGCAAGAATCGCCAACGCAACGGTCGCGGAGAAAAGTCAGTCGACAGCCACGAAACAAAAATGATCAACGCGATTGCGATGATCGTCGGTAAGACGAGGAGCTTTGCTGAGGCGATGAAGTTGTCGACGCGAAATCCGATATCGCGCAGAGTCTCGCCGTAAGCGTTGTGAGAAAAGATCATCAGGGCCAACGCGAGTGCCGCCGGTATCGCGAGGGCAAATGATTTTGAACCAAGGAAAGCAAGGACCACCCACTCTGCGATCAAACACGAGACAACTACCGACACGATCTCCCACGATGCGAGTGTCGCTGGTCTGATTGTTTCCTGGCTTTGCATGAGACTTGTGCTTCTATGTGCAAACTTTGTGTCCTCTGTGTACTAATTACCAGTACACATAGGACACAAAAGATTGCACAAAGTCATTTCCAAGAACCATCCGCCTTCACCTCGAACCTGATCGGATCGCCGAGCATCTGTAACGAATAGCGTGCGCTATTTCGACTTGGATGAAGCGCGTAAACCCTCGCCTCGTGCATTCCTGCAGACAGACCACACACGACGAAGTTGTACCCGTGCCATTCGTCTTTGGACCACCCAGCCGCGACGACGTCCGGACGAGAGTGATGGGCCACCTGCGTTGCCGTGTACTTTCCATCGACAAAAAGCTGCACCTCAACACGTCGCCACGGATCGTCGTCAGTTACCACCCATCCAGCAATCGTATTCGACGCCGCCACTGCTTCACCCCAGCCATGAAAATGTGGCGGGAACGCATTCATATACGCCCCGACCGCAATCGTACCCACCAAAAGCGTGTCGAGTATCGATTTTGCGATCAGCACGTTGATGAGTTTTTTCATAGGGCTTTTACTCTGCGTCCTCTGCGTATCTCTGCGCCCTCTGCGTTAAGAACGCCTTTTAACGCAGAGGACGCAGAGATACGCAGAGGACGCAGAGAATTCATTCCAGGGCCTTCGGCAGAGTATTCGGCGGAAAGAGTTCCGGCCAGCGCGCCCTGAATTCGTTTCGCACGAGCTCTTCGACGTCATCTGCCGTCGCTAGACCCAGGCACTTCAGCGCGACTTCCCTTGCCTCTGCCGCACTGATCTGCGAGAGCACTGCACGGACGCGAGGAATCATCGCCGGAATCATGCTGAGGTCGTTCGCCCCCAATCCGACAAGCAACACCGCGTAAGCAGGCGTCGACGCCATCTCGCCACAAACGATCACCGGGATCGACGCTTCTTCCGCCGCCTGCAACGTGCGGCTGATGCCATAAAGCACGGCCGGATGCAGCGTGCGAAACCAATCAGACACTTTGTCGTTACCCCGATCCACGGCGAGCGTGTATTGGACCAGGTCGTTTGTGCCCAGCTCGAAAAAATCCACCTCACTGGCGATTCGCTCCGCCGTCAGGACAGCCGACGGGATCTCGATCATTGCTCCGATTCGTACTTCAGAGAAACTCGCCTGCTCCGCCGCGAGACGCTCGAGCTCCTCGTCGATTACGTGTTTCGCGGATCGAATATCCGCGACGTCTGCAACCATCGGAACTACCAGGCTCAATCGTCCCGCGGCACCCGCACGCAGGATCGCGCGGACCTGCGTGCGCATGATCTCCTTATGCCGCAGGTTGAAACGCACCGCCCGCAAGCCAAGCGCTGGATTCCTCTCACGCTGTTTCGCGTCGGGCGCGACCTCACCTCCGACGTCGAACAGTCGAACCACTGCGCCATATTCTCCAGCCGCCTGTGCCAGCGACTTGTAAGTCTCGTATTGCTCCTGCTCGGAACTCATCAGCCCCGGGCGCGACAACAAAAACTCCGATCGGAACAATCCGACTCCACACGCGCCGAAATCACGCACCGCTTGAAATTCCGCCGGCAGTTCGACGTTCGCGCGCAGCGCGATCTGAACACCATCCAAAGTCGCCAACGGTCCACAATCGACCGGCCCCACGGGTGCAGGTGTTGGACCATGCGCGTCTTCCATCAACTGGTACTGCGAGAGCGTCTCTTGCGCAGGATGCAGCACGACCTCTCCACGCCGAGCGTCGACAATGAGCCGATCGCCCGTGCGTGTGCGGTGGTAGAAATTGCGCAAACCGACCACAGCGGTCAGACCCAAACCACGCGCGATGATCGCCATGTGAGACGTCCAGCCACCTGCATCCGTCGCAATCGCTTTCACGTGGTCCAGGTTGAGCTCGGCGATCGTCGAAGGGAGTAAATCAGGTGAGACAATCACTGCGTCTTCAGAGAGGTTCGGATACTTCGGCCCCTCGCCCGTGAGATTCGCGAGCAGGCGCTGGATAACGTCTTCGATATCCGAGCCGCGCTCGCGCAGATACTCGTCGTTGATCTGTGTGTAGATCGACAACAAGCGATCGCCTACAACCTTCGCCGCCCACTCAGCATTCGCGCGTTCTTTGACGATGTAATCTTCGACGTCGCGAGTAAGTTTTGCGTCCTCGAGAAAAAGAAGGTGCGCGTCGAAGATGTAAGCGTGACCGCGACCGAGTTCCTTTTCCGCGCGGTGTTTGATGGCCTCGAGCTGGCGTCTCGAAAGTCTGACTGCCGCGCGGAAACGCCGGCGCTCGCGTTCGAGATCTGCTTCGTCGATCACCGCTCGATAGACGTCGCGGGTGCCTTCCTGAAGTCGCAGCACACGCCCGATAACGATTCCGTCGGAAACGCCCAGTCCCTTGCAGCGGAACTCCTGCGTGACCGGCGGAAGGTCTGCACCCGGCTTCTCTGTCTCGTCGAAGTCGCGCGAGAAAAGACCGACAACTGCATCCAGCGCTTCATGTTCGTCGACGCCGCTTGCGACGACGCGCAGCGCCGTGCCGCGACTCGCAGCGAGCGTCAGAATACTGAGGATCGACTTGGCGTCGGCTTCTTCGCCGTTGCCGTCGAGACGTTGAAGAGTGAGATTGCTTTGAAACTTGCTGGCCACGCGTACGAGGTTGGCGGCAGCGCGTGCATGAAGACCGAGGCGACTGGTGACCTGGAGCCTGCGTTCCTCCACTTTCAATCAGCTCCGGCTTTTGGTGGCGTGGCGAGGAGCGCGCTCGCGAGATAGATTCCCTGGCGTCCCTGGTCGCAGATCTTCGGCGCGATATCGGCGAGCGAGTCTTCGGCGGTCGCGGTCGCGAGTTTGATCACCATCGGCAGGTTAACGCCCGTTATCACCTCGACGGAGCCGTCTTCAAGGAACATCGAGGCGATGTTGGTCGGCGTGCCGCCAAACATGTCTGTGAGCAACAACACGCCTTTCTGTTGCGTCACGCGCGAAATCGCTCTTTGCACTTCCTCGCGCGCAGCATCGACGTCGTCGTGCCACCCGATCGACACGGCCGCAATATGCGAGATTGGACCGACGATCATCTCCGCGGCCGCGAGCAATTCACCCGCGAGATGTCCGTGCGTCACAATCACACCGGCAACTCTTTTGACTTCGGTGCTCATCGTCGGATCCCTGCCTCAAAATGTTATGTCACAAAAAGCACAAAATGCACAAAATTGCTATTACTGATTTTTGAGCCTTGTGTGCCTTTTTGTGGCAAATACTTCCGTAGCCTATTAACGCGCTCGAATTCCTTTTCGCACGTCGCGATGCGAGGCGTGGGCGTCGAACCCTTCACGTCGCAACGCGCGCGCAAGTGCGTTCGCGATCATCACACTACGATGGCGGCCGCCCGTGCACCCAATGCCGACGGTCACGTACGATTTGCCCTCTCGTTTGTAGAGCGGCAGCAGGTAAGAAAGCAAATCCGTAAAGCGTTTCAACGTTTCCTTCACTTGATCATCCGCACGTAGATACTTGACGACGCGGCTATCGTGGCCCGACAGCCGCTTCAGTTCTGGAACAAAGTGCGGGTTGGGCAAGTGCCGGACGTCAAACAATAACTCCAAGTCGCCCGGACTGCCATACTTGTGACCAAAGCTCATTACCTGCACGCGCATCGGAGCGCCTTTTCGATCCGGGCTGAACCTCTCGAGCAAAAAGCTGCGAAGCGTGTGAACCGTATGGTCGGAGGTGTCGATAATCTGGTCGGCGAGCGAACGGATCTTCGCCATCGCGTGACGTTCGTCGCTGATCGCGGCTGGTAGTCCCTGACCTTTTTCAGCCGGATGAGGCCGGCGTGTTTCGCTGAAACGATGTTGCAGGACGTCGTCAGAGGCTTCAAAGAAGAGGACGCTGACCTTCAAACCAGAAGCTCGCAGCGCGACGAGCTCCTGTTCGAAGTCGGCAAGAAAACGACCTTCACGAATGTCGATCACGAGGGCCGCGCGACTGATCCCCTTGTCGTCGTCGTCAGTAACGAGGCGACCGAACGTCGGCAGCAGGGTTATCGGAAGATTGTCTACACAGAAGTACCCGAGATCCTCGAACGCGTTGGTAGCGGAGGACATTCCAGAACCGCTCAAGCCGGTAATGATTACGATATCGGGAACGTTGCTCAACGACTAATTATTTGTGCCTTTTTGTGGCTATGGTTCGATCAATCCATAGTTCCCGTCGTTGCGTTTGTAGATCACTCCGAGGCGCTCCGTATCGGCGTCGCGGAACACCAGAAATTGATCCTGCTCGCCTGACAGCCGCATTGCGGCCTCTTCAGCCGTCATTGGTTTCACTGCGTAGCGTCGTGCGGGAATGATTCGCGGTGGACGAGGCGCCGCCGCCAGGTTTCCGTCGGGTTGTGGCGCAACTCGCGACGTGGATGATCTTTTCTGGGTTCTGTCGATGATCTTCTTTTTGAGTTTTACCGCCTGTTTCTCGATCTTTGCCATGGCCCGCGTGAGTGCCATGTACATATCAGCATTCGTATCTTTTGCCGTCAGCGTGTAGTCGCGCCACTGCACGATGATTTCTCCGATCTGACGGTTCTTCTCAACATCGATGACTACATGAGTGCTTAGGGTTGAGTCTCCGTTGAAAATATGATCGAGCTTCTTGAAGTGGTCCTCCACATGACGCCGGATTGCCGGCGAGACTTCAACATGCCTGCCCGTGTATTCAAATTTCATCAGTCGCCTCCCTTGCTCTGCAGTCCTCTGCGCATCTCTGCCTTCTCTGCGTTAAAACACTCCTTAACGCAGAGGACACAGAGATAAGCAGAGGACCGCAGAGAAACAATCTGACATAACTAAACTTGAATTCGCGTCGTGCTCAGAGGGGCTTTAAACTACGGCGCGACGCTCGCGCGACCCGGGGATCTGCATTTGATCGCGATACTTCGCGACTGTTCTTCGCGATAACTTGATGCCATCCTTCGCCAGGATTTTAACTACCTGATCGTCCGTAATGGGACTATGAGAATCTTCCTCTTCTATTAGCTTTTTGATCTTCAACTTGATAATGCGCGTCGATATCTCCTCGCCCTCTTCGTTCAACATCCCCTCTGTGAAGAAGCGCCGCAGCTCGATGACGCCCTGTGGCGTGTGCGCATACTTGCGGTTCACGACGCGCGAAACAGTCGAAAGATGCATACCGATGTCTTCGGCAATGTCTTTCAACATCATCGGCTTGATGTATTGCACCCCATGGTCCAGGAAGTCTTTCTGGCGCTGCACTATCGACTCGACCACCTTGTAGATCGTCTGTCGCCGGTGTTCGATGTTGCGCAACAGGTCAACCGCCGAACGCATCTTCTCGCGAATAAAACTCTTCGTCTCGTTGCTGACTCCCTGGCTGAGCATCTGCTGATACTGCGCGCTCACACGGAGCCTCGGGCTGCCATCGTCGGCAAAATAGATGACGTAGTCGTCGTCGTTCTCCTCGAGTTTCTCGATGTAGATCTCCGGACTGATCAGAATCGGTTCTTCCGAGGAATACCGCCGCCCCGGATAGGGATCCAAAGTCCGGATAAACTGCAACTCTTCGAGTAACGTTTCGACGTCGACGCCGATCTGTTTCGACAGGTGTGGAAGCTTGTGCTGTTGCAGGTCTGCAAAGTGATCTGAAATCAACCTCGCCGCCAGCCGATCGGTCTCGCCGAGAACTTCAAGCTGGACCAGCAAACACTCTTTCACATCTCGCGCGCCGCAACCCACAGGATCCAGGTGCATGACTGCCTGGCGCGCACGCTCCACCACCTCTTCGGAGACTTTCTCCATCGCCGCCATCTCTTCGTTTGTCGCATTGAGACGGCCGTCAGCATTCAGGTTGCCGATGACGCACACCGCCGGATCGATCAACTCGCTGTCGATCGAGCTCATGTGGAGTTGCCATTCGAGATGGTCTGCCAGTGATGGCGGGCGAGTCAGAAATTGTTCGAAGGTGGGAGCGTCTTCCTTGTACTCGATCTCCTGCGTCTTGTATCCGGGATCGAGATAGTCCTGAAATTCGCGTCCGAAATCGATCTCCTCAAACGCATCACGCTGCGATTCGTCGGCGACTCCCTCGTCGGCAACGCCTTCTTCATGTTCGGCGCCGGCGATGGCTGTTTCGCCGCCCGCTTCAACTTCCGCCGCCGGCGGTAAACTCGCCAAAACATCCGGATCTCCGGAGCCATTCGTCGACGGCGCGCCGTCTTCAGGAGTTTGAACCTCGAATGATTCGTTTGCGTCGGAGCTGGCCAGATGATCGAGAACCTTCTCAGCGATCTCCTGTACCTCTTCCTGCGACGGCACTTCCTCGAGCACGGGATTTTCCAACAACTGCTGCTGGATGAGATCCGTCAACTCGAGCGAGGTCATTTGTAACATCTCGATCCGCTGGCGCAGTTGCGGCGTCAGCACGAGTCGTTGGGAGAGGCTGGTGGTTAACTTAAGAGACATTCCTCAGATCGGGGTTGCCGGGTAACTGCGCGCGCACGCGCAACTTCTTCTTTTCGGATTATCGCGGCTTTGGCCGCACGGGAGGATTATAACCGATCAGCGCTTCTCTGTGGCAGACTCTGTGCCACAAAAGGTCACAAAGAGAACAAAGTTACATGCGGAATTTCTCGCCGAGATAAAGCCGGCGTACCTCCGCGTCGTCTGTTAGATCGCGCGGCTGGCCCGAACGAAAGATCCGGCCCTCCGCCATTATATAGGCCCGGTCGGTTACACCAAGCGTTTCGCGCACGTTGTGATCGGTGACTAGAATACCAATGCCACGATTTCGCAAATAGAGGATGACGTTCTGGATGTCGTCGACAGCCTTCGGATCGATTCCCGCAAAAGGCTCGTCCAGTAAAATGTACTGCGGCTCGGTTGCAAGAGCCCTCGCTATCTCGGTGCGGCGGCGCTCCCCACCCGACAACGCATCACCACGAGTGTTTCGCACGTGACTGATGCCGAATTCCTCCAACAATTCTTCGAGTCGTTTGAGCTGTTCGCGGCGGCGCAGGCCAGTGGTTTCGAGCACTGCGAGAATATTCTGAGCCGCAGTCATCTTACGAAAAACTGAAGGCTCTTGTGGGAGGTAACCGATTCCGAGCCGTGCTCGCAGGTACATCGGAAGATTCGTGAGGTCCTGATCGCCGAGAAGCACGCTGCCGGAGTCAGGACGTTCGAGGCCGACGATCATGTAGAAGGTCGTGGTCTTGCCCGCTCCGTTTGCACCGAGCAGACCAACCACTTCACCTTTTTCGACTTGAAGACTGACCTCGTCGACTACTCGACGGCGGCCATAATTCTTGACGAGATGTGCGCAGCGAAGCGCGGTGTCGGGATTCATTCGGCTTTAGCCGCAAAAAGGCACAAAATGCACAAGAGAATTTGATTAAACATTATGTGCTTTTTGTGCCTTTTTGCGGCTTCAAGGTTTTCTGATCTTGTGTGTGGATCGCACGCGACCTGGCGAAAGTGGTCCACGAGCGTCATCGGCGGTGACTTTACCGTCCCGCACGGAGAGCGTCAAACGATTTCCCGCTGTGTTGCCTTGCTCGACGTCTTCGACGCGAGCGGGATCTCCCTTGAGAACTGCCACCTCGTTTGCGGCAGTGTATTCCACCCAATCTCCAATTCCCTTTCTGTTGGGTTGCGTGAGCACGACGTTGCGCTGCGCCGTCGTCTTCTCCATCTCGTTTGTGTCTTTTGCGAGAAGGATATCGGCAACTCCGCTCGTGATGCGATCCGTTCCCTGCTTGATGTCGACGTTGCCTTCGTAATGAATCGTGCGATCCGGATCGGAGTAGAACATCGAATCCGCCGCCGCAAAAACAGGGACCACCGTCATGTTGTTCTCAACGCGGCGCTTCGAGTTGTAGATTGTGGTTTGCACATGACCAGCGGCTTCCATTCGTTTGTCGTTGACGTAGATGACGAGTTTGTCGCCGCGCACGTAGTTGTCGTCCTGCCAAGCGCGCGCGTTGCCGGAGTAGATGGCCTGGCCACTTTCATGACGAAACTCGCCACGGTCGCTGGCGATGTAAACGGGGCTTTTCGTCTTCGAAAAAGGTGTTGCGCCGTTGGTCTGTTCCTGGCTGTAGTAGGTCGTGGTAGTTTTGCCGCGCGCGTATGAAACGTCGTTCGCGAGATCGGTGTCGAGTTCGATCGCCTTGGTGCGCCCGCGCGAATCCCAGACCGTTGGATCGCCGCCGCGCAGTCTGACGGTTTGATCCGCGGCGACGTACGAAACGTTTGCGGCCAAGCCGTTGCGATCGTTTTCGTTGAACTTCGCGTCGCCCTGTGCATCGACGCGTTCGACGTCCTGCGTGTCTTTCACAAATACCGTCGTCATCGTTTGAGATGTTAGCGTTCGCGTGCCGCGGTCCTTTGCCGGTTGCACGGGATTGAGAACCGCCCTGGATCCTCCAGTGGCTTTGCAAGTACGCGCCAGGTTGCCGGTTTCGAAAAAGTCGCAATCAAACTGCGGCGCGTTGAGAGTCTTGCGTTCAGCATTAGGGCTGTTGACGACTGGTTCGACGAACAACTCTGCATCGCCGCTGGCTTCCGCTTTTTCGAGGTCTTGTCCTGAGATTCGCCATGTGAGTTTTACAGCCGACGCGGTCAGACGCTTGTTTGCGGCGCGCGGATCGTTTGCCTTCGACTTCGGCGCGCTCATCGTGATTACGGATCGACCACCCGCGTTCATCTGCTTCAAAAGACTGCTGTCGTCTTTCGCCTGAAACAGGACCTCGATCGAGTTGCTGCCGGTGATCTCAACGGCGGAATCGCCTTCGAGTGTGCGTGCTGTAACGTTGTTGTTTGCGACAGCTCGTTCCAGACGCTGGTCCTTGTCCATGAAGAAGTCCATGTTTTGCGAGCTGACCTCAGCGGCACGACCCGGGTCCATCACGCGCAAGTATGAGTTGTTTCTGATCTCGGCTCTCTCGAGCCGCTTTTGCTGATTGATAAAGGCATTGAGAAACTCTCCGCTCAGGATGTCGTTTTCCTGCTCGACCGTGACACCGCCGTAAAAAGCCAGTTGCATCGACTGATGCTCGAAAGTCGCGCGCGCGGCTTTGATCAGAACCGGACGCGCACGCGAAGTCTTTGCGGCGGCGGCTGCATCAGGCGTGATCGTCAACTGAACGTTGTTCTTCAGATCGAGACGTTTGGACTTCTGTTCGACGAGTGCTCCAGTCGCTGTTCCTGAGACGTTTTCACGCTCGAAACTCACTGGCGAATCCGTTTGGGCCAGGCCGTTGTTCTGATCGAAAGATAAAGCCTCGGTGTTGACCTTCAGCTTGTCTTTCGTCTCGATCTTCACGTTACCGAGAAACGAAACGAGGTTCGTGTCGGGCTGGTAGATCGCGCGCGTGGCGGAGATTTGATCGGGAGTCTCGCCCTCGGGGGGGTAGACCGCCATGCTGACGTTTTCGAGTTCGTGATGGCCGTCTGAGAAAGTCACGTCACGCGAAGCTTTGACGAGGAGATAGAGGCGATCGTTTCTGGTGACCCGCTGTTCGTAGCCTTCGACGACGCCCGTCACATCCTTCGAGAGTTCCGGATTTTCTGACTTCGCCTTGAACTTTTCGACGTTCCGTAACTTGTAATAAGAGATGCCTACGACGGCGATTCCCGACACGAGTAGCGCAAACGCGAGAAGACGCGTGATCATCGGCACCTTCGCCCGCAGGCCAAGGGCGAGGGCACGTTTGCGCATTAATTCCTGCATAAATCGTCGCTATCGAGAAAGTCATTTCACAGGATTTACAAGATTTTTCAGGATTAACATGTAAATCCGGTCTCTAATCTTGTAAATCCTGTGAAACCGACTTTAAATCAATCACATTCAACTGCATCTTATAGTCGCCATTCCACGCTTGCGTCTCGAGCATGTAGGCGAGTTCGATGCTGCCCCGTAAGTCGGGAGTTTGCCCCGGCGACTCGATACAATTCCACCAAACGGCTTCCAACGGGCGGTTTTGCGGACCTGCCAGTCGCAGCTTCAGGTGCCTGTCCTTTATGACTGCCGGCTCCGACAAACTCCGCAGGTTCTTCGTCATAAACACCGGACGCGGATTGCCTGCGCCAAAAGGCTCCAAAGCCTCGAGCTCCCTTGCCAGTGAAAACGCAATGGCGTCCGGCGGCAGCTCAAGATCGATATTGACTGACGGTTCCAAATCCTGCGGCGTCAAGACCGACGCTGCGTGGTCGTTTAAGCGACGGCGAAACTCCGCAATGCGCTCCGGCCTCATTGCTATTCCCGCTGCGTGCGAGTGTCCACCAAACTTCTCGAACAGATCGGAACACGCGGTCAACCCGTTCAACAAGTGATACGCCTCGATACTCCGTCCCGAACCATGGGCCAGTTCACCATC
Source organism: Pyrinomonadaceae bacterium (assembly GCA_035571655.1). Taxonomy (GTDB): domain Bacteria; phylum Acidobacteriota; class Blastocatellia; order Pyrinomonadales; family Pyrinomonadaceae; genus PSRF01. The sequence goes on from DATNCH010000071.1 coordinate 38,261, forward strand.
AATCGACAACACCACGCAAGGTCGATTCAAGCGTTCCGCAATCTTCGACGCGGCGATCCCGATCACGCCTCGATGCCAACCTTCGCCGGCGATCACTGCGACGTAGTTGTCCCGCCGGTCTTCGCCGAGTTCAGCGATGGCCAGGTCGATGATCTGTTGCTGAACCGTCTTGCGTTCTTCGTTGCGAGCGTCGAGATGGTTTGCAAGCCTGCGCGCCTCTTCCGAGTCGCGCGTATCAAAGAGCTCGACCACCGCGCTGGCCGCGTCCATTCGGCCGGCGGCGTTTATGCGTGGTCCCAGGCGAAACCCGAGATCGTATGCTGTCATGCCCTTGCCGTCTCCGCAACCGGCAACGCTGATCAGTGCACGCAAACCGGGGTTCGCGACGCGGGCGAGGTCCTTTAAACCTATAGCCACGATCGTCCGGTTTTCGCCTGTGAGTTTCGCGACGTCAGCCACCGTTCCGATAGCGACAACCTTCATAAACGCTGGTACTTGCGCCTCGCGCCCGTTTTCCCGGAAGAGCGCGTGAACCAGTTTGAAAGCGACGCCTACGCCCGCCAGGTTCTTATCGGGATATTCACATCCGAGCTGGTTTGGGTTGAGCACTGCGAAAGCCGGTGGCGCGCCTTCTTTTTCGTCCGGCAGATGGTGATCGGTAATGATCACGTCCAGACCGACAGTGCGTGCCCAGTAGAGTGGTTCGTGTGCGCGGATGCCGCAGTCGACGCTGACGACGAGTTTGCAACCGTCCGCGAAAGCCTTTTCGAGTGCTGCCTGCTGGATGCCGTAGCCTTCGGTGAACCGATGCGGGATATGAAAGCCGACGTTTGCGTTCAGGAGTTTGAGCGCTCGAAGAAGGATCGCGGTGCCGGTCGTTCCATCGACGTCGTAATCGCCGTAGATCAGCACGCGCTCGCCGTTCGTGATTGCGTGTTGCAGGCGAGCGACGGCCTCTTTCATGCCGAGCATGTCGTAAGGCTCGTGAAGTTGATCGTAAGTTGGCGAGAGAAACACGCGCGCCGCACGCTCGTCAGCGTAGCCACGGTTAATGAGAAGAGCTGCCAGGATTGGTGAGACACCCAGAACGCGTGCCAGTGAGGCGGCCCTTTCGGCATCATGCTCTCGCACGATCCAGCGTTTGGCTTTCATCTTAGCCACAAAAATTGGTTAGCCACAAAAAAGCACAAAAAGCACAAAACAATTAATGCACATGCCAAACTTGGATTCAAATTCATTTGTGCATTTTGTGCCTTTTTTGTGGCTTCAAAAGTTTTCCGTGCCTTTTTGTGGCCCTACTCTGCAAACCATCCATTCGCATCGAGGAGCTTGACGCCGATGCGGCGATTGCCGTCGATGTCGTCAATCCACGATCCGTTTACTTCAGCCGTCAGCTTACCACCAAATGGTGGAACCAACTTTACAGTCGAGCCGACCACGACATCAACATCCAGGAGGAGCGTGGCTCCGCCCCGGCTGATCTTGGTCGCTTTCGCTTTCGCCTGAAAAGACTCTCCCGCCGCGTCTGTACCTTCAACTTCCAGCGCAAACTCGACCGGAACTCGCGGGCTTCTGGGCCGCTGTGAGGAGGCAACATCGCCGCGCGGATCTTTCTCACTCATTAGAATCACCGCCCTTTTTATCTGCTGGCTTGCGGGCGAGCTGCTGCTCCGACCCGGAGAGGAGGGGCGGAGGTAGTGTAACACAATGGTCTATATGCTCGCCGACATGTATCCAAAAGCCAACGCCGCCAGAATCACGCCACCGACGATCACGCGATAAACGATGAAGACGCCCGTGGAATGCGTGCGCAGGAAGCGCAGTAAAAACCAGATCGACGCATATCCCACCGCGCCCGAAACAACTGTCGCAACCGCCAGCGAACCATAACTCCCGGCGGGCAATTTCTCGATCGCCTCTTTCAACTCAAGCAGTCCACTCGCCGCAATCGCCGGTATCGAAAGCAGGAACGAAAACCTCGCCGCCGTTTCGCGAGTGAGGCCCGCGAACAACCCACCCATGATTGTCGAACCCGAGCGGCTCGAACCGGGAATCAGCGCCAGCACCTGTGCAAAGCCGACTGCCAACGCGTCGCTGATTCGGAGTTGGTCCATCCCGTGATCTCTTTTGCCAACCAGCTCCGCGATCGTCAAAAGCACACCGACGACGATCATCATCGTCGCAATCACCCACAAGTTCTTCGTGAATGGTCCTTCGATCTGTTTCTTCAACAACAGCCCGAGAGTGCCGACCGGAATCGAACCGATGATCACGAGCCAGCCGAGCCACGCGTCCTTCGAGAGCTTGGGGCGGCCCGGTTCGACGCGCCCGCTCAGCCATGCGGTGTGGTCGGCGAGGAAAGCACGCAGGATATTGACGATGTCGCGCGCAAAGTAAATGAGTACGGCGAGCAACGTGCCGAGTTGAATGACAGCGATGGTGGCCGTCGTCTGTTCGGCCTGGAGCGTCTTATCCATGCCGCCGTAAAGATTGATGAGGCGGGCTGCGAAGACGAGGTGTGCGGTTGAGCTGACGGGGATGAACTCGGTCAGCCCCTGGACGATGCCGAGGATGATGGCTTGAAGAATTGTCATTGATAGGACCTATTCGCGATAAGAGTTTCGTCCTGCGATCCAGTCGTACATCGAGGCGGGCATAATCAATCCGCTGCGAACGATGGCTGCAAGTTGCCAGGGAAAGGCATACGTTTTCTTCTCTTTCTCGATTGCTGAGACGATCTTTTTGACCGCGTAGTCGAGCTCCATCAGGTAAGGCATCTTCGCGGCTCGACCCGCGGTCAGGTCTGTCTTGATAAATCCCGGGTAGATGATGGTGACGCCGATGCCCGTGTTGCGCAGATCGATGCGCACGCTTTCGAAGTAAGACGTGAGAGCGGCCTTGCTCGCACAATAAGCGGCGGACTTCGGTAAACCTCGGTACGCAGCCAGGCTGGACATCGCGACCAGCCGTCCCTGGCCGCGAGCAACCATCTCGGGCGCGACTGCCGACACGCTGTTGATCGCGCCGAGCACGTTGATGTTAATGACGTCCGAAGCGTGTTCAGGCGCTAACTTCAGCGCGTGATCGGCGGTGCCGATTCCGGCATTCGCGATCAGAACGTCGATTGGACCAAGCTCGTTTCGAAAACGATCCGCGGCGGCTCTGACCGCGTGCGCATCGCGAACATCGGCCGACGCGGAGACAGCCTTAACGTTCAGGGCTCGCGCAGCGCTAACAATCTCGTTCAGCAAATCCTCGCGACGCGCCAGTAAACCAAGATTCGCGCCGCGTGACGCAATCTCCAGCGCCAGTCCCCTCCCAATGCCGGATGAGGCGCCGGTGATCATCACGAGTTTGTTGGTCCAATAGGCCATCCTAGACAGGATTACCTGTAAATCCTGTGAAACTAAATCAAGACAATCACAGCCGTGATCACCGGTCGGGCGCCGGTTTGCTTCTGAATGAATCGCTTCAACTCCACGCGCACGTGCTCTTTCAAAAGGCTTTCGTCGGAAAGCGTCTGCCGCGAAGCACCGCTGATAGCAGCTTTGACAACTCGCTTCGCGTCTTCGAATAAATAGTTTCCGTCTCGCGCACCAAAACCATTCCCACTGTTCAACCCACGGACGCCACGCGCGGCGATCTTCGGCTCGTCCTCGAGTTGCCCGGTCTCTCGATCGATCGTCACCACAACCGTTATCGCGCCCTCGTATGCTAACTGCTTGCGCTCGCGCACAGTCTCGCTGTCGATCTCCTGGAACCCGCTCTCGTCGATGAACGTGCGCTTGACCTCGCGCTTGTCGATTACGGCCGCGCGCTCGCCATCCAGTTCCAGCACATCACCATTCTCAATGAGTATGATGTTGTCTTCAGAATACCCGAGATGGTTTTTGACAAACTCCTTGTGCCGAAACAGCATGCGATACTCGCCGTGAATCGGCACCACGAACTTCGGACGCACGGCTTCCGTCATGATCCGTATGTCTTCCTGCGAAGCGTGACCGCTGACGTGCACCAGCCGACGCTTCTCTTCGATGATGTTCGCGCCGCGTTTGTAAATGAAACCGATCATCCGCGAAATCAACCGCTCGTTACCCGGAATGATGCGCGCGGAAAGCACGACGGTGTCGCCTTCCTCGACCATCAAGCCCTTGTAACTCTGCGTTGCCATCTGCGACAGCGCCGCACGCGATTCACCCTGCGAGCCGGTAACGAGAAACACGATCTCGTCGTCGCTCATCAGCTTTGCTTCATTCAGCGACACGAGCAACCCATCGGGAATGTCGAGATAGCCCAAACGATCCGCAACCTCGACGTTCTTCTGCATCGAGCGGCCGAGCACGCAAACGTGCCGGTCGAACTGCTGGGCCACGTCGAGCACGATCTGTAGACGGTGAATCGACGATGCGAAAGCGGCGACAATGATGCGGCCTTTCGCCTCCGAGAAGATCTCTTCAAACGCCGGAATCACCGCACGTTCCGACGGCGTGCGTCCAGGCACGGTCGCGTTCGTGGAATCGGAAAGCAGCGCGAGCACTCCGTCCTGGCCATAGCGCCGAAATGATCGCAGGTCGATCGGCTCGCCGATCACCGGCGTTTCATCGACTTTGTAATCGCCGGTATGAATGATCGTGCCGACGGGTGTCTTGATGCCGAGTGAAAAGCAGTCGACGAGCGAATGTGAGACTCGTATGAATTCCACCGTAAAAACGCCGATATCGACGACGTCTCGCGGCTCGACGCGATGCAGCAAAACGTCGCCGAGCAGGTCGTGCTCTTCGAGTTTGCTTTCAGCGAGGCCGGCGGTGAAATGTGAACAGTAAACCGGGACGTTGAATTTTTTCAGAAGGTACGGGAGCGCCCCAAGGTGATCTTCGTGACCGTGTGTGAGAACGATCGCGCTGATGTCGTCGCGATACTCGTCGAGGAAACTGAAGTCGGGGATGGAAACGTCCACGCCATATGCCGTCTCTTCGGGAAAACCCATCCCGGCGTCGAGAATTAACATCTCGTCGCCGTAACGCACCGCCATACAATTCATTCCAAACTCGCCGATACCGCCGAGTGGGATGATCTCAAGGACGCTAGCCATAAAGTGTCAGAGTATAGCATTATCCGTTGTTATGAAACTTATCTTAATAGCCATCACACTTCTTCTGATTGTCACCAGCGCCAGGGCCGCAGAAACGATGCGGCTCGACTACTACCACACGGGTGACGCCTCGCAGGAGGTGTTCAGCGTCGACCGCGTCGTGATTGAACCGCTCCCGTGGCCGGGCGACAGGGCGCAGGCGATCGATACGTCAAATCTCGGGAAGTATCTCTTCGAGATTCGCGACGCAAAGACAAAGCAGCTTTTGTATTCGCGTGGCTTCGCCTCGATCTACGGCGAGTGGGAGACAACCGATGAAGCGAAGACGTTGAAGCGCACGTTTCAGGAGTCGTTGCGCTTCCCTGCACCGGCGACGCCGGTCACGGTCGTGTTGAAGAAGCGCGACGCGAAGAACGTGTTTCAGGACGTTTGGACCACGACGATCAATCCGGCTGACCAGTTCGTAGATCGATCGAAGCAAACAGCGTCAGCGCCCGTCATCACGATTCAGAAAACAGGCGAACCGGAAGCACGTGTGGACTTTCTGATCCTCGGCGACGGCTACACAGCCGCGGAAGCACGGAAGTTTGAAGCCGATGCACGCCGGCTAACTGAAGTACTGTTCTCGACATCCCCATTTAAAGAGAACCGCAAGAGTTTCAACGTGTGGGCGATGGCGCCACCGGCGGCGGAGTCAGGGATCTCGAGACCATCAACCGGGATCTATCGCGACTCGCCGATAGGCGCGACGTATGATGCTTTTGGGTCGGAGCGTTACGTTCTGACTTTCGATAACCGGGCGTTGCGGAAAGCAGCGCAGTTTGCGCCGTACGAGTTCATCGAGGTGATTGTAAACGGTCGAACCTATGGCGGTGGTGGCATCTTCAATCTCTACAGCACAGTCGCGGCTGACAATGCGTTCGCCGACTACGTTTTTGTACACGAGTTTGGGCATCACTTTGCTGGGCTGGCGGATGAGTACTACACGTCTTCCGTCGCCTACGCACCTTCAGCAGATAGAGTTGAACCGTGGGAACCGAACGTCACCGCGCTTTTGGACGTCAGCAAATTGAAGTGGCAACATCTGAACGTCACACCGATTCCGACCCCGTGGAACAAAGAGGCGTTCGAGGCTTACTCACGAGAGATTCAGAAGCGGCGCGCGCAGTTGCGAAAAGACAAGCGGCCTGAAGAAGAGATGGAAGCACTCTTCCGGGAAGAGCTTGAACACGAGCAGAAGATGTTCGCGGCGGAAAAACACTTCGGACAGGTAGGTGCGTTTGAAGGCGCGATGTACGAAGCGCGTGGCTACTATCGACCCGAGATCGACTGCATTATGTTTTCGCGCACGAACCATTTCTGCAAGGTCTGCCGCGAGGCGATCGAGCGCATCATCAAGATGTACTCACGTCCGAGCTAGTACACAAAAGGCACAAAACGAAACAAAAGGCACAAACATGAAAACTTAAACAGGAAAACCTGAAGGCAGGAAAACCTGAAACAGGAAAACATTTTGTGCCTTTTGTTTCTTTTGTGCCTTTTGTGTACGCTTTTTAATGGGGCTTGAGTGGTTCGATAAAGTCTCGATCTTTCGTCCCCTCGTGGCAGACGATACACGACTGTTGTCCACGCTCGTCCAGGTCTGAGACGAGAGCGTACGTCAAGCCGCGGTCGGACCACGTGATCACTTTCAAACCGTCGATTGCGTTGTAGTGAAACCTCAACCCCCGCGACGCGATCACCTCACCCGCGGAAGGTCTCGCAACCGAATCGGACGTAATCACCAAACTTATCGGCCGGTCTTTCATCCGATACGCAACGTAAGCTGCGTAGTCATTCTCCAGACTGACGAGCCGCGCGCCTTCGAGCGTGTAAAGCTTTTCCTGTCCCGACGATTCCTGGTAGTTCGGCAGCTTCACACTGAAATCGACCTTGTTTGCGAACCAGGCGGAAATGTCCTGCGGCCTCGCCGATTCCATCTCCAACGGCAACTGCCCACGCATGTGACGCAAGTGAGTTTCGGCAGCCACCAATGCAAACTTCGACGGTTTTCCATTCGCGGGCGTTTCGGCGCGCCGCACCAACCGCCAAACCAAAGCCGGTAAAAGCAACACGAGCAGTCCGGCAGCAACAGCGGCGATCCAAAGCGATCTGCGCGACCTGGTCTTCCCAGCAGCCGGCGGCGCAGGTGAAACTCGACCTTCGTTCAAGAGCGCGGCAACCTTTTCACTCAACTCCGGCGATGCCTTGTGCAACAGACCACACTCTCTGACTGCATTCAGAAAATTGAGTTCGCGTGCAAGAACCGCCGCGCACGATTCGCACTCCGCCAAATGTGCTTCGACGGTCGCACGTTCAGTGCCCTGCAACTCATTGTCGAGATACAGCGTCAGCCGCCCGCGTATGTCTTCACAATTCTTCAAACTTCGCCTCTTAGCCCGCACTTACGCGCGCCCGGGCATGCGCCTTGGTTTGCCATGCGGAGAGCAGTTTTCTAAGCCGTCCACGCGCGCGCCCGAGGCGCGACATCACCGTGCCCGCCGGACAGTCGAGCACCGTCGCGATCTCCTGATACGTAAATCCTTCGATGTCGCGCAATAGAACAATCTCGCGGTAAGCATCCGGCAAACTCTCGATTGCCTGCCGCACCTGTTCGCGTTCGAGCTTCCGCAAGTAAACAACGTGCGGATTGTCCTGTGCATTCAGGGTCGACTGGTTCGACTCGAGCTCCACAAAAAGCGGGCCGCTATGTTTGTGACGCACTTGGTTCAGCCATGCATTTCGCATGATGACAAAGAGCCAACCCTTCAAATTACCGTCACCGTCGGGCCGGTTCGCCGCGCGTGCCGCTCGCACGTAAGTCTCCTGCACGAGGTCTTCGGCTTCACTCGTGTCGCGGGTCAGCGTCATGGCGTAGCCAAAGAGCGCATCGATGTGCTCCAGGGCGGCCTGACCAAATTTGGCGTCGCTGTCCATCGTTCCTTACATTGGCGAGCCATTCTAGATTAACACGCCAGCAGAAAGAAAATTCCTCGGGAATAATCCGAGGCACTTAAGTGTTATTAGAATGATGCTGCCCTCGCGCCAGTAATTTGTTTTAAGGACTCCCGGTCGGGTAGAGAAAGGTCCGCTCGGGCAACAAGGGGGAAGCGTCCCTCTCAAAGGTGCGCACCAGTCTATCCCAGGACCGGTGCGCATCACGGGTAAGCGCGAGGTGTGTTATGTTTGTACGCCCATGACACACCTCGGACTTTTCCTGGTTTTAGTCTTCGGTGTTTGGTCTTCGGTGGTCGGTCAAAGTACAACGACCCAAAACCAAAGACCAAAGTCCAAACTAATCCCACATCACATCGCGCTCGCCAATGGAAAGTCATTCGATCTTAACCTGCCTGACGGTTATGAGATCAGCATTGCGGCGCAAGGTCTGAAGCGCGTTCGCTTCATGACCATGAGCCCTGACAAACGTCTGTTCGTCACGGACATGTTCAACCTCACCGACAATCGTCGTGGAGTGGTCTACATCCTCGATCAGTTTGATCCATCCACGCGGCAGTTCAAGAAGGTGACGAAATTCCTGAGCGGTTTGCGTAATCCAAACAGCGTCGCCTTCTACACGGATCGAAACGGCACGAGCTGGTTCTATGTCGCGCTCACCGACCGGCTGGTGCGTTATCGCTACGAGGAAGGCAAAGATGCTCCTTCCGGCGCGCCGGAAATGCTGGCGACTTTTCCTGATTATGGACTCGGTTACAAGTACGGTGGCTGGCATCTGACGCGCACAGTGATCGTCGGCGGTAACGAGAAGATCTATATCGCCGTTGGGAGTAGTTGCAACGCGTGTGAGGAGAAGGAAGAGGTTCGAGCGACGATCGTGGAGATGGACCCGGACGGGAAAAACCAGCGTTATTTCGCGCGCGGGTTGCGCAATGCGGTCGGGCTGCGTTGGACCAACGGCAAGCTCTACGCGACCAACATGGGTTCAGATCACCTCGGCGAGAATCGTCCCGCAGACACGTTTTATGCGGTTGAAGGCGGCAAAAATTACGGTTGGCCCTACTGCTTTCAATCAGGTGCGCGGGTCTATTCCGATGCCAGGTACAATATCGATGGCAAGTTTGACTGTCGCCAGGTGCCAAAGGCATTGACTGCCTTCCCCGCGCACAGTTCGCCACTGGGATTAGAGTACTTCGACGGATCTTTTCTCGTGGCGTTGCACGGTCCTCTTATAAAGGGCTTACAACAGAAGCGGGGTTATCGTGTTGTACGAATTTCTGAATCCGGATCCACGGAAGACTTCATCACCGGATTTTTCGACGTCGGAAAGATCAACGGCCGCCCAGCGGACATTTTTAATTACCGTCCCAACGCTTTTCTCTTGACTGACGATTACAGCGGCGTAATCTATTATGTCTACAAAAAGTAGCCGCAAAAAAGCACAAAAGGACACAAAAGTATTTTTGCCCATTTTATGCCTTTTTGTGGCCCGAAAGGATTTCTCTATGCGCTACCGTCTCTCAATTCTCCTGATCATCGTCGTCTCTCTTGCCGCGCCCGCCTTCGCGCAGAAACGAAACATCACCGAAAAGGATCTCTTCAACTTCGTTTGGATCGGCGATCCGCAACTGTCGCCCGACGGCGCGCGCGTCGCATTTGTTCGCGTCACCGTCAACGAGAAAAAGGACGGCTACAACACAGCGATCTGGACCGTCACCACTGCCACGGGCGAGACACGACAGTTAACCAATGGACCACGCGACTCGTCGCCGCGCTGGTCTCCTGACGGGAAATACCTGGTCTTCGTCCGCGCGCCGGAAGTTTCCGGGCGCACCGAACCCGCGCAGTTGTTCATGTTGGCGATGGGTGGTGGCGAGCCTTTTCAATTCACCACGCTTCCGAGAGGCGCCGGTGGCCCGCAGTGGTCTCCGGACGGCAGGATGATCGCTTTCTTCAACAGCGCCACACCCGAAGAGATCGCGAAGGCGGAGAAAAAGAATGCAGCGCAGCCGAACGCGAGTCCGAGTGCGAGTCCGAGTCCCAGCCCGGAACGCGAAAGCGATGTGCGCGTCATCAATCGCGCCGTCTATCGCGCAGACAATGGCGGCTATCTCGACTTCAAACACCCGCAACACATCTGGGTCGTCAACGCTCCAAAAACGGGTGATGAAAAAGTCACACCGAAACAGTTGACGAGCAGTCGCTTCAACGAAGGACCTGTTATCTGGTCCAAAGACGGTTCGCGTATTTACTTCACGTCGAACCAGAGTGATGAACCGTATTACGATCTACCGACGACGGACGTGTATTCCGTCGCGGTCACCGGTGGCGAACCTGCAAAACTCACTTCGTTCAACACAGGAGCAGGTGCGTTTACTCTGAGTCCTGACGGCAAGCAACTCGCGTTTATCGCTTCAGTTGAAGAACCCGTGCGGTCTTACTCGCAACCCGATCTGTGGGTGATGGACGTGACGCCTGGCGCGAAGCCACGAAACCTCACGACGGCTTTCGATTACGACATCGGCGGCGGTCTGACCGGCGACCAGGCACCACCAAGAGCCGGCGGCGGCAGTCTACCCGTGTGGTCTCCCGATTCACGGAGCATCACAGTCGTTTACGCTAAGGAAGGCCGAGCGAATCTCGCGTCGTTCGATGTTGCCACAGGCCGCCAGTCGGATGTTACTACAGGCAACCAGGCAATCGTGAGTTACCGCGCGCTTTCCGATGCCTCGAAGTTTCTACTCCTGATCTCGACTCCGACTCGCGTCGGCGAGCTCTTCATGCTCGATAAGCCCGGTGGCCAGCCGAAACAACTCACGCATATCAACGACGACTTGTTGTCGAAACTAAATCTCACGGAGCCTGAAGAGATTTGGCACACGAGTTTTGACGGCAAAAAGCTCCAGGTGTGGGTGCAGAAGCCACCCGACTTCGATCCGAACAAGAAGTATCCATTGATTCTCAACATCCACGGTGGACCACACGCTGCTTACGGATTCACCTTCGATCACGAATTTCAGTGGATGGCAGCGAAAGGCTACGTCGTCCTTTATCCGAATCCGCGTGGCAGCACGAGCTATGGTCAGGAGTTTGGAAATATCATCCAGCACAACTATCCCGGCGACGATTACAAAGACCTGATGGCCGGTGTCGATGAACTGATACGCCGCGGCTACATCGACGAGAAGAAGATGGGTGTCACAGGCGGCAGCGGCGGTGGACTGCTGACAAATTGGACCATCGGACAGACGACACGTTTCGCCGCCGCAGTCTCGCAACGCGACATCGCGGATTGGTCTGACTGGTGGTACACAGCCGATTTCACGCTCTTCCAGCCGAGATGGTTCAAAGCACCGCCATTCGAGGATCCCGAAGACTACAAGCGACGTTCGCCGATAACTTACGTCAACAAGATGCAGACGCCCCTGATGTTCATTCTCGGAGAGGCTGACTATCGCACTCCGACGGGCTCAGGTGGTGAAGTGCTGTTTCGCGCGTTGAAGTATCGCCGCATACCGACGGTCATGGTTCGCTTTCCGAATGAGTCGCACGAGTTGTCGCGTTCCGGACAGCCGTGGCATCGCGTTGAGCGTTTGCAACACATCGTCGGCTGGTTTGATAAGTGGCTCATGGGCGTTTCCAAACCCGAATACGACATCGGCGAACCAACGAAGAGCACGACGACGCAGCAATAGATTTACTCGCAAAGGCGCAAAGGCGCAAAGGCGCAAAGAGGTTCAATCTTACCTTTGCGACTTTGCGTCTTTGCGAGGAGGATCCTTTCTTATGAAAACACTCGGCTTGATTGGTGGCACCGGCCCTGAATCGACAATCGACTACTATCGATTGCTGACGGCGCAGTATCGCGAAAAGGCTGACGGCAATTCTCCACCTGTCATCATCAACTCGATCAATCTTAAAAGCATGATCGAGTTGATGGCTGCAAATGACCTCGGAACAGTGGCGGACATTCTGGTCGAGGGATTCGAGAGACTGCAAAAGGCCGGTGTCGATTTTGCCGCGTTGACGGCAAACACGGCGCACATCGTTTTCGACGAAGTGCAGCAACGATGCAGTCTGCCGTTGATAAGCATTGTCGAGGCGACGTGTGAAAGGGCAAAGGCGCTCGGCTTAAAGACCGTCGGCCTTTTTGGAACGCGGTACACAATGCAAGCGCCTTTCTATCCGAAGGTCTTTTCGCGCACTGACGTCAAGCTCGTCATGCCGAACGCTCAGGAGCAGGAGTTCATACACGACAAGTATTTCAATGAACTTCTGAAGGACGTCTTTCTTCCCGAAACACGCACGGCGCTGCTCGCGATTGCGGATGAGATGAAAGCGCGCGAAGGAATCGAAGGATTGATTCTTGGTGGAACTGAGTTGCCGCTGTTGCTGCGCGCCGATGAACACAACGGAATACGCCTTCTCGACACCACACGCATTCACGTCGATCGATTGATCAAAGAGATGTTGACTTAAGCCACACAAAGCACAAAGAGGACACAAAGAGTATTTTCTGTTATTATTCCCCGCGAAACCCCCTCAAATAATCCCGTCAAATTCATTCCCCCGCGTTTTGAACTAACAACCGCTTGAAAGGAACATAGATCATGGGACTCTTTGACAAAATGTTTGGACGCGGTGCGTCGGAAGCTGAGCAACAACCAAACGCGCAACAACGCTTCAACGAACTCAAGCAAAAATACAATACTCTTCTTACGGTCTCCGACCAGGAACGAATCCAATTTCTAAACCTGCACGTGCAGGACAACAAACTCTTCATCAGGGCAATTGCCCCGTCTGAAGAGGCGAAGAACAAGTTCTGGGATCAGCTCAAGCTGGTAAATCCCAACGCAGACGATGTAACTGCCGACATCAGTGTCGACTCCAGCCGCGCGCTCGGCGCAGCAGCCGGTGGCGGCCAGGGACAAGGCGGACAAACATACGAAGTCAGAAGCGGCGACAACCTGTCGAAGATCAGCAAACAGTTTTATGGTGACGCGAACGAGTACATGCGGATCTTCTACGCCAATCGCGACAAGTTGAAAGATCCCGATAAGCTTCAGGTTGGTCAACAGCTGGTAATTCCCCCTGACGATGACAAGTAGACCCTCGCAGGGGTGGCACTCCGTATCTACCCCTCTGTAAAACGCGGTCATTTGAAGCTTGTTGTCGGCCAAAAGGGGTGGCTGCGGAGTGCCACCCCTGCAAAAAACCCGCCTCTGGAACAATAATCCTCGCCTCGGTGTCTTAGTAATCTACATCGCGCAAGTTCTAATTCCAGCCGCGTTCTAAGCTCGAGGTAAACGTCATGAAGACCTTTCTGCTCTTAACGCTCACCGCAGCCATAACCACTTCCGGTCTTTTAGCCTGTACATCAGCCACAACAGACACGATCCCGCCCGTTGGCGCTTCGGGAATAACGCCGGTCAAAAAGACCATGAAGGCGTTCAAATCCGATCAGGAACTCGCGAGTTATTTTCGTGAGTTGGCCGAGAAACGCCGGCGTGCTGCTCTGCGACAGGAGACTATGGCCTATAAGTCCGACTCCATCGCAGGCGTCGCCGCTTCTCCAGTCAACACGCAATCAATGGCCGAGCCTGCGGAATCAGTAACTAACACTCAGCACGCAGGCGTCGACGAAGGAGGCATCGTCAAGGCACACGGCGATCACCTCGTCGTACTCCGTCGCGGACGTCTTTTCACTGTTGCTATCGGCGATGGCGCGCTGAAACCGATCTCAACGGTCAACGCCTTCGGTCCGGAAATCGATCCGCAAGGCACGTGGTACGACGAGATGCTTATTGCCGACAACACCGTCGTCGTGATCGGCTATAGCTACGAACGAGGCGGCACCGAAGTTGGTCTGTTTGGAATCGACGACGATGGCCAGCTTTCATATCGCTCGACCTATCACCTGCGTTCGAATGATTACTATTCTTCGCGCAACTACGCGAGTCGTCTGATCGGCAACAAGCTGATCTTCTACGCTCCTCAATATGTTTATGGCGACAAAGATCCTTTTCAATACTTTCCAGCAGTCAGGAAATGGCACAAGGGAGCGCAGCCGGAAGAGTTTCAACGTATCGTTCCGGCAACGCGTGTCTACCGGCCCGAAGGTGAGTTCAACGCCGACTTCGGCACGGCGCTACACACCGTCACGGTGTGTGATCTCGCGAATGGCGGTTTCGATTGTCAGGCCACAAGTGTGACGGGGCCCGCGGGACGCGTGTTCTACGTTTCACCTGAATCGGTCTACGTTTGGGCGACTTCATGGGGATCGAAGGGGCGTGATCAGGCAATGCTTTTCCGGATGCCGCTGGATGGTTCCGGTCCGAGCGCTTTGAGAGTCTCGGGCAGTCCGGTCGATCAGTTTTCTTTCCTCGAGAGCGAGGATAAACATCTCAACGTGCTCGTGCGTTCAGCAGCAAGCGGCGACAGCATGTGGGCGGCGGAAAACGCAGCGGGTTCCGTGGCACTGATGCGAATTCCGATCGAGACTTTTTCAGATGGTAGTGAGGCTGTGCCGTTGTCCAGTTACAGGCGACTACAAAAGCCCGAAGGCTACACGTTCCAGAATCGTTACGTCAGCGACTACTTGATTTACGGAACAGGCAATGGCTGGGGATACGCGGAAAAGACAGGAGAGCATTCGAACCTCTTCATGGTGAATTGGAAGACCGGCAACTCACATCAAATGACTTTGCCGCATGGCGTCGATCGAATCGAGCAGATGGGTTCGGATGCGGTGATCGTCGGTACTGATGGTGAAAACCTGCACTTCACTTCCGTGCGCCTGGGCCAATGGCCTGAGATCGTCGCACGGTACACACGCAAGGACGCATCGCAGGGAGAACTGCGCAGTCATGGTTTCTTCTATAAACCTGACGGTGCAAACACCGGGATGCTGGGACTGCCGATAAGCGTGCCGGGACGAGCAGGGTTTAGGCACTTGTTCGAAGATTCGGCGGCGATTTTGTATCTGCGAAACGATTCACTGCAATTCCGCGAAGTCGGAGAACTCGGATCGCAACCCGAGAAAGCGATCGACGATGCCTGCCGTGCGTCGTGCGTCGATTGGTATGGAAACGCGAGGCCGCTGTTTCTCCGTGGAAGAGTGTTTGCGCTGCTGGGGTACGAGATCGTGGAGGGAGCGATCGACGATGGTCGGATGAAGGAGCTGCGTCGGATCAACTACGCTCCAGTCTAGACGCGGTGACCTGGTGACCCGGTGACGCGGAGACGGGGAGACACGGTGACATCTCCGCGTCTCCGCGTCGCCGCGTCTCCCTGTCCCCGCGTCTACCACTTCTCCCCTTCTCGTCTTCCTGCTAAACTCCTCGCCCATCCGAGGAGGTCCAAATGTACAAAAGACGTCTTTCTTTTCTCTCCCTGCTGCTGATCCCTGCGCTCGCGTACGCGCACGTAGCGCAAACCGCTCGGCGTCCTCTCAAACTCGACGACATGATGCGCTTTCGCGGCGTTAGCGATCCGCAGATCTCTCCGGACGGACAATGGATCGCCTACGTCGTCAACACCGTCGACACAAAGGAAGACAAAGCCAACTCCCACATCTGGATGATCAACATCGACGGCAGCAACGATCGGCAGATTACGTTCAGCCAGTCGAGCGAGAGTTCACCGCGCTGGAGTCCTGACGGCAAGTACCTGTCATTTACCTCATCACGACCCGGCCCGGGCAAAGCGCGTGGCAACCAGGTTTGGCTGCTGGACCGCAACGGCGGCGAAGCAATGCAGCTCACAGAGCTCAAAGGACGTTTGCAGGGCCACGAATGGTCGCCGGATTCGAAACGGCTCGCGCTCGTGATCGGCGATCCCGATCCGGAAGCGGACGCCGAACCATCGCCACAACCCGGCGCAACACCGCGCGTGCCGAAGCCGATCGTCATCGATCGATATCGCTTCAAGCAGGATGGACAAGGCTACCTCCTAAAGGGACGTCAAACCTACATTTACCTCTTTGACGTCGCCACCAAAAAACTCGAACGACTCACGAAGAGCAAATGGGACGAGAGTTCACCCGCGTGGTCCCCCGATGGGACACGCATCGCCTTCATGAGTAACCATTTGGAGGATCCCGATCGCGATCCGGCAGCCCAGCTTTACGTTGCCGACGCAACTCCCGGCGCGACCGAGAAACAGTTGACGCCGAATACCACGCGCGCCGGACGTTCGCGACCGGAATGGAGTCCTGATTCGAAGTGGCTTGCTTTCCTCGACGGCGACGAGATGAAGTACGGCGCCTACGGTATGGACCACCTCGCGCTCGTTCCCGCCGATGGCAGCAGCGCGCCAGCTCGCTTGAAAGCCGCAGAGGATCTCGATCGCGGTATCGCTTTACCGAGATTCAGTGCTGACGGTAAATCGATCCGGTTCCTGGTGACTGACGATCGTTCCGTCTATCCCGCCAGGGCGAGCCTGTCAGGCGGGGCGGTAGAAGAATTGTTGAAGCCGCCGGTGGCATTCTCGAACTGGAACTTTGCTGCTGGAAAAGCCGTCGTGACGACTGGTAACAACGAGAAGCCCAACGAGATCTACGTTTGGGACGGAAATTCGCTGCGCCAGCTCACGAAGCAAAACGATGCGCTTCTGGCCGAGCTCGATCTCGGAACCACAGAAGAGATCGGGTTTCAGAGCAAAGACGGCACGCAGGTCAACGCTCTGCTTACTTATCCCGTTGGATATGTCAAAGGCACGAAGGTTCCATTGCTGTTGAGAATTCATGGTGGTCCAAACTCGCAGGACCAGCATTCGTTCAGCCTCGAGCGGCAGATGTTTGCAGCGCAGGGTTATGCAGTGCTGGCCGTGAACTATCGCGGCAGCTCGGGACGCGGGCAAAAGTTCTCGCGCTCGATCTTTGCTGACTGGGGCAACTATGAAGTGCAGGATTTACTCGCCGGAGTCGATCACGTCGTGAAGATCGGTGTGGCGGATCCGGATCGACTCGGTGTTGGTGGCTGGAGCTATGGAGGAATACTCACGGATTACCTGATCGCGACCGACAATCGATTCAAAGCGGCTACGAGCGGCGCGGGTACTGCTTTCACCGTCTCGTTCTACGGTACCGATCAATACATCATTCAGTACGATCACGAGATTGGACCACCGTGGAATCCGAAGGCGTGGGAGACGTACGTGAAAGTCTCATATCCATTCCTGCACGCAGATCGCATTCAAACGCCGACGCTGTTTCTCGGCGGCGAGCGAGATTTCAACGTCCCGATCGAGGGTAGTCAGCAGATGTACCAGGCGCTGCGCAGTCTCGGGATCGACACGCAACTGATCATCTATCCGAACGAAAACCACGGCATTCAGCGCCCGAGTTACCAGCGCGATCGGATGGAGAGATACCTGGCGTGGTATGAGAAATACGTGAAGAAGGCGGCGGCACCCGCAACCACGACGACAGCTAAGTAAGTACACAAAAGGCACACAACAGATCACAAAAAGCACAAAATGTTTTCCTTCAATGGAAAGTCACTTTCCCTTCAATGAAGGTCCCTTTCCCCTTCAATGAAAGTCACTTTCCCCTTCAATGAAAATCATTTTGTGCTTTTTGTGATCTGTTGTGTGCCTTTTGTGTACTACTCTTCCGTGGCAGCTTTTGCAACAACGTCGCGAGCGTTTGTATGTCGAAGGGCTTCGTCAGGTGTGCGTAGAAGCCTTCGTCACTCGCGCGCTGCACATCTTCAGGCCGGCCAAAACCCGTCAGCGCCACAGCAGGAATACTCTGTTTCCCGGGTAGCGCCCGTAACTTGCTCAGGAACTCAAACCCATCCATCTCCGGCATCGAAATATCCGAGAGCACGACGTCAAACTGTGTTTCATGCGCCAGCCGCAACGCATCGAAACCGCTCGTCGCCACGTGAACCGACGCGCCGCCAATCTCCAGCAGGTGTCGCACCATCTCCGTCGTATCTTCCGAATCGTCGACGACGAGAACCTCGAGTCCCTCGAGCGTACCGACTCCCAACTCCACTTCCGGCGCAGATCTCGACTTCGCCTCGACCGTTCGCGGTAGCCGAATCGTAAACGTCGCTCCCTTACCTGTGCCGCCTGAATACGCGCTTACCGAACCGCCGTGTAGCTCAACTAACTGCTGGACCACCGCCAAACCGATTCCCATCCCTGTTTGCGCGCGATTCGTGCCGGCATCGGCTTGCCGGAAGATCTCGAATATGTGCGGCAGGAACGAAGAGTCGATTCCCTGCCCGTTGTCTGACACGGTGAGAACAATGTGGTCCATGTCGGGCTCGAGACAAACCTCGATGCTACCACCCTTCGGAGTGAACTTCACCGAATTATTCAGCAGGTTCCAGATGATCTGTTCGAGCCTGACCGGATCGGCATGCACAAACAGCGCATCGTCGGGAGATGAGACCATGATCTTGATGTCTTTAGTTTCAGCATCGAGCCGCACCGTCTCGATCGCATTCTCGATCGAGGCGACAGGCGAAACCGTTTCGCGATTCAATTCGAGTTTGCCACTACGCAGCCGCGAAAGGTCCAACAGGTCGCGAATAAGTTTGGATTGCGCGACGGCGTTACGCTTCACGGCATCTGCCATTCGCTTCAAATTCGCCGACGCCTTGATCTCATCCATGCGCAGGAGCAACTCAGCATAACCAAGAATCACATTCAACGGGTTGCGCAGCTCGTGCGACATGATCGCGAGAAACTCATCCTTCAGACGATTCGCTTCCTCGGCAGTTTCACGAAGTTCGTGCTCGCGCGAGAGCAACTGCTCACGTTCCCCTTCAACGCGTTTACGCTCGAGGTAGTCGGCGGTTTGCCGGGCTAACAGATCCATCAGGCGCAACTCTTGTTCGCTTGGCAAGTGACGTTCGGTGAAGTGAGTTGAAATGATTCCGAGAAAGCTTCCCGTGCTGCTCATGAGCGGCAATGATTGCACTGCACGCACACCGGCATCCCTGAGTATCTCGAGCTTAGGCTTCCCAGCGAACAGTTCACTCTCTCTTACGTCCTCGACTATCACGCGCTGCTGTGAGTCCATCGCGGCACTCCACGCGGTTTCTCCATCGTCGACGTTCGCAAAGAATCTCAGAAACGGTTCATCGAAACCGCTCTGCGTCACAATCTGAAGAGCACCCGAATCTATATCGAGCAACTGAACGACACCTTTGTCGGCGCCACTGATCTCGATCGCGACGTTGAGGATCTCCTTGAGACATCCGGGGACGTCGTCGCCGTCCTTCGCACAACGAGTCCCGATCTCATTCAATCGCCGCATGGCTTTCAAGTCCGCGGCACTGTGTTCGAGGATTCCAAACAGGCGGGCTTCACTTTCACGCAACTCTTTCGTGCGCTCGGCAACCTGCTCTTCGAGCCCGTTCTTCGCCTGGCGTAGTTTTTCTTCCAGCGTTTTCTGAGCGGTGAGGTCAGTGACGACAATGCTGATCGAATTAGTCTCTGGCTGGAGTTTGGCAAACGACATGAGCACTGGAACTTCTCTGCCGTTACCGGGACTCAGCGTGTACTCCCGCTTGATGCTCTGCTGGCGCGCCTTTTCCAAATCTTCGACAAACTGTTCACGGAGGTGCGGAACGATCAAGTCGCCAAAAGTGACGCCGCTCACATTTGTGTCGCTGAGTCCGAGAATCGCGCCGAAGTGACGATTGCTGTAAAGGATGAACGCATCAGGTGAGACACTCACCGCGCCTTCGTTCATCTCGTCAATCATGAGCCGGTAAGGATAATCAGCGCTGGTCAGCGTGTAGATACCTTCGCCTGCTGGACCATCCACCACGAGCGCATCGACTTCGCCTGCACGTATCGCGCGCAGGGTTTCCTCTGCTTCCTCGAGACGACGCTCGAGTTCGTCGATATCGGTATCGAATCGTGGTTGCTCTTTTCGTTGTGCCATCTCAGTCTCGGATACTTAATTTATTTTGCGTTCCTGGCGTTTATAAATATCCAATCCGACGAGAATCTTTTTCGTGTTGGAGAGATCTCCAACAAACTTTCTGAGCGGCTCCGGTAATTTTTTGACCAAAGTCGGCGCGGCGATGATTTGCTCGTCACGCGCGGCTTCGGGATTTTTATAGATATCTATGACTTCGAGATCGTAGTCAGGCAAGTGCTCTTCACATATTTTTTTCAAGTTGTAAACAGCCTTCAACGACCGCTCCGACGAACCCGTCACGTACAGCCGGAGGATGTATTTCGCCCGGCGCAACGCAGGGTGCTTCAGAGCTTCTTCGAAAGCCTCTGTTGCAGTGCGCAATTTTGTTTTTAGCTTGCCATCGCTGTCCACGTCAGGGTTTTCATTTTTTGGCTTCGCCATTAAGCTCACGCTTTCGGGTATCAACGCGGTTGGATATCCAGGCCAACCAGCACACGCTCGGTGTTGGAGAGATCGCCGATGATCTTCCTGATTGGTTGCGGTAATTGTCGCACGAGCGTCGGAATAGCCAGGATTTGATCGCCGCGCGCAAGCGTCGGATTCTCCATCAAATCGACTACTTCGATCTGGTATTTGCCCTTCAAGTACTCTTCGCAAATATCCTTGAGGTTCTTGAACGCAGTTAGGGATCGGGGGGTTTGACCAGCTACGTACAGACGCAAATTCCAACGACCAGGATCATCGCCGTCAACAGAAACGGCATTGCCATTCGTCGTGCGTTTGCGCTGTTTAGTGGGGGTGGCTTTCATCTAACGGGTTCCTTTCCGTGCCTTTCTGGCACCATTCTCTTCAACTTTAGCTCTGTCCGGGTCTGCGTGACGCAACCGCGCGATCTCGAGACGCTGGCTTGCGATTACCTGTTCTCGCTGCTTCGCTTCTTCCAACTCTCTGACGATTGCATCGCGCTCTGTTTCAAACTGTCCCTTCAACGCCAATAGCTGCGCTTCATAAAGGTGCTGCTTGCGCCGCAGTTCTCGTTCTTTCTGTTCCGTTGCCAGGCGGCGTTCGACTTGCGACGCAGTTTCCTTCGCCACTTGCGAAGATCGCGCAGAGCCCATCAAAACGCCTTCCGCACCGATGTAGGCGTCTATTAGCTCGATACCGTGATCCGTCAGCACAAACTCACGCACCTGGTTAGAGTGCGCAATCCCGCGCGCCTTAAGAATGTAAAGCCCGCGATTTCGTTCGCCATTGGTTTCGATATTTTTTACCAGCAGCCACGCGTCCATTAGCGACGAAACGCCGACTTCCGAATCCTCGAGCTCGTTTCCAGCAGAGGTCAAACTCGTAAACATTGCCGTGATCTGCCTCATCTTAAAAAAATCGATGAGCCGCGTGAGCATCGATTTTGTTTGTACTTCGTCGCCAACCGCCAAAAAATTTGTAATCGGATCGACGACGACGACGCTGGGTTCGTACTCGCTGATGATTTTGTGGATCAATGCAAGATGCACTTCCAGACCAAACGCGGACGGTCTCGCGTTTTGGAATCTGAGCAGGTCTTTTTTCACAAACCTTTCCAGCTCGATGCCGACGGATCGCATGTTGCGGATGATCTGATCCTGCGACTCTTCAAACCCAAAGAAGAGCGCGCGCTCACCTCGCTTGCAAGCAGCCTCGACGAAATGTGCGCTGATGGTGCTTTTGCCAGTACCCGCGGTCCCCGAAACGAGGATCGAAGTACCTCGGTAAAATCCTTTGCCGCTCAGCATGTTGTCGAGACGGTGGATACCGGAAGAGACGTATTCTGTCGATGCACCATGAGTCAAACCAAGCGAAGTGATCGGGAGGACCGAAAACCCGTTCTCGTCGATCAGAAACGGATACTCGTTTGTCCCGTGCGACGTGCCGCGATACTTGACGATGCGCATGCGGCGAGTTGAAATCTGGTTCTCTACACGATTATCGAGAAGGATCACGCAGTCAGCTACGTACTCCTCGAGACCGTATCGCGTGAGTGTTCCTTCGCCACGCTCGCAGGTGATAACGGCAGTGACGCCTTTCTCTTTCAACCAGCGAAACAGGCGCCGTAGTTCGGCACGGATGATTGCCTCGTTGGGCAACGCTGAGAACAGTGCTTCAAGCGTGTCGAGCACGATGCGCTTGGCGCCAATCGAATCTATCGCATAACCCAGCCGGAGAAATAGTCCTTCGAGATTGTATTCACCAGTTTCTTCGATCTCGGAACGCTCGATGAAAACGTAGTCGAGTAAAAGTTTTTTCTCCGCTATGAGTTGGTTCAGGTCGAATCCGAGCGAGGCTACGTTTTTAGTCAGTTCTTCGTCCGTTTCTTCGAACGACATGAACACGCCCGGCTCGTTGTCGAGCATCGCGCCGCGTACGAGAAACTCCATCGCGAAGAGCGTTTTACCAGCGCCGGCGCTACCGCAAACCAGGGTCGGGCGACCCGCGGGGAGACCGCCTCCCGTGATCTCATCAAATCCGGGGATTCCCGTTTTTTCCTTGCGAAGACCTTCAAGAGGTTTCGCACGATGACGGTTTTGTCTGGACACTCACTCCTCCAGGGCAGATCTGTACTAAGGGAATTATGGAAAAGGGGAGCCCGTTTATATCATATCGCCACAAAAAAGCACAAAATGTATCCCTTGGCTTGTGTGCTTTTGTGGCTCACAGCGCGATGCCCCAGGGACCGTCGCCGGCCTTGATCGTCGCAATCACCTGGTTTGTGCTCGTGTCGAGGACTGTCACGTCATTCGACACTCCGTTGGCCGTGTAAATCTTCCGGCCGTCAGGCGAAAGCGCGATCCCCCAGGGCCTTTTCCCCACGGGAATCAAGGTGATTAAGGTAAGTTGCTCTCCATCGATAACCGCCACGCTGTTTCCCCGCCCGGTAGCGACATAGACGCGTTTGCCGTCGGCGGAAACCACGATGCCCTTGGGTTTTAACTGCGAGGAAGCGTCGCCGGGCGGCAGCGGGATCGTTTTTATAACCGAATGATTCTTCGTATCGATAACGGATATTACATTGCCGTTTTCAGCAGTTACATACGCTCGCGTACTGTCGGAAGAGAAAGCCGCCTCACGCGGGCGAGCGCCCACGAGGAATGTCTTAACAGCCTGACCGCTTTGTGTATCGATCACAGTGACCGTGCTGCTCGCCTCCGAGGTGATGTACACCCAACGCCCGTCAGGACTCATCGCGGCGCCTTCAGGCTCGAGACCGACAGGCATTGTTGCAATCACGCGATTTGCTTTGACGTCGGTGATCGAAGCTGTGCCTGCGTCTTCGTTGGCGATGTAGAGCCGCGTGGCCCGATTGTCGATCGCGAAGTTCTCAGGATCGGTGCCGGCGTCGTACTTCCCGATGATCTTGCCGTTTACGTCGAGCTCCGCGATTGTGTCTTCACCATGCGCCTCGTTGGTTGGATAACTGATCGCAACCCAGATCCGATCTCTGTTGGGACTGAGCCGAATACCTCGCAGCCTGCCGCCGACTTTGATCGTCGAGGTAACGCGATCGGTCTTTGTGTCGATCACGGTGATCGTGCCGTCGCGTTCATTCGTGACGAAGGCTAATGGTCCAGCCGGTTTATTCGTGCAGTTTGTGAGCACAAGTAACAGAAAGCAGAACTCCACGCAAAGGCGCAAAGGCGCAAAGGAGTTCCGCTTTTCTTTCTTTGCGCCTTTGCGCCTCTGCGAGCACACTTCTCCAAATTTCATGACGGAAATTGCTCCCTCTTCAGCGGCAACAACTCATCTACATCACAAAGGAGTCGCGGACGCCGTGGATCGGAAAGATCAAGCTGGTCCCAGCGTATGCGATAACCCTCCTCTCGCTTCGCCCCGAAGATATGGAGTAACGCGCGACCAATACTCCAGGCCGAAAGCCGCTCAAACACCGCATATTCACCAACAAGAAACTCTGAGACAAAATAGTGACCTCTACTCTTCGCCGTGCGGATCTCTTCCAACCGCCCAATCAAGCGCCCATTCAATGCAAACACTTTCTGTCCGAGCAAAAGCTCTGCGTGTATCTGTTGTTTCGCCATTTCACGCCCCCGGAATACGTCCAACAACTTTCTTACGCAGCCAGAGCTCCCATTCGAGCGCCGGTGTTTTCTCAGCTTCGACGTCAGCCTTCACTGTATTCAGACCCACGTGGAGTTTGCCCAACGGGATCCGATATGGTTCTGACTCAATATCGAAACGCCGCGCCAGTCGCACAAATAAATTTCCCAGCCGTATACTCAATCGATCCAAGAATGTTTTGACTCCGACTTCGATGAACGCGACTCGCGGCGGTCGCTCCTTTTCGACTTCGAGAACGATCCCATCCACGCGACCCATTCGCCGGTGGTTACGATCTTCCAGCGGTTTATCGAGACAATCTCTAAATAAGTTCATCAGCTCCCTCCGAAGATCTGTAATGGAATCGAAACGATTGCCAGCACAAACGCCAGGCACACGATCAGGATCACAACTGCGTTTGAGAACCAGCCATTTTTATACGAGCGAACGTATGTGCTGTCGTTCATCAGAAAAAGAAACGGCACGATCGACACGGGAAGAGTTGCCGCCGTCAGCGCCATGGAAAAAATGGTTACCGTTAACGGGTCAATCCCGATGAGCGCGATAAGCGCGCCAAGAATAATTATGGCGGTGTAAGCAACACTGAAGCGCGCTTCCGCAGTCGGCGGCTGGTTCTCGCTCCAGTTCCAGCCAAAACCCTGGGCCGTCAGGTACGCAAGCTCCAGCGTGATCTCCAGGGCCGCACCTAAACACGCAATGCCGAGTGACGCTACCAGCAACCAAAATCCCTTGTGACCAAAAACCGGTTCGAGAAGCATCGGCAGTTGCGTGTAATGTTCGAGTTTCATTCCCTGCGGCGCGAAGATCATTGCCGCCAGGATCAACACGGCTATGGAAATGACGGAACCAAAACTCATGCCTCCCGTCGCGATCACCCGATTGATCCCAACGTGAGTTTCGCGCCATTCGTCTTCAATCGCACCAGACGAATAGAAGAAGTAAAGATACGGAGAGATTGTTGCTCCTAAAATTGAAACCGCGATAAACCAGTAATGAACCGAATCGTGCTGAGGTAAAGATGGTGCGGCGCCACGCAACACTTGAGACCACGGAGGATTGATGACAATCGCTCCGACGACGAAGCACGCTGTTACAAGCCCCAATACCGAAACGCCTTTTTCGATGACTCCAAACGTTCCCTTGAAGATCACGAGCCAGATCAGGAAGGCGACCGGCACGGCCCACCACTGAAAACCGATGCCCGTGGCAAACTCCAGCGCGACGCAAACGCCCCCAATCTCCGCCGTCAGCACCAGCAGACTCACCAGGCCGAACACGAGATAGAGAAAGGCGAAGTAGTTGAAACCAAAGCGTTCGCGAATGGCGTCGGGAATTGTGCGGCCGCTGACGGCGGTGAATCTGCCTGCCTGTTCGACGAGGAAGATGATGCAGAGTCCACCGAACACGATGGCCCAGATCAGTTGAAAGGAGAAGTCGGCGCCGGCTTGAGCTGCGGTGGCAATCGACCCGATCTCCAGAAAGCCGCCGACACTCGTCACGATGCCCAGCGCAATCTCGAAGATCTTCTTCATGTGTGTTCGTGCAGCCTTATAAAGTTCTTCTCCGCTCGCGACTCGGCTTCACGCAACCAACCGGCAAACAGGGCGAGACCCGCGATCACGTAAACCAGACCGGCTGGTATCCACATGATCAACCCACCGAGCTGCTGGTCTTCCAGCGGCGTGAGGCCCCACGAGTTTGTTAGTCCGATATACGACGGATACCAAACCGATCCGGCAATGGTGATTAGCGCGCCGAGGACACCACTATGAATCGATGTCGTAAAGAGGTATAGGACGGCGGCGCCGTATCCCATCGCGCCCTGTGGTCCATGAATCAATGCCCACCAAAACAGGAGCGCCGAGATTAAGAACGAAAGATGCTGCGCCGTGTGTACCGCGTCGTTGTGCAGGACGGCGTCAAACA
>DATNCH010000072.1:0-46813 GCA_035571655.1 Pyrinomonadaceae bacterium
CTTTCGTGGGTTGGTGTAGTCCTCCTCCCACCATGCCTTTTCTCCGCGTTTCCTGGGAGGCTTCGCCAGTTGCAGTGTCTTCAACGCCGACTTCTTGTCGAGTTGCGCCACTCGGAAGTGGTAATGATCAAACAGGCGTACGGCTTCAACCATGTATGAGGTAGCAACTCTCTGATCGCGGATCAACATGAGGTTCTCGCCGTTGGACTTATCCGCAGACGCAGAAAAGTTATAAGAACCCATGTAAACGCGTGCTGTCGGCTTATTGAAGTCGATGACGATGAATTTGTGGTGCATGCGCGTGCCGCCACCACCCGTCGGTTCTGACTTGAACGGTTCGGGTGCATTCTCCCTCAGCGCTTCCGCGTTGACCACCGTCACACTGCCATCCGGCTTCTGAACGGCCACTCCCAACAGAGGCGCCTTCGTTTCGCTGAGTCCTTTTACCTTGTGATCCGAAATGCCGTAACTGAAAACCTTGTTGTCCTTTTTGATTTTCATGAAGGCATTTCTGATTGCCCCCGGAGTCTGAAACAGAAACGCCAACGAATAAAACAGGCTCGAAGTCGTGTTCTCACTGACGTCGTCGGCGATCGACTGCAACACTGAGTTTTTCTTCGAGAGCGGTGAGAAGCAGATTTGTGCGTCGATGCCGTCGAGTTCGAGCTTGTTGAGAGACGCGGATTTGGTCGCCCCAAAGTCCTTGACGGCCGAATTGTTCCAGTAGTCTTCAAATGCATTCATGAAGAGCTGGGTCGGCTGTTCACCCCTCAGTACGATGGCGTTGTTGTTTTGTACGAAGAAGCCACGCCACGAGTGATTCGTGGAACCACAAACCGCCGCTTTCACTTTTGGACCATCCACGACGACGATCTTGTTGTGTTGCAACTTACCCATGTGCTGGCGCTTGACGTTCGCTTTGCCGGCAGATTTTCTCAGACGCTTAGCTGCCTGCGCCTCTGCCGAATTAGGTTCACCGTGCGCGCCGTCGTCGTCGATGATCACCTTCAACCGCGTGCCGAGCTTTTCGAGCCGGCTAACGATGCCTGGCTCATTTAGATCGTAAAGCACCGCTCGAACTTCCGCTTTCTTGTCGGCAATCCCTTCGTCAATCAGTTCGAGGATCGCGCTGCGCGCCTCGAATCCCATCCACTTGTACGCCTGGTCAGCTTTGACAAAACTCGGCACGAACTTCAAACCAGCATCAGCCGAAGCCGGTAAGAGTGTGGGGATCGAGTCGAGACCATAGCGGTCCACGAAGGCCTGCGATGAAACAAAGCCGCGAGTGAACGTGACGTTAAGCTTGCCGGGGTGAGTTTCACGACGCAGTTCAATGCCTGCTTCCTGAGGTTCGCCATAACTCAGCTCGTCGTTCTTGTCCATAAAGACCGGCGTCACCCTGTAAACAAACTCTCCCGGAAGCTCGGCATTAAACGGAAAGTTTACCCAGCGGAACTTCTGAATCGGCGAGAGCCGGCTCGAGAGTTTCTTCGCGTTGACTGCGCCGTTCGAACCCGGAAACGCGATGCGGTTGGAGAGTGCAATGAACTTCTTGCTGTTCGGTGCCTTGAGCTCGATCGCAAACCCAACAAAGTCTTTCGGCGGTTTGCCTTTTTTCCAGTTCATCGCGAGTAGGGCCATGCCATCTCCGCGATAAAGCTTCAGATTGAAAGGGGCTTTTGCATTGTTTGCGGTGACCACGAATTCCGTCGACATATCGTTAACCTCCAAGGGGCTAGAGTGGGTCTCTATTCAATGTATGAGAATGCCTGAGGTTTTGTTTCGGATTAACGATGGTGCCGGCTCACAGCAATACGCTGTTTTTGAGTGTTTACAGTGCTTTCTCAATTTTCCAGCAGGACATGATTGACTCTTTGCTTTAGTCAGGCTGACTTAGTAACAGTACATCCCACGCCCAACGCCCTATGTGGGCACCGAATATATCTCCAACCTTAGCTCGATACCGGAATTGGTTGCCGTGTTGGTCTTGCTTCTTTGACTCTTTGTAGTCGAGTTCTATGCGAGCCACGCCAACTTCAAGCAGGTTTTTCAGCTCACCCGCTTCGGATAATCCATTGTGGTTAACATCCTGCCACAGTCGTAAGAATGAAAAGATGGCGTCGGACGACGTAATAACGCCATCATTATTTCCGCCGTTTGCTGGTTTATCAAACACCATAAGGGCGAGGAAACCGTTTTTCTTTTCACCGGCAGGCGGTTCAGGTTGAGGTGTAAACTCACCAAACAACTCCCTGCCATCCGTGATTAGGCCATCGAAGTTACGGTCCAACGCCAGCCACGCATCATCGCTGCCAGCCGAGGTCCAGGATAGACGTTCAGCTGTTCCATTAACATTGAGATCAAACCTTACACCACCAGCTAAACTGGTAAGGTTAAAGCCGTCCCCGAGTACATCAACGACGATCTGTGTTTGCGTGCAGCAACCCATAAAGCACTGTCCTGGACAAGTTACTTCTGTGCAACCTGAACATCCGCCCTCACTGGGAGTGTCTGCAACGCAAACCCCATTAAACTGATCACAGATACGGCTACAGCAGTCAGAAGGAAAATCACAAGCAATACCGTCTGCAAAACAGGGCGTAGGGGTAGGTGTTGGTGTGGGTGTCGAGCAACCCAGGCAGCTTTTGCTCTCAAACTTCACAACCCCTTGACAGTCTACGTAGCTCATTGAATATATTGAATTTGGCTCAGTTCCACAGTTGCACGAACAAGTATCTGGATCACATGTGTCGCAGGCAGTATAGACGCCCGTAAAACCGCCGGAACAACGCTCATACTCCCACTCAATTGTGCAATTCCCATTATTTCCTGTGGCCGTCGTACAAAAGGTCACTCTCTTGCAATCCGTTATTGCACCGCTCTGCGCTCCAATCACTCCGTAGATGGCAAGGATACAAGACAAAATGATGAGTGCTTTTCGCATCGGAAACTCCTTGATGCTTTGAATCAGTTAATGCCCTGCGGCGGCGTTGTTGAGAGATACTTCTGTACTTCCGTTGGGCCACGCTGTTTATACAGGTTCCGCAGGGCGATGCCATATCGCCTGGCACCCTCTTTTTGAGTGAGGTTAGTAAGGCCTATTTCCGATCTCTGTAACTCCTCATCACTTGGTGTTGACTGTAGTAGTGTGTCTATTGGCTTCTGCTTAGACTCCTTCGCAAGCCAACCTTTATATTTCATTGCTCCCACTCTAAAGTCTTTAATTAGTTTTGACCCTTCTACATCAGGTCCCATGCTGGTGCCATCCTCAAATTCCACGTAATCGATGTAGACCTCGATCCCTTTGATGACAGCGTTGTGATAAGTAAACACCCCAGCAGGTCGAAGTGAGTTTGAACCTCCGGGTCTTATATTTTTTTCTCTTTCATAGAAATCGGGGTGAAAATTGGATATTAGAACTTGATTTCGTGAGTCTCTGGTTTCCAGGTCACCCTCCTCAAGTACAGTTGAATAGATTATATTTGCAGCAGTAATACTCTTGTCAGTATTGTTCTTCAAACTACACTCGAACCCATTCAAAATGTTGGGCGGTGTAATGCTGGCAGTTCCACACTGCAACTCGACGCTATTGTTAATTCCAGGTTTTAACTGTTTGACAGTAATCGGAAGCTGCTGAAGACCAACTTGGTTGCGGTCCTCATTATTCGGCCTTTGTAATGCAATAGTTGCAACAGCTGCTACACTCAGTACTAGTCCGATAACAATTATTGCTCCTAAACGCATAGTAAACCTCCAACTCTTGTTCCGAGTATGGTTGGCATAAGTGTGACTGTGAGCAGGACTCTCATCCTTACGGGCGCCTTTTGAAAAATTTTGGGGCGTACGTCTTATTGGTTTATCTCCCTGCAAGCCGTGTGTCTGAGAGAGTGGGACACGTTGGGGGAGTTAAAATCCCGGCCGCAAGGAGCACAGAGAACTCTTCCTATACTCTTGTGCTTTCCATTGTCAATAAGGGTTTTCCTTACAAAGAAGCTGTGAACCACACGAGTTTGTAGCTTAGTTGTTCCTGGCCTAAGAACCTCTGCGTTTTATGAGCCTTTTTGAGATTGCTGGTGCCGGAGGTCGGACTCGAACCGACATGAGGAGTGAACCTCGCCAGATTTTGAGTCTGGTGCGTATACCAATTTCGCCACTCCGGCGCGAAGGAACGACATCATAAGGCGCTTTCCGATGTAGCGCAACTTCCATCCGCACCAAACAAGACCGAACTCACACCTGAGTACAAACTCGTCGCGATGTGTGTATTTCCACATAACTAACGTATTGATAACACGTGTCTTAGTACCTGCGTAAAAACATGTTTGCCACTGGACCATAAAAGGGCTAGAATGCCTGAGCCAGACTGCTGGCGCGGCATGCCTTAACCCCTCGTACCTCACAGGCTTCGAGTTCTACCAAATTTTTCTTGCCGCCCGTTGTCCTGCCCATTTCAGGAGATAAAAATGCCGACAACTGTGTCGCCCCGCATACTGATAGTCGATGACGAAGTTGAAATAACCGAGATCCTCGCCGACCTCTTGAGTGAAGAGTACGACTGTCTCAAGGCTGGTTCGGCTGAGGATGCATTAGCGCGCCTCGGCGAAGGCGAATTCCAATTGGTCATCAGCGACATCACGATGCCGGGCATGAGTGGCCTGGACATGATTCCGCACGTCAAAGAGCTTTCACCTCAAACCGTCGTGGTGATGATCAGCGGTATGCAGACTGTCGAGAGTGCGATTGGCGCTTTGCGTTTAGGCGCCTTCGATTACCTGATGAAGCCGTTCGATCTGCGACAGGTCGAAGCTGTTGTCAAACGCGCCCTCGAGCATTACGAGCTCGTCGTCGCGAAGCAGCGTTACGAAAATCATCTCGAAGAGCTGGTGGAACAACGGACCGCGGAACTCGATCGCGCTTTGAATTCACTCGAAGCTGCGTATCGTTCGACACTGAAAGCATTGACTGCCGCACTCGAAACCAGAGACTCGGAAACGCACGGGCATTCAGAACGAGTCGTGACTTACAGCCTTCGACTCGGACGTGAGTACGGGTTGAATAGTGAACAGATGAAGGCGCTCGAGTTTGGATCGCTGTTGCACGACATCGGGAAGATTGGTGTGCCGGATTCGATCCTCCGCAAGCCTGCGAAACTCACAGAAGAAGAGTGGGTGCGCATGCGCGAACATCCGATGCACGGTCAGCAGATTCTTCGCGGGATCGAGTTTCTACAGGGCGCGTCGCGCGTGGTGGCCCAACATCATGAAAAATGGGACGGGACGGGTTATCCGCTCGGATTGCGCCAGGAGGAGATCGACATTAACGCGCGCATCTTCGCAGTCGCAGATGCATTCGACGCGATTACGAGCGACCGTGTGTATCGCCGTGGGAAGTCGTACGAAGCTGCGTCGCAGGAGCTGGATGATTGGGCCGGGCGGCAGTTCGACCCGAAAGTCGTCGAAGCGTTTCACCGTGTTCCGAAAGAAGATTGGGAAGAGTTACACCGGCAGTCGCTATTGCCGAAGCACGATCAGTTCGAGCCACAGATTTTCGCAGATGAACGCGGATTTGATCTGCGTTCATCTGCGTAAATCTGTGCCTAATTCTTTGTGTCTTTTTGTGGCACCACGTAGCCTCGACGTGAGTGGAGGCTGAGACCGACGCGGCGTGAGGCCACCTCGATGTGCCGGTATTCGCCTGGGCTTGCTTCGGCAAGAGGGCGCTTCGGACGGTAAGTGACAACGTATTCAGCACCGATGGCGCGCGCCACGTCGTTCGCCTGAGCCATCATTTCCTCGCTGTTGAGAGGCAGAAGCCATTTGCCGCCCGTCTCTTCAGCAACATTCTGCAACGCCTGCTGGCTCTTCTTCACTTCCGCTTCATAAGCTTTGCGCAGTTTCCTCATCGCCGGGTCGAAATTGATCCTGACGCTGTATGACGGTTGACGCGTCTGGCCCGGCGGTTGTGTGGGATCAGTCGCTCGAATCGGATCCGCATTTGGCGGACGCGGCCCTGCGACAACGCGCGAATCGGCGCGATCGTTTTTCTGTCTTACAAACTCGGTGTAACTGATGATGTGTACCGTCGCTCTCGCGGCGATCAGTTTCTTCATCGCTTCTTCGCGATTCACCTTCGAACCCGGAGAATCGACGCCATCAGTGATCATCACGACGTGCCGGCTTCCTTCAGGACGTGCACTGAGTTGCACACTCGCATCGACGATGGCTTCTGAAATCCTGGATCGCTTGCTTGAAATGATTTTCGTCTTTAACGTCTTAAGCACAGCGGCCTTGTCAGTGGTCCACGGCTGCAAAATCTCCGCTTTATTACCCGACTGTATCACCGCGATCGACGCGCCTTCCTGAAGTCTCAACACCAACTGCGATGCCACCTGGCGCGTGAGTGAGGTGCTCTTCGACATACCTCCCATCCCGCTTGATTCGCCGCCAGTGTCGAGCACGAACAGCACGTTTGCCGGAATGTGTCGCAGGCTTCTGATCTGCTGAATGACGCCGTCTTCGAGCACGAGAACGTCGTCGGCCTCGAGCGTCGGATCGTAGTGACCGTAGGCGTCGAGGGCCACGACCGGAAGTCGCACCTCTTCCGTAAAGACCTTGACGGAGTCCTGCTCTTTCTCAGGCGTGGGCGACGGTGATGGGTTTGGTTTTTGAGGTTCCTGGCTCGCGATCCGGGTGGCGCCGGCCGAGAAAAGCAACGCCATCAACAGCAACCCAGTTGTGCGACTAATCCAGGACATTTTCGGGAATTCGGGAATTTTGATGCCCGCCAACATCTTACGTTGCCTTCCGAGCCTGCGACTGGACGGCCGTGATCGCGATCGCGTCGACAATATCCCGGGCGGTGCAGCCGCGCGACAGATCGTTTGCGGGCTTGTCCAAACCCTGCAAAATCGGTCCGATAGCGGTCGCGCCCGCGAGTCGTTCCGTTAACTTGTAAGCGATATTTCCGGCTTGCAGATCGGGAAATATCAAAACGTTTGCGCGTCCACCAACCGGCGAACCTGGCGCTTTCGACTGCGCGACACCGGGAATCAACGCCGCATCAGCCTGAAGCTCTCCGTCTACCAGTAACTCCGGCGCACGCGCTTTCACTGTTCTCGTCGCTTCGACGACTTTGTCGATCAGCCGATGCTTAGCGCTTCCCTTTGTCGAAAACGATAACAACGCCACGCGCGGCTCCGTCCCGAGCAGTGCTCTGCACGAATCGGCCGCAGCGAGAGCGATCTCCGCCAGCTCGACGGCGCTCGGCTCGATCACAACACCACAATCCGCGTAGATCATCGCGCCATCGTGTCCGAATTCACTATTTCGCAACGACATCAGGAAAAAACTCGACACCAGCTTGAAACCCGACCTCACGCCAATGCAGTGCAACGCTGCACGAACCGTGTGTGACGTGGTGTTTGTGGCGCCCGCGACAGAGCCATCCGCGAGTCCTGAACGAACCATCAAGTTTCCGTAGTACAAAGGATCGGAAACAAGCGTTCGCGCTTCATCAGCCATCAGGCCCTTCGCTCTTCGCAGGTCGTGAAAAAGCGAAACCATCTTGTCGAAATCAGACGCGCGCTTGTGGTTGACGATCGTGACGCCGCCCAGATCCAGACGATTTTCGCTGGCGACGGAGCGAATCGCTTCGTCATCACCAAGGATAGTAATTCGCGCTATCCGCTGGGTGGTCGCCTCCGCAGCGGCGACGACGGTGCGCGGATCGTTTCCTTCAGGAAGAACGATGTGTTGTGGCCTTGACGCGGCGCGTTGGCGAATTCGGTCGAGAATGTCCATAGACTATAGTGGTGGCACAGATTACACTGATTTACACGAATCTGCATCATCTATGGGCCGGAGGGGAACAATGGCGGAATTGAACCTGCGCAGTCGCATGACAAATCTTTTGCTTGTCATACCGCATCTTCTTTTACTCAGCGCGCGTTTAATGGCCGACCCGCGAGTTCCGGCAAAAGAGAGGCTGCTCGTTGCAGGCGCGATCGCTTACGCGTTCATGCCGCTGGATTTTATCCCTGACATGCTGCCGTTCGTCGGACAGGTAGACGATGCCTATCTCATCGCGTTGACGCTGTTACGGCTGATGAGTGTCACTGAGCCGCGCGTTGTTCGTGAACACTGGCGCGGTGGAGGCGACGTCGTCGAATTGATTGGTGCAACAGCGCTGATCGCCGCGCGGTTGCTGCCGAAAAAGATCAGGCGCGTGTTGACGTCGAAGATTGAGCCGCAGATTTACGCTGATGAACGCAGATGAGATCTGCGTTCATCAGCATAAATCTGCGGCTAAACTAAGCTGCGAGTGACCAATCGATCACGCCTTCGACGCAGTTAGCCAGACTCGCAACATTTTTCGGATTACTCGTCTTTAGCGCCCAGTACCTGATCTGCTCGGGTGAACTCTGGCTACCAGTCTCGTCAAACGCCACCAACGCACAACTCAACGACGAAGAGTTGGCGATGACAAACGACTCGCGCGCGAGGCGAAAGTCGTGGTTCAACGTGATCAACCTGATGTTTGGATGTCGCGGTGGCCGCCAGTCGTCCTGACCAAACAGATAAACAGATTCCGACACGTCGGCGATACGCATGTAACGATCGATGATTTGTTGCAGCGCCGAGAGTTTCTCGACTCCGGCATAAACCCGCCCCGCACGGTTCGTGCGAAGCAGAATCGCATTCTCGATCATCAGGCAGGCATACTCGACCGAGGCGGTGGTCGTGTGGCAGATAAAACTCTCGCGCTCGACAAAATCGCGTCTGCCAAGGCTCGCGATCTCGCCCAGGTTCTCGGCCTCCGCTACGCCTGAGAACTTAAGTGCTTGCTCGAATATCGAAAAGTTTTTCACTTTGGGGGGTCTCCTGGATTAGACCGAACGTTTTTAGCGGACTAATCCTGCGAGACCGTTACGAATAGTTCGTTAAAGTGTGTGCGGAAGGGGACTGACTAATTTTACGTCGATCTAAGGGCGCTAAGAATCTTTTCGTGAATTCCGCCGAAGCCGCCGTTCGACATTATCGCGACTACATCGCCGGAACGAAGCTGCGGGAGAATGTGTGTGACGATTTCGTCGGCGCCAGGCAGGGCGAAAGCGGGTTTACCTTGTTGCGAAATCGCATCGATCAATGCGTTGGTATCAAGCGCGCGTCCCTTTTCTGTGACCTTCTGACTGTCGAAAACGGCGGCGATGACCACGTAGTCAGCCGCCGAAAAGGCTTCGGCGTAGTCGTTCTGGAAAACGGCCAGCCGCGACGACCAGGAGCGAGGCTCAAAGACGGCGATCAAACGCCGATCGGCGTGTCTCGCGCGCAACGCACGTAATGTTTCGCGAACGGCGGTCGGGTGGTGCGCAAAATCGTCGATTACGGTGACCCCGCGTTCCTCGCCACGCACCTCGGCGCGTCGCTTGACGTTTTGAAATGTGCCCAGCGCGCCCTGGATCTTTTGCTTCGTGACGCCCCACGCGTCCGCGGCGACGATCACTGCGAGACAGTTTAGAAGATTGAACTCGCCGAGCAGCGGAGTCTCGAATTCTCCCCAGGGCTCGTTGTTGCAAAATACTTCAAAACGCGACAGGCGACCGCTGAAATCGGCATTGCGAAGCTGCCATTTTGCACTCGGGTCGGTTCCGAAAGTCTCGACCTGTGTAAACAGCCGTTCGCCGAACGATTCGACGACTTTTCTGACATTTGGACTGTCCCAACCGGCGATCAGCCGCCCATTCTCCGGCACGAGATTCATGAAGCGACGAAATGCGAGTTTCACGGCGTCGAGATCGGCGTAGATGTCGGCGTGATCGAATTCGATGTTGTTGACGATCGCGAGCTCGGGCAGGTAGTGCATGAACTTCGGACCTTTGTCGAAGTATGCGGTGTCGTATTCGTCGGCTTCGATGATGAAGTAATCACTGTTCGTCACGCGAAAGCTGGAGCCGAAGTTTTGTGCCACGCCGCCGATCAGGAAACTCGGATCGAGTCCGCCCTGGTCCATCACCCACGCGGCGATGCTCGTCGTCGTCGTTTTGCCATGCGTGCCTGCGACGGCGAGCGAGTGGCGCCCGCGAATAAATTCTTCCTTGAGGACTTCTGCTTGCGATCTATAGCGGAGTTTGCGCCGCAGTGTTTCTTCAACTTCCGGATTGCCGCGCGGGATCGCGTTGCCGACGATGACGCAATCGGGCGCGGGTGTGAGATGTTCGCGCTCGTAACCCTGTGAGACGGCGATGCCGAGATCCTGAAGCATCGTCGACATCGGTGGGTAGACGTCTTTGTCAGATCCGGTGACGTGATGCCCACGCGCTTGCAGCATGCCGGCAAGCGAAGCCATCGCGGTGCCACAGATTCCGATTAAGTGATAGTGCATCTATCGAACTAACTGGTGTTGCTCCAGTTCGGCGGTTGCCTGGGTGGTGTTGGCTGCTTGTTGTTGGGCCACCCATTCGAGCAGTTCGGGAATGCCGTCCGCCAGTTTCACTTTTGGTTCGTAGCCGAGCAACTTCTTAGCGCGCGAGATGTCGGCGACGCAGTGACGGATGTCGCCCTCGCGGTATTTGCCCGTGACTTGCGGTTGAATGTCTTTGCCCAAACCCTGCGCGAGCATCAACGCGATTTCACTGATCGAAATCGGAGAACCAGTGCCGATGTTCAATGCTTCATAATTAGCGCGATCGGTTTCCAGCGCGAGCAGATTGGCTTGCACGATGTCGCTCACGTGCACGAAGTCGCGCGTTTGTTCGCCGTCTTCGAAGATCAACGGCTGCTGGTCGTTCAGCAAACGGCCGGAAAAGATTGCGCACACACCGGTGTAAGGATTCGAAAGCGCCTGGCGTGGGCCATACACGTTGAAATAGCGAAGGGCGACGACGGGAATGTCGTAAGCGCGTCCGACGACGATGCAAAACTGTTCCTGGTCCTGTTTCGAAATGGCGTAAATCGAGGAAGGGAAGAGTGGCTTGTCTTCGTTTGTCGCGACGGGCTTGGCTTTAGCGCCGCACTGTGGGCAGTTTATTTCCCAATCCCGATCGAGCAGTTGCGACAATGGTCTTAATTTTGGTTGGACTGGACCGCAGCTATCGCACGCATACGCTCCCTCGCCGTAAATCGACATCGACGACGCGACGACCAGCTTCTTGATTTGCGGCCGGCGCTTGACGATGGCTTCGAGCACGACCGCGGTGCCGAGATCGTTGGCGCGAACGTACCGCGTGATTTCATACATCGATTGGCCGACGCCGACCTCCGCGGCTTTGTGGTAAACAACATCCACACCGTCGAGCGCACGATCGACGAGTTCGGCATCGCAAACGTCGCCTTGCAGGAACTCGGCCCGCGGATTGACGTACTGTGGACCACCGTCGCCATGCACTTGATCCACCAACGCGTCAAGAATTCTGACGCGATGGCCCCGTTCGATGAGTGCGTCAACGATATGAGAGCCGATGAATCCGGCGCCGCCGGTAACCAAAATGTTGCTCATGAAACCCCTTGAATTTTTAAGAACCAAAGCGTTGTCTCGTTTACGCCGAAGGCATTGGTTCGTTTACGCCGAAGGCGTTGCTTCGTTACGCCGAAGGCTGGTTCGTAACGCCGAAGGCTGGTTCGTAACGCCGAAGGCTGGTTCGTAACGCCGAAGGCGTTGGCTAATTCCAGCCCAGGGTTGGAGCGAAGCGACAACCCTGGGATCAAATGACCAAATAGATTTCAACCCTGAAAGGGTTGGCACCGCACAGGCCTAACGCTTTCAGCGTTCATTATTATTTCTCTTAAGACCCAGGGTTGTCGCTGACGCTCCAACCCTGGGATCAAATGACCAAATAGATTTCAACCCTGAAAGGGTTGGCACCGCACAGGCCTAACGCTTTCAGCGTTCATTCTTATTTCTCTTAAGACCCAGGGTTGTCGCTGGCGCTCCAACCCTGGGATCAAATGACCAAATAGATTTCAACCCTGAAAGGGTTGGCTCCGCACAGGCCTAACGCTTTCAGCGTTCATTCTTATTTCTCTTAAGACCCAGGGTTGTCGCTGCGCTCCAACCCTGGGATCAAATGACCAAATAGATTTCAACCCTGAAAGGGTTGACAGCGCACAGGCCTAACGCTTTCAGCGTGGGATGCGTTTTTTATTTCGTAACCCAGGGTTGTCGCTGCGCTCCAACCCT
The DNA here is from genome assembly GCA_035571655.1 of Pyrinomonadaceae bacterium. GTDB lineage: Bacteria > Acidobacteriota > Blastocatellia > Pyrinomonadales > Pyrinomonadaceae > PSRF01. Next base: position 12,175 of record DATNCH010000072.1, read on the forward strand.
GGGCTGAAATTAGCCAGCGCCTTCGGCGTTAACTGGGCTGAAATTAGCCAAGGCCTTCAGCGTTAATCAGACAGCGCCTACGCGAAAGCGTTGGAATAAAGCAGCCAGGCCTGAGACTCGCGCCGCGAACAGCGCCTCGTCGTCATCGTCACCGATTAAATTTCGTCGCAATAAGAAAAGGTCGGTTGAAGGCCCATTCGTACCCGCATCGGTTGTCAGAGCGCAAGTGTACGGAAGCTCGCGGGCCATCGCAACAACAGTCTCCGAATAAGCACCGTACGGAAACGCGAGCGGCATCGTTGCCTGCGACAAGTGTGTACCAATCTTCTGCTGTGAAAGGCGCAGTTCATTGTCTACATCCGTCGCGGCTATTTGCGACAACTTGCGATGTGAGCAGGTGTGCGATCCGAACTCAACACCGTGCTCGTGCAGTTCTCGCACTTCCTCCCATGAGAGGAACGTCTCATCGTCGAGCTCGGACCAGCCGTTGCGACTGGCGTGACTCTCGGCTGGAATGCGATCGGTGATTAAGAAGACAGACGCCGGCATCTCGCGCGCGGCGAGTCGTGGTAGTGCACCTGTTAGAAAGTTTCGGTAGCCATCGTCGAACGTCAGGACCACAGATTTACGCGGCAGTGGCGCGTTCGTCCGGCGCGCCTCGAGGAATTCGGCGAGCGAGATCACTCGATAGTGCCGCCGCAGGTGGTCCAACTGTGCTTCGAAACGATCGGCGCGGATGTGTAGTCCGGCAGGATCGTTCGGATGGCGATTAAGACGTTCCGTGACGCCGTGATAACAAAGGATGATTACGCGTTTACGATTCCACCACGCCGCAAGCCGCGTGAGCTGGAACTTGTGCAAAACTGTGAAGAAGATTCTCTTCATCGCTCATCCAGGTAGGATTTCCTACTTGCGATACCGGGCGACGTAGCCGTGGGCCCAGAAGGAGGTGAACGAGCCTCTCGCGGCGTGGAGCTTTTCGAATGGTAAGTTGAGCCGCATCGTCAAACCCGGCGCGACGCGCGTCAACGGATACGCAATAGGTGTGAAGTGATACTGCGAACGACCATCGGGCGTCAGGCCCGCGCGACGTGCAGCCGCGTCGAGCTCCTCAGGTTGCAAACGCAAACGCGGCAGATGATCGGCAGTCGCCGCTCCGAGCAACTTCGCCACTAAACGCACAGGTGCGGTTGCGGCGACAGTCACGCGGCTAACGTGCCAGCGCTTCGGCATCGTAATGATCGCCGTGCCGCCCGGCTTCAGCACGCGTGCCATTTCTGCCATCGCGCGATCGGGAGTCTTCAAGTATTCAATCACCGCCATGCAGATCAACTGGTCGTACGTCTCATCACGCGCGTCGATCGATTCAATGTTTCCCACTCCAAAACTAACGTTGGGTAGGTGCCCAAACTTCTCACTCGCTTCACGCACCATCTCCGGCGACAGGTCGACACCATCAAACACCCCACCGCGCTCGAGCACGACTTCCGTCATCACACCCGGTCCACATCCGACGTCCAACACGCGACCGAGTTTCTCCGGCAATAGTTCCAACACGCGATTGCGACGTACGTGAAAGTGATAGTTGCGCCCGTCGAGAGAATCGTAAAGCCGCGACCAATCACCTTTGCTCGACATTTTGTCGAAGTGTTCGATGACGGCGCCCGCCTGGGCCGGTGAGTTTTGCGTTGCCATTGGTTATCTCGTGACTGATTCCCGGTAGATCCGCGTCAACGTCGCCGCTGACTGTTGTGGTTGAAACCTGCTTAGAGCAGACCTGCTGGCAGCGGCGCCGAGCCGTTCGCGTAGCTGTTGATCCTCCAATAACCGGCAAACAGCCGAGGCGATCGCCTCCGTGTCGCGCGGGGGCACGAGAATCCCGTCCTCGCCATCCGTAATGACTTCCGGAATCGGCCCCGCGGCGCTCGCCACACACGCACAACCCGCCGCCATCGCTTCAATCAGCGCAATGCCCAAACCTTCATACAGTGAAGGAAAGACAAACACATCGCAAGCTCGTAAAAAATCAATCACATCTCGCCGCGTGCCGAGCAGGTGAAAGTGGTCCGTCACTTTCAACTCAACGGCTTCGCGTTGAAGTTGTGCATGCCAGGCCGGATCCGTAGTCGCTCCGATCGAAAGCAGTTGCGCTGACGGATAACGCTGAAGGATCGCCGGCAACGCTCGTAGCGCGTAAAGCAAGCCTTTCTGCGGCGACACTCGCGCAACGTTCAGCAGGATCAGACTATCGTCCGGCAAGCCACACTCACGCAACAGCTCAGCGCGACTCGCCTCCGGCGCGGTCTTGATCAAATCGACGTCGATCGGATTGTAGACTACTTCAATCGCATCCAGCGAAAACCCTAAATGAAGGTTTGCACTTTCTTTGACGTAGCGGCTGACGGCGATCATTCGCTTATTCCCCGCGTGGGCCGTCCAACGATCCAGCGCTCGCACGACTCGCCGCTTGAACAGACCGACGTCAGCGCCATCGGCCCATGCTTCAGCTTCGTGATCGGGATTATGAACAGAACTGATCACAGGCGTCTTCGTCAGCCGTCCCGCGATGCGACCGATCATGTTTGCCGCCCAGAGGTGGCTGTGAATCACGTCCGGCTTGTTCTCGAGCAACCAGCTTCGCAGCGTGCGAATTCCTTTCGGGATGTCGCGGGGACTGTTGCAGTTCAAACACACAACCGGAACTCCCAACGCTTCGATCGGCTTCAACCAGTGCGTCGCGTGCGGGTACACGGTGATCACTGTGCTGCGAATCTGTTCGGGATCGAAATGTTTGATGTTGGTGTACAGGAGTCGCTCCGCACCACCGGGGCCCAGAGCCTCGATGAGATGAACGACGTGCAGCCCAGCCTGAGGTGAATTCATGACTGCGCTTTGCTGTGCTTGCCGTTCCGCGAACGCAGCAGATCCGTGTACAACTGATTCATCTTCGACATTTGCGCTTCATACGAACCAGTCGCACGGACGCGACGTTCCGCTTCGGACGATAAGCGCTCTGCCAGTGAAGTATCAACCAACAGGCTGATAATCGCTTCGGCGACAGACTCGACCTTCGACGGATCTGCCATCAGCACAGTCTTCTCTTTTTCGATGTAGCGTGGATCGTAATCAGGTATGTCGCTGACGACCACCGGCGTTCCGCACGCCATCGACTCCAACACGGTCATCGGTGTGCCGTCAGTGCTGGGGATGGAAACTGTGACATCCGCGAGTCGATGGTAGTCAGCCATTTCTTCGTGCGGGATTGGACCAACAAACCGCGCGTTGTCTGCCGCGCCCGAATCGCTCAACGCCTTCCGCACGTCAGCTTCGTAAGCTTCTTTCCGCTCTTCCGCCGGTGCGGAAAAGAGAAAGTAAACGTTCGGCACTTTTTCACGGACCAGCCCCGCAGCGGCGGCGATCTGGGTGATGTTTGAGAGCGGGCGCATCAGTCGCGGACTAAACACGACTTTCGCATCGCGCGGCAGGTTCCACTTTTCGCGTAGATACTCAGGCTTCTCGCCGCGATGAAACCGTTGCAGATCGATCCCGCCATGAATGACCTCGACAGGTGTGTCTTCGCGGCAGTACGGCCGGACAACGTCGGCCATCACTCGCGACCAGGAGGTAACGAGGTCTGTGCGGCGGAGTGTGAACGGCGTGAGCAGACGTTCGCGACCTCCGCGCGGTTGCCAGTCCGGCCCGTTAACGTCGCCGCCACCCATGACTGTGACGACGAGCGGGCGGAACCCACTTAGCGCGGCATACCAGGCGTTGCTACTGAGGAAATGACAATGCAGAACGTCGATCTTCTCGCGTCGCAGGAGATGCCGCAGTGAGCGCAGCTCTTCGATCGTGAGCCAGAAGCGCTTGAGGTGGAAATTTCCCATTGGCGGATGACAGCGAACGCCAACCTCCTCGAGCGCGCGAGTATGTTCCGGGGTCATGGGAGCGAATGAGACGAGGTGTACGTCGTTACCTCGCTCACTGAAGTAGCGAAGCCACCGAATGGTATGAATGTAGCGGCCGTCGGCGAGGTAGCAAATGCGCATAAATAATTATAGGTTCATCGGTGTAATCCGTGGCAGAGTTAGGCGTTGGAGGCGCCGGCGCCCGAAATGCGCCACACGGAAAAGCTGCGAGGGGTTCGTCACGACCGTTCGCAACATCATCCCGAAGCCCCCGACGCGTTCTCCGGCGACCATACGACTAACAGCCAGTTCCATCTTTGCTGCCGCCAGCCTTCGACTCACGAGTGCAGCGTCTTCCCGCAGCTCGGGGTTTCGTTGCAGCGCCGCGTTCAGTGTTCGGATCTGTTTGCGACACGTATCGATCGAATTGGCGAACCCGGAACACTGCCCGCCGTGTTCACGCCGGAGCGCGAGTGGTTCATTCCAATAATAAACTCCATAACCCGCACCGGCGACGCGCAGCGAGAGGTCGTAATCATCCATCGGAAAGATCGACTGATCGAAGTCGCCGATCTTTTGAAACACAGCTTTCGGCAACGTAAAACCGGGAAAAATGTGCGAGAACTCGAATATGTCTTTGAGCGTGCGCGGACCGGTTTGCACGGCGGAGTTACGAAGTTTGCTTTGAATCTGGTGCCAGGTCCGTCCTTCAAACAGCACGTCGCCGCCGGCATCGATCAGCGTCGAGTCGCAGCAGAATAAACCCGTGTCTGGATACTTTTCGAAAACGCCAACGGCGGTCTCGACGTGATTTGGCAGGAGCGCGTCGTCACTGTCGATAAAGACGATCAGCTCTCCGCACGCGAGTCGGATACCGTCATTGCGCGCGATGGATGCGCCGCCATTCTTCGGCTGAACATGGACCTGTGCAAAGGAATACTCCGGCTGTGACTTAAGCCACTCGACAGTACCGTCAGTCGAGCCATCGTCGATAACGAGCGTCTCGACGTGCGGATAAGTCTGCGCCTTGATCGAATCGAGGCAGACCGGTATCCAGTTAAGTCGATTGAACGTTGGAATGATGATGCTTACTAACGGACGTGACATACGGACAAACTCAGCGGCGACCTTCCTCCTGAAACTGCGTTAGCGGGCGCATGACCGTACGCGAAATCGAAGAGGAATAGACCTTTTCGAAGCGCTGCCTCCCGAAAGGCGCGACCAGCGCGCAGGCGAACCACTTTAATCGGTGCCTGAGTTTTCTGTCGAGAACGGCTGCCCGGGCAAGATGGTAAATGCCACGCGCTCGGTTGTCATGCAACACGTGCTCAGCGCCGAGCGTCCCTTCCGTCTCAGCGAGGAGTTCGGCATTTTTGCGTCGCGCTTCGGCGTCGGTCAGGCGGGCTGCCAATTTCTTTCGCATCAGGAGTGTCGACGAGTAGAACTGCACCCTGCTTTTCGACGAACTCGACGAGTGAGAGCGTACGAGTGCGAGCGTTCCTTCGGCGTCAGAAAAGTGGAAGCAAGCGCCGGCTTCCGCGCAACGCAGCCAAAGGTCCCAATCTTCCACGGGCGGCAGCGTCTCGTCGAATAAACCCACGCGATCGATGATGCTCCTTCGGGTGAGTGCGGCGTTGATCAGGATGTTATTCAGTTGTAACAGCGATAGCAGCACGTCGCGGCCGCAGCCGGACACGCCGGGCTGCCAGGGCACGTCGTCCCCCCACATCGAATACATGAGCTCTGATGGACTCTCGCTCGGAAAGAAGCGCGCATCGCCATACACGATATCGATCTTTGGGTATCGGTCGAGATACGCGACCTGCGACTCGAGCTTGCGCCTCTCTACCCGATCGTCGGCATCGAGGAACTGAAAATACTTGCCGTTGGAATGCTGAATTCCATTGTTGCGCGCGGCTGCCTGTTTCAAATTCTCCTGGCGTACGTATCGAACGCGCGCGTCTTTCTGTGCGTAAGCCTGAACTACCTCTGACGTGTTGTCCGTAGAACCGTCATCGACAACGATGCACTCCCAGTTCGTGAAAGTTTGCGCGGCGAGACTGTCCAACGTGGCGCCGATGAAGTGGCCATAGTTGTGCGCGGGCACGATAACGCTGACTACAGGTTGCATAACTTCGTTTGACGTTTTCTCTGCAGCCCTCTGCGTATCTCTGTGATCTCTGCGTTTAATGGCAATTTCAACGCAGAGTACGCAGAGATACGCAGAGGACCGCAGAGAAATCTATGACTTTTTGTGCAAAGCCCGGCCGAAGCTGTTTTGCCAATGCCACTCAGTTCGATACAGACACTCGCGGCTGATGAAGTTGTAATGCCGCGGCCAAATATTTATCAGCAGCTTTTGCAGCCGCGTCACCATGCTCTTTTTGTTACACGAATACAGCTCGTACACGAACTGTTTAGCTTCGGCGATCTTGCCTTCATCGATCAACGCGGCGATCAATTCCCGATACAACCCGGTCAGCCGTTTTCGTTTTTCCAATTCGCTGAGCCTTGTATCGTCGATGTGTCTTCGGACCACCAGCAACATCGGCTTGAACACATTACTCGCCGTTGCGGTCATGGCCGTCCCGTGTCGCCGGTATCGCGCCAACCGAGCGTCCATTCCGTAGAAGACGCATCCGGCTTTCGCCATTCTTATCCAAAGATCGTAATCCTCGCAGCCATGATACGGTTTTGCTTCTTCAAATGGAGCTAATGCCGTTTTCTTTGCTAAAACCGTTAACACCGGAATCTGCGGCTGCCTCACCAACGAATCGAAAAAGTCAGGTCCGGACAATTGACCGACCGAGCTTCTCAGCATCTCAGTTTCGTCGGCCGGATCCGCGTCAGTGAAGACATAAGCGTTACTAAAAACAACATCCGCGTTGTTTTCAGCCATCGCTTTCAACTGCACTTCCAGTTTGCGCTCGACCCACAAATCGTCGGAATCGAGAAACGCGATCAGCGGGCCTGTGGCGTGCGCGACACCCGTGTTGCGCGCCTTTCCAAGCCGGCTGTTCTCCTGAAAAACGTACTTGATGCGCGCGTCGCGCGCAGCGAACTCCTGAACGACGGCGGCAGTTCCGTCGGTGGATCCATCGTCCACCACGATCAACTCCCAATTCGCGTATGTTTGTGCAAGGACTGATTTGATGGAGTCGGCGATGTATCTCTCGGCGTTGTACGCCGGCATGATTATGCTGACGAGACTGTCCAACATTGAACTTAAATACTCGTACCTGCGCGTTGACCGGCCTGCGTCTGTGATTTCAGATCAGACTGGACCATCTCACTGACGAGTTGCGGAAACGTGTACTGAGATTCCCAACCAAGCTCACGCCGCGCCTTCGTTGCATCGCCCACCAGCAAGTCGACTTCGGCCGGTCGCAACAACCGCTCGTCGATGCGTACGTAGTCGCGATAGTCAAGCCCGACCTCGCCGAACGCGAGTTCACAGAACTCCCTGACGGTGTGGGTTTCTCCGGTAGCGACGACGTAATCGTCTGGTGTGTCGCGCTGTAGCATCAAGTGCATGGCGCGAACGTAATCTTTGGCGTGTCCCCAATCGCGTTTGGCGTCGAGATTTCCCAATGGCAGTTCGTTGATCGAGCCGAGTTTTATCTGCGCGACTGTTGACGTGATCTTTCGAGTCACAAACTCGTGACCGCGTCGCGGCCCTTCATGGTTGAAGAGAATGCCGCTCAAACAAAACATGTCGTAGGCTTCGCGGTAGTTTCTGGTCAGATCGAAACCGGCGACCTTACTGATGCCGTACGGCGACCGCGGGTGAAAAGGCGTCTTCTCCGTCTGTGGTGTTTCGCGAACCTTACCAAACATCTCGCTCGAACCGGCAAAATAGAAGCGACAACCCGGGCGCAGTTCGCGCAGTGCTGCGAGCATGTAGTGGGTGCCGTTGATGTTTGTATTCATCGTCGAGAAGCCGTCGCGAAAACTTTCCGCCACGAAGCTCTGCGCCGCGAGGTGATAGCACTCGGCGAACTCGTGTTGACTCACGACGTGGAATATCGACGGATAACTCTCGAGGCTTGCCGGATGCAGGACGATCTTGTCCAGCAGGTGCGCGAGGCGCGTGAAGCGTCGCTGCGGATCTTCCAATGCGACGCGTCTTACTAATCCATGAACCTCATAACCCAGCGACAACAAATACTCCGCGAGGTAACTTCCGTCTTGCCCGGTGATGCCGGTGATGAGAGCTTTTTTAACCATTAAATCGTCATCCTGTGTCTGCGGTTAACCCTTTCAGGGTTTAAAGATTCTTTTTGATCGCACCCAGGGTTGTCGCTTTCGCTCGAACCCTGGGTACATTTCCGAATATGTATTCAACCCTGAAGGGGTTAACGACGCAAATCCGAACCCTTTCAGGGTTTAAAGATTCTTTTTAAACGCACCCAGGGTTGTCGCTTTCGCTCGAACCCTGGGCTGAAATTAGCCAACGCCTTCGGCGTTTGTTAGGACAAAAAATCCTCGTAGTTGCGGTCCCTGTCGATGATGACGAGGGGATCCGCGGGCCAGGAGATATTAAACGCCGGATCATTCCAACGCACGCCGCGCCCGTGTTCGGGAGCGTAGTAAGAGGAGGTCTGGTAGACCACTTCCGTATCGTCGTCCAGTGTCAGATACCCGTGCGCGAACTCGCCGGGCACGTAGAGCATACGATAATTGTCGGCAGACATCTCAAGTGCGAACCACTGCTTGAATGTCGGAGAGCCGCGACGGAGGTCAACGATCACGTCATAGATACTTCCGCGTGTGCATCGCACCAGCTTCACCTGTTCGTAGGGCGGCAACTGGTAGTGCATCCCGCGCAGGGTGCGCTTTTTCTCGTTGAACGAGAGATTTGTCTCGACGAATGACGCTGTTAGACCGGCGGCGCTAAATTCGCGGTCGGACCACGCACGCGCAAAGAACCCGCGCGCATCCTTGAACTGGTCCAGTTCGATCACGAACGCGCCTTTAAGTTTAGTCTCAGTAATGACCATACCCGCTCTTATCTGTGCGTCTTTGTGCTTTCTGTGTACCCAGTAAGCGTCCGACAAAATTCGTTACGAACGTCTCACGACTAAACATCTGCGCGCGTTTGCGGGCGGCGGCCGACATTTGTAGGCGCAAATTATCATCACTCATGAGCTGCGTCGTGTACTTTTGCAGCTCGTCCAAACTGTCCCAAACAAACCCGCTGACCTCGTGCTCCACGATCTCCGATTGACCGCCTTTGTTGATTACCACCGGAACACACCCGGCGGCCATCGCCTCAACCGTCGATATCCCAAAGTGTTCAACCAGTACAGGATCAACATTCTGGTCCTGCCCATACCCCGACGCGTGCCAGAAGATACTCGCGCGCTCGTACAAACTCACCAGCTCGTTGCGCGGAACGTTTGCGACGACGGACGCGCCGCTATTCGCAGCGAGCGCCGATACCTGTGCGAAGTAAGCCTGGTGCGCAGGCGTGACGTCCAACCCTCCCACACAAAAGTATTTCCAGCCGGCACCCTGCATGCGTCCGTAAACCTCGAGCATCTCTTCCTGATTTTTTCGATGCCCCTGTCCGTGAAGAGCAAACCGTCCCACGCTGAGAATTATTTTCTCCTTCTCGACCTGACTGAACGCGGTATTGACGGGCGGGTAAACAATCGTGCAATCAACGCCCCATCGTCTCCTGGTCCATACGCGAGAAAAATCGGAAATCGCGGTTTTCAGTTGATAAGTCTCCATCCGTTTTTTCCACGCCCAGGTCTGGTAGAGATATTTCGCAGGACGTTTTCGCGCGACTGGTTCGAGTCCACCCTCCGGTTTCACGTACGGCGCTGTCGGCGCCGGAAACAGCACGATAAGCGCTCCCTTCTTCGCGTGCGAAAACGGAGGCACATCGTGCACGATCGCGACGAAGATGTCGAAACCCTCGCTGAGCTCTGCCTGAAACTTTTGCAGCTCCCGGTAATGCGTCAACGGATTGCGGCGCGATTGTGGCTGCGTGTCAGGCTTTTCGACGTAATGCAGCCGAACTTTGTCTAACTTCGTTCCGGAGTTAGCGGCGAGTTTCTCAACCGTCAACGACGGAATACGGTGAAACAAACGGACCTGGTGATTCTTTGCGAGAGCTTCGGCGAGTGTTGCGGCGACAAATTCCGAGCCACCGATCCCGCTGCCGGCGGGCTCATTATAAATGCTAATCCGCAGACCCAATTGCCGGCCCCCTCGTTTCGGCAGACGAGCCGTTTTTGCGAAAAGCTAGTGTCGCGAAGGTGTAGCGGTAACCGAGAAACATGAAATCAGGATTCGGACACTCCCAATGCGGTACGTCCACAAGCGAACAATTCTTGATCGCCGGCAGAATCCTCGTGATCAAATCTCGTTGCGTGTAGAAGCGATAGTCTCCGGGAATCACCGGATCTTCGGGCGTGTGCAGATCGTTGTAATCGCACGTCAACACACCAACGCCACCAGGAGCAAGAAGTTCAGCAATCTGCGACATGAAAAGCTCGTCGTCTTTCACGTGTTCCAACACGGAAGTTGAAAACACGATGTCGTAGCTTGCTTTCTTCGTGGAAGGCAGTTGAAAGAATTTATCCAAATCGAGCCCGTTCACTTCCGGGTCAATCTCTTCTATCTCATAACCCAGCATCTTCAGACTCGCCGACGCAGAATCATCGAAACTGCCCACACACAAGATCCGCGGCGAGTCGAGTTCGCGGGCGAAGTGATTCACGGCGTCAAAAATAAATGCTTGCTGAATGTTCGCGGCCGCTATTTTCGACGCCATGATTTCCGGCGCCAGCACGTGTAATTGTTTGATCACGGACTTGTATTGCGCCCGCGCTTGATTATCCAAAATGCGATTGAACCGTTTTACGCCCGTGGCGCGAGCGATTGCAGTCTCAGGATCTTTCAGCGCTGCTTCTTTCGCCTTCTCTGTGCGTGCGTTGTCCAGCCTGCGTTTCAGGAAGTTTCTGCCGCTGAGATAGTTTTGTTTGAGCTTCTTGTGATCGAACGTCGCGATGTTGTGTACGTGTGGGTCGTTGACACTCTTGCGCGCTTTGAATTCTGCGGCACGGTTGCGGTCGAGTGTGCGGTCTAAAATATTTTCATACTCGAGACGGAGGTTGTCCTCATTCCAAAGATCGTAGAGATGAGCGAGGGGCTCAAATCCATTCCGAATGATTTCTTTTAAGCTCGAATCCTCGATTGTTATTGGAGGCTGCACTGACTGCAGGTGCCTGAACATTATCGACCTGGTAATCACCATCGGCCGCTTTACCGCCAGCGCGTGATCGGGCGAGCTGGAGATGCCCGCGACCTTTAAATAGTCGTACAGAAACGCGTTGATCGTGTTCCCGGCCAGGAAATCCAACATAGCGTCGCGGTCGAGAAACTCGTGCGAAGGCTGTACTCGAATTCCGGGCTTTCTGATCCGCCGGTTGCACTCTTCAAAGTGACGATTGGCCGCCGCGCCATCGGCATCGATGATTCCATTCGAAGGAATGTGAACTCGAATGATTGCCTCGTCGAACTCATCCTGGACCACGTCGACCAGCCTCTGATAGCCTTTACTCCCAACAGAGAACCCGAACGTTCCGATCGTGACTACGTCCGGCGCCTTCTTTGTATTCGTGTAAGGGAGAATCAGCCTTCCGGTTTTGAATACGGCAGGATTGTTTTCGATCAGCGTGGGATCACCCATCACGTAATATTGGAAAAACCGATCCGGCATCGAATCCGCTTCGGCCTGCGTCATTTCATGCATCAATGCGATGTTGATCTGCTTATAGCGGCGAGGCATCGAGGGATTGAGAAACGTGAGAGTTTGTGGGTGATAGTTATAAAGGATCGCTTCACATTCTGACTTGGCTACATACGAATCGAGTTCTTCAAGATTCAAAACCTCGACATAATGAAACTGATACTTCTCTGACTTACCGATCGCCTCGAGTATGTTTTTACCCCACTGATATACACCACACCGCTCCTCTTTATAGCTAACAAACAGAACGGGTGTTTTGTGATTAGGAGTGAATGGTGACTGAAGCGGCATCTTCCAAAGTCTGGCTCTGTGTGTTTAAGACGCGATCCAAAATCCGTTCATAATCGAGGATCAGGTTTGGCTCGGTCCATTGATTGTAGAATCGCTCGAGTGGGGCAATGCCGTTCGCGATGATCTGCTTCAGGCTCGATGAGGGTTTCAATAACCATTCTGCCGGGAACTTGCCTCCCTGAAGGCGCAGATACTTTCTCCTTTTATATCTCATCGTGAATTCCTGTATGAAGGTTAGTTTAGCATCACCTTCGATACAGATTGGCGGATCAACTGAGTGTACATGCCGAAACATCGTGCTTCTGGTGATGGCGATCGGCCTTCGCACTGCCAGCGCCATTTCGATCGTGCTCGATATCCCTCGACCATCAAGCCTGTCGTAGAAAAATGCGTTCAGCGTGTTCTGCGCCAGGAAATCAAACAATTGAGGTCGCTCCAGGAATTCATGCGTAGCGATCAGCTTGATTCCGGGTTTTACTATCAACCTCTCGCAACGCTGCACTACTTCTTTCACGTCCGCATTGATGAAATCGCCGGATGGAATATGCAGTCTGATAATTGCGTCGTCAAACTCTTCCTGTACGGCAATGATGAGTCGTTCGAATCCTTTACCATGAGAAGCAAAACCGAAACTGCCGATCGTCGTGACGCTCGGCGGGGTGAACTCATTCGTGTATTTCGGAATTAGTCTACCGGTCTTGAAGACGATTGGATTTTTCGTGACGAGCGTCGGGTCTGGAGCGATGTGGTAATCGAAGAGACTCGTATCTGCTGAATCCGCGGCCTCCTGGCTGACTTCGTGCATGATTCCCAGGCTCGGAATGTTGAGCTGGTTCAGCAGCTCTTTTTCCACCCATGGCAGAGTCGTGCAGTAGTAGTTGTAAATGATCGCGTGCGGTTGTTCTCTCTCCACAAAAGCCAACAGGTCTTCCGGACTCGAACACTCCGCATAAATAAACTCATACTTCGCCGACTTCTTCAGCGCGTTGGCAACGCTGATTCCGAACTCATGCACCCCACACACTTTTTGCTTGTGCGTGACAAACAGAACCTTGCTGCGTGGAGTTACGGTCATCAGCTTTGCCTCAAAACTCGTCTCATTCACACCGGGCTTTAGCCCGGTGGAAAAGCACCTCAATTGTTCTGAAACCGTTTTAACGGTTTCGACAGCAACAGCAGGCGAAAACCGTTGAAAAGGTTTTCTATCAATGTCTCTCGTCTATCACCGGGCTAAAGCCCGGTGTGAATGAGAGACAGTAATCAGTCTAAGTTTCTCATGCGCAGGATCAGTTCCATGGATAAACCCTTGTTCAGGTCCTGGAGCAGCCGCTTTCGTTCGGGCGGGGCGCTCTCGACAAATTCTTTCGGCCATTCAGGTACCGGGCCGACGTGACGAGCCCACGCCGGTCGATATGAAAAGTACAACGCACGCCTGCCTTCGTTGGAAAAGTTTTGTCCGCCCGCATGAACGGTCATGCAATGAAAGATTATGGCGTCGCCGGCGTTTGCCAGGAGAATTTTTGCCTGGGAATGCATGTGCTCCAAATCCGAGCATGGAAGAATCCCGTAATCACGATTGCTGCCCGGCACAACCCACAAGGGCGAATTCTCGCGCGTTAATTCTGTCAGATAAATTCCTACGTTCACCCACGAAGCACACGAATTGCGAAAGTCGCCTTCCGGTTCGCCACCGCCGTAATCGACGTGATAACCAGTTCGAGTTGTCTTTCCATCAGTGATCGTGCCCGGCGGTGAATCGGTAAAAGAACCTTTGAAGAACCGCACTTCGTCGCCGAAGATGTGACGCAGAGCTCCGACGATCTTTGGGTTCTCGATCAGCGGAGGTAGAGATGGGACGTTCCAGATCTTGTCGGTCAGGCCGGTCAGTCCGGCGTTATCGACCTCGCGATGAATTGTTTCTAATTCTGACTTAGATAGGGCTTCGGCGATTCCGAGAAAACCGTTCTCCATGAAGAATGTTCGCTGTTCGTCCGGAGACATCGCGGCCCAATCGATTTGCATCGGCTCCTCGGTTGGTATTTCCGCCACAACCAGCGGAGCGGGTTCTGTGGGGACAGGGCTCCTTCTCACAGGCTCGGGCTGATTGAGAATTCTCCGCCTGATCTGAGCGCTCTTGTCCTTGATAGCACTCAACGGATGGCGGGAAATATAACGGTAGTTCATTGCTTCTTTTTTGTGCCTTTTGTGGCTACTGCTTCACAACTTCAATATTCGGAAGCGGAAAGATCAGGCCGATCCCTTTCTTCAGCGTCTCTCGCTCGCGTTCGACGAATTCTTCTTTGAAGTGCCACGGCAGAACGAGGTAATAGTCAGGATTCATCGCCCGGGATTCAGCCTCGCTGATGATCGGAATCTCAGTCCCTAACGTGTGAGCGCCATACTTATCTGGATTCCGCTCGGCGGCACAATCTATGATCCGATTGTCGATGCCACACCATTGTAAAAGCGTGTTGCCCTTAGTCGATGCGCCGTAGATATGAATCTTCTTTCCCTGCTGCTTCAACTTTTTGAGTAACGAAGTCAGTTCCTCTTTGTGCACGTTAATGCGGTCCTGGAAGTTCTTGTACGGCTTATTCGTGTCCAGCTCCAGCGTGAATTCTTCCTGCCGCATAGCCTTGACGTTCTGCGCCCATTCAGCTTTTTTGTAAGTGAAATTATCTGCGCGAGCGGCGTAGCAGCGAAGGCTTCCGCCGTTGATCGAATTTTGCGAGACGTTGAAAACCCGCATCCCCGCCTGTTTCAAGATGTACTCGATGATCGCAAGGCTGTAATACTCGAGATGCTCGTGGCAGATCGTGTCGTACGAAGTCATGCTCAGCATCGTCGGCATGTACGACATCTCAAAGATCCAAATACCCTCCGGGTCCAGAACGTCCCTGATTCCCTGCGTGAAAGCGATCGGGTTCTCGAGATCGTAGAACATCGCGATCGAGGTGACGATGTCGCACTTCTGCCCTTGCAGGGTCTCAGTCAATTCCTCGGACGGGAAGATTCCTTGCACCACTTTGACGTCGCCGCGAATCTCCTGGGCCACGTCAGACGGATCGATACCGAACTTTCGAAACTCGTCCGGATACGACAACAGGAGCGTTCCATCATTGCAGCCAATGTCCAGAACGCGCGCCGCGGGTTTTCCCACGAGAGACGCTGCTTCTTCAGCAATGCCTCGCAAGTGTTGCCGCATCGTGTTGTTGGTACCCGAGCGATACCAGTAAGCGGAATAGAGAACTTCGGGCGGAACAGTGTGCTCCATCTGAAGCAGCCCGCACGCGTGTTCGTCCCTCATCGGATCGCAGCGCACGAGGCGAGTCGGAATCTTGCGCGTCGGCGGCAATTCTTTTCCCGGCTTGACGAACGAGCCTTGCAGGTATTGATCGCCCAGATCGATGACGGGAGTGAGCGCGGATGAGCCGCAGACTCGGCATGTAGTTCGATGAATTAGATGCATTTGCGCAGCCTCAAATAGATCAACGGTAGTTCAAGAGCCCCACTCACAGTTAGCAAAAACACAGCCGTAATCCGCACCCTCATATTGAGAGAACTCGGAGCCGCTGTCGACGATGGTGATTGGCAAAACGTCTTCCACCCAGTCGATCATTCCCACGTTAGGCAGGTTTACGGCGAAGGTGAATTGATATTTTCCGGGAACGAGAAAAGCCACCGGTATCTTCGCAGTAATTCGAACTTCTTTATTGTTCTGGCCCAACCTCGTCCAATCGGGGTTGTTGCAAGTGAACACTTTTCTCCCGCGATGGTCGCGTACAAAAAAGCCCATCGTGGAGTTTGGCCGCCAGCGGTTAATTTTGTATGTAAGACCGATCATGATCGGCTCGTCATGACTGAAATGAGTTTTTACTCTGCCTTCGGAATCAAGCGCCTGGGCCGCTGTTATGTGTATATCCTTGTCGGACTCTTTTCCGGTAAATCCGATGTGTGCCCCGCTCAGCTCATTCAAATAATAGCTAACAACAGTTTGTATATCGCCTTGTTTTTCGATCGCACCGTGATTCAGCAGCAGAGCTTTGCGACACAATTGAGCGATCGCGCCCATTTGGTGGCTCACAAAAACCACTGTTCGCCCGCCTTTCGCTACCTCTCCCATCTTCCCCAGGCATTTGCTTTGGAATGCGGCGTCGCCGACGGCCAGCACCTCGTCGATCAAGAGAATCTCGGGTTCCAGGTGTGCAGCGACTGCGAAAGCGAGCCGCATATACATACCGCTCGAGAAGTGCTTGACGGGCGTGTCGAGAAATTCATCGATTTCGGCAAAGGCGACAATCTCGTCAAACTTACTCAGGATCTCTGTTCGCTTCATGCCGAGGATCGCGCCATTTAAAAAGATATTTTCTCGTCCGGTTAGTTCCGGATGAAAACCAGTGCCGACTTCCAGAAGACTGGCAATCCGGCCGTAGAGCTCGATCCGTCCGCTGGTCGGTTCGGTAATGCGCGAAAGCACTTTCAACAGAGTCGACTTTCCCGCACCGTTGCGGCCGATTATGCCAACCACCTCGCCAGGCATGATTTCGAAGCTGAGTTCTTTCAGCGCCCAGATGGTTTCAACGCGCCGTCTTTCGCGCAGGCCTTTTATTGGCGCGCGTACCGCGCCCGCAATGGTCTCACGCAGTGTCGGGTGAGAGCCCTGGCGTTTGCCAATGCGGTACTGCTTGCTTAATTGATCGACCTTGATAATGGGCTTCATGGTTAGACGATATCGGCGAAATACTTTTCCATGCGCCGGAACGCGAACGCTGAGTAGACCAGCAACCCGATCGTGAAAGCAGTTGAAATCCCCAGTGCCGCCCAATCAATCTCCTGACCAAACAACGAAGAGCGAAAACCATCGAGAATGCCGGTCAATGGATTCAGTCTGTAAATCCATTGGAAACGTCCCGGCACGATACTCGACGGATACATAACGGGCGAAGCAAACATCCAGAGTTGAATCAAAACGGGCAGGATCACACCCACATCCCGATACTTGACGTTAACGGCTGACGCGAACATGCCGACAGCAAGCGCGAGCAGTGTGGTCAGAGCGATAACAAATGGCAGCAGCAGAATGGATTTGCTGACGCCCACCCTGTAATAGATCATCATGCCGACCAGGTTAAGAAACGCCACACCGAAATCTACCACCCGCGCTCCGACCGCCGCGCCTGGAATTATCATGCGCGGAAAATAAATCTTGGTGATGAGGTGAGAACTTCCTACCAGGCTGTTTCCGCTGCCCGTGACAGCAGCGGAGAAGAACGTCCACGGGAGCAGACCGGCGTAGACGAACAGAGCATAGGGAAGCCCGTCTGACGGCACGCGCGCCAGCTTGCCTAAGAAGACTGTCAGAATAAGCGTACTCAACAGAGGTTGGAGAACTACCCAAAGAATGCCGAGCGCGGCTTGCTTGTAACGTACCTTGACGTCGCGCCAGATCAGGAAATAAAGGAGTTCTCGGTAGACCCATAAGTCGTACAGACCGAGACTGACCCACGAACCACTCGGTTTTATGGTTACCAACGGCGTCTCAGGCAAGTAGGTTTCTGCTTGCGGCGGTTCTGATTGTGCGGTTGGAGCGCTTTCGGAAAGGACGACTGATTCCATCAAATAATGTCAGTGGCCGGCGAGAGAATCACAAGTTTGGCATGCCTGCGCTTGAGCAGGAGCGATCATAAATCTAACCGCACTACTTTAATCGGTCAAGCATGTGTGTCTTTCAGTGTCGTGATGGAGGTTGGTCACGGATCGATCTTGGATGAAGTCAGTACCGTAACGCGGTAGCGTCGGGTCAACCTCGAACTTCAGGATCGTCTTAGGTTTGGGATGCTACATGAGACGACTGCGCAAGCAAGTGTCGATCTTGGATGAGGTCAGTACCGTAACGCGGTAGCGTCGGGTCAACCTCGAACCTCAGGATCGTCTTAGGTTTGGAATGCTACACGTCGACCCGACGCTACCGCGTTACGGTACTGACCTCATCCAAGTGTCAGCCAAGGCCCTGTGTGAATGAGACGACTGCGCAGGCCAAGTGTGATACAGGGTTGGTCCAGTTTCTTGCGATCGTGAAGAGTCTGAAAAGACTTCTTGACACTTCAGTCGCAGGTTGGTATATCAAGCAGTCCCAGAAATCGACCTCCCCCTTAACGTAAGTCCACTTTCTGATCCTCGTTCAGAACTTCAGGCCTTATTCACCTGTTGTTGTCTTCGGCGTTCAAGCCAAACTCGAAGGAGGTTTCCCCAGATGAAAAGTTTAAGAAGCGTGCACGCCATCGTGCGTGTGGTATTTGTCGTTCTCTGTGTCCAAATATTCGCCCTTGGGCAAGCAAACGACAAAGGAGTGACACTTAATGGCAGCGGATTAAGTGTTAGGTGGGACGTTGCTGTCCCGCATACAGAATTAACTCTTACGATTTCCGGACCGGACGGACAAGTCTTCCGCAAAGAATTCAAGGGGCGCTCTGCTGAATTTACACTTGCCAATGCAAAAGGCGAAAGATTCGCTGATGGTCAATATTCGTACGAACTTCGCGTAACGCCTCCGATCCCCGCAGATATTAGGGAGGCGCTCGCTGGAGCGCGCGCTAAAGGTAATAGCGACGAAGTGCGGCGCGATCTAATTAAACGCGGCGCACTGGCGGCCCAGCCGCTGGTGGTTTCAGGAGGTTTCGCGATCCTGAACGGTTCGGTCATCGTTCCGGGATCGCTGCAAGAAGAAGGCTCGGTGGGTGCGGTAACGCAGCCGCGAGTTTTCCGACCCAGCAATGGAGCTGCGGTCAACGGTTTTCGCCCCCGAACTGGCGCCGAGGTGCTTGGTCTCCGCCGGCATCACGCGGTAGCTAATCCATTCTTCGATTTTGTGATTGCCGACGATCTGATCGTACAGGGAAGTGCCTGCGTCGGACTCGACTGCGTCGACGGCGAAAACTTCGGCTTTGACACGATCCGAGTGAAAGAAAACAACACTCGTATCCAGTATGACGACACAAGCACGAGCGCCGGCTTTGCCAACAATAACTGGCAGATTAGGGCCAATAGCTCAGCAAGCGGTGGCGGCAATTTTCTCGCGTTTGTAGATCAAGGCGCCACCGGGAATTCAGAGACGGGAACGATTGTGTTTGAAGTCGATGCTGGAGCGCCGGCGAATTCGCTGCGCGTGAGTAGCGGAGGCAACGTGGGTATTGGGACGGCGACGCCGGTGTTGGACATCCATGTGAACACAACCGACACGCCCGCGATTCGACTCGAACAAAACAACACGGGTGGTTTTACGGCGCAAACGTGGGACGTCGCGGGTAACGAAGCGAACTTCTTCGTTCGTGATGTGACCAGTGGTTCGCGTTTGCCGTTCCGTATTCGGCCAGGCGCACCGACCAGCAGTATCGACATTGCCGCCACGGGCGACGTCGGAGTCGGAACTGCAAGTCCGGATACGCGATTAACCGTACTCGATTCAGGAACCACCCTTCCGACGACCTACAATCCCGGCGATGTGGCAACGTTTGTCACGTCAGCGGACAGCTTTACCAGCGTCGCAATCGTAAAGGGAGGGATCACAAACCCGCAGGGTCTTCACCTGGGCGTCAATCAGGCGTCGCTTTTTTCCGAGATTCAGGCGTCGAGGAATGGTGTTGCAACGAACACGCTCGTACTGAACCGGCAGGGCGGCAACGTAGGTATAGGAACTTCAGCGCCCACCGAGTTGCTTTCGGTAAACGGAACTGCCGGCAAGCCAGGTGGTGGAAGTTGGTCAGTCTTTTCGGATGAGCGTCTGAAGAACATTAAGGGCCCATTCAATAGTGGACTCAAAGCCGTAATGCAGTTACAGCCGATTCGCTACGAATACAAGCCTGCGAATGCTCTGGGGATCAAATTGGGAGGACAGCAGATTGGCTTCACGGCGCAGGCTGTGCAGCAAGTGATACCCGAAGCCGTTTCGCAAACAGAGGGTGGCTATTTGATGGTGAACAACGACCCAATCATTTGGACCATGCTCAACGCAATCAAGGAGCAGCAAGCGGAGATTGAAAAACTGAAGTCAGAAGTCCGGCGCTTGAGAGCGACACGCCGGCGCCGCTAAGTAGTTAAACAGCAGACAAGTACACAAAGACACAGACGGAGAAACAGCGAGTCCCTTCATGCCCCGCGCGAGCGAGACATGAAGGGACTCGGTTTATTAAGGGTGGGAGTTTTAGTTCTGTGGGAACGGGGTGCCGTTGGGGGCCTGGTTCGTTCCGTTCTTTCCGATTGTGTTGTTACCGCCGGTGTGTACCAAGCCTCCTAAGCCGAGGGCATTTCCGTTACCGGTGATTACAACTCTCGCAATCAACACCTCTGTGCCCGCGCCGGTATTAACGCCCGTGCCGCTGGCCGTGATGCTGCTGTCGTTAACCGCGAACTCCGTCGGACTCGTGCCTTCCGTCGCATTGATGGCGGCGGTTGTACACGACGAGAACGCGCTGTAAGAAATCTGACCGCGCGTGCCGTTTCCAGCGTTCACACAGTTTGTAGCCTTACTGATCTGAACGTGGTCCATCGAAAGCTGAGTCGCGTTCGTTCCGGAGTTGTTGATGTTAATTCCGTTTGCGACGTTCCTGATGCTGACGTTCCGCATGTGGAGCTGATTGACGGCCGCAAGGGAGGCGCTGCTGGCTTCGATACCATCGCCAGTGAAGCCATCGATCAGAGTGTTTTCAACGAAGAGCGCGGTGCCGCCAATGAAGCGAATGGCGTCCAGACCAGTGCTTGCTCCGTTGATGTTCAACCAGTCAAGTCGAACGGTTTTGCGTACGTCGGCGGGGTCGGTGATGTTGATAATGACGCCGTTGACCAACGACGCGAGAATCGAACCATAGCCCTGCCCGGCGCCGCCACCGTTAATGGTGATCGACTTCGTGATCGTGACTGCTCCGAAACCACCGGGATCCAGCGTGCTGATCTCGCCATCCTTGGCAGTCTTGGAAATAGCTCCTGCGTAAGTCTTGCATGGGGCGGTGCGGCTGCAAGGGTTGACGTCATCGCCCACGCCAGACACCCACGTGCGGGTGGCTTGTGCCTGCGCCATGGAAGTGATAGTCAGCGTCAGAATTGCGAGGGCCAGGATAGAAAAAGTGAAGCGGACCTTACTCATGTTGCATTCTCCTTATTGGGGTTGAGCTTAATTGCTGTTATGCAGTTGTCTCAAATCGTTATTGAAGCGATTAGCTTCGGTTAAGTCCCGCGCCCAAAGTCGGAATGAGCCTCACTTGGGTCAGAGCTTGGGACATCGGTGGTAAAAAAATCGAGGTTTTCAACTTCACACGCTTAAACGCGCAAGCAAAATGGAAAAAGGACCATAGTCGCCAAAACCGGCGGCGCGGCGCGGGGTTTTGGCCCGCGCCGCGCATGGTTTCAGCTACACGGCAAGTTCGTACAGCCAATGGTGTTACGAACGTGGTTCGCCGAGTTGATCCAGGCGTTCCCCGTCGCTGACGAGAGGCTTCCATTGCCGATGAGCACGCCAACCGAATTGACGAATTCAGCGAGCTTGTTGCACGCCACATTCGTCTGGCCGCCATTTATCGCTGTTAGCGCAGCATTCAGCTTCGCCAGCAACCCGTTCTTCTGGGTTCCCGTCAGTGATGAGGCATTCACCGCATTGATCAGGTTCTGAATCACCTGTTGCGGTGTGAGCACCGTCACCGTGAAGCTACAGCTAACCGGCCCATTTCCGTGGGCGTCAGTCACCGAGTAGGTCACAGTCGTCGTGCCAATCGGGAAGACGGATCCCGGAGCTGAACCAGCCGTTCGGGTTGTTGTTGAGCCGGGACAGTTGTCCGTTCCAACAGGCGCCGTCCAGGTAGCTTTTGCGCCGGTTGGGCAACTCGGTTCGAGCGTGATGTTCGCCGGACAACTAATCGCCGGCGGCGTGTTATCGACCACTGTTACGACTTGCGTGTCTTCCGCAAAATTGCCGTTCCTGTCGGTCGCTCTGTAAGTGATAGTGGTGTTTCCTACTGGGAAAACATTTCCGGCAGGAACACCGATGCGCGTCACTACCACTCCAGGACAGTTGTCGCTGGCAGTTGCAGTACCGAGCGTTGTGTTGAGATTTGCGACGGTGACGCCACAGGATGACGCGCCCGGACCCGTAAACAGCGTGACATCATTCGGAGCCGTGATCGTCGGCGCTATTGCCGGATCTTCCGTCACGGTAATCGTCTGAGTCTTGACGGTCGAGAGTCCTGAGGAATTCGTCGCAGTGTAAGTGATGACTGTCGTTCCGGTTGGGAAGACGAAGCTATCACACGTCTGGTTAGGATTCCCCGGAGTCGGACAAGCGATTTGCGGAATGCCCGTGCGTGAAATCGAAACTGCCGATCCACCACAGTCCGGATCACTCGCGGTTGCGACACCCAACTCATCATCCAACAGCACAGAACATGTGCTGGTCGTCACCGAGATATTTGGCGGCACGTCCAAAGTTGGTGGCGTCGTGTCGCTGCCGGTGACGGTCACAGTTTGCGTGCAATGCGCGACCTGAGTGTCGGTGTCCGTCGCCGTCCACTCGATAGTCGTTACTCCTACCGGGTATGGATCAGTCAACGCCACACCATCACTTCGCTGTGCCGTGATTGTGGCCGTCCCCGAATTTGCGGTGGCCGTGCCAACATTCACGCCAGTTGCCGGATCACAGCCCGTTGGAGACGGCACCGTGATGTTTGCCGGACACGTGATAGTCAGGAGGTGATTCGGTAGAACCGTAATATTCTGCGTACAAGTAGCCTGGCGACCAGATGGATCGGTAACGATCCGCGTGATCACCGTCACACCGACCGGATACGCGTCCGTCAAAGCCTGGCCATCTTCTCGGCTTTCGCTGAGTTCCAGCGGCGTGTCGCCGGTCGTCGTGGCGGTACCCACACTCGACGAACTTCCATTCGGATCAGGCACGAATGCCGAGGCCTGTCCCTCATTCGCCGTCACCGTGATGCCCGCTGGGCAGGTAATAGTCGGCGCAGCTGAATCGACGACTGTAACGGTGAAGCTACAGACACCGCCGCCCGTCGACGACGTGGAAGTGACTGTCGTTGTACCGATCGGGAAGAACGATCCGGAAGCCGGACTGGTCGTCACAGTTCCGCAACTTCCGACTGCTTCTGGCGCTGCGAAAGTCACGTTGGCGCCGCCGCCGGAGCCATGAGTCGTCGCGGTGGTGACAATGTCGTTTGGACAGTCAAGACTGCAAGCCGGCGCCTGTCCGCCATTTCCGACCACGTCGAAAGTCACCGACGTGTTGTCCTCGTTATGAGTTTCGTCGGTGGTATTAGTGACGACTGCCGTGTTGGAGACAGTTGCTCCCGCGGCAGCGCCGACCGTGTAGGTGACGGTAAAACTGGCCGAGCCACCCGGCGGCAGAGCAGCGATTTGCCAGGTAGTTATCGGATCGGTCGCTGTTTGCGTGAACGTCGGGCCTGAATCCTGGCTTGACGACAAGTAAGAGAGGCCGCTTGGAACTGCATCAGTTAATTCGACTGAAGTGGCCGTATCCGGACCATTGTTCACAACCAGGATCTCATACGAGACAGGGGTGCCATTGCTCATTTCCCCGGTCTTGTTGTACTTCAAAACCGAAAGATCCACAGATGGATTTCCAGGATCGCTCACCGTGAAGAACGTTCGCGCGATGAGCGATTCGCCATCCGTGAGGTAAACCCTGTAGTTTCCAGCCGTTGTAGCGCTGAAGTTCGCGCTCGGACTGGTGGGGGAGATGGCATTCGACTGAAGCAGACCGCCCTGGTTATCTACGAATAAGATCAATCTGCTGCCGGTGAAATTACTGTTGGCTTTCGCGCAGACCGTATCTCCAATCTCGTAGTTGTCTTGCAGACTCGTGCAAGTGGTACCGTCGTAAGTGGCAATATCAGGATTCGCACTCACCGTAAATACGGCGGGCGTCTGTGAGATATCACCTGTTTCGGCGATGGTGACCTTCCAGGTTCCGGTGGTATCGGGAATAAAAGTGAAGGTCTGCGGATTTACTGTGATATCGGTAGTGCCGCTTCCGCCAAAAGCGATGCTCAGATCTTGTCTCAGCCAGTGGACCCAACGACCGCCTGGAAAGTTCAGATCGACACCGTCAGTTTGCGCGCAAACTGTTTCTCCCAGGACGAATGCGTTCTTCGGCGTGGTGCAGTCGGCAGCGAACGTTGCAATCGTTTCTTGAAAGGGGAGGAGAGAGTTGTAAGAGGACCTAAGAGCAACTAATTCATTGATGGGATTGGATTGCGCAGGGTCTTTCACGACGCGTGACGAGGCGGTGCGTGGGGCATAGAAAGAGCCCACTGCGATTACGCCAAGAACCGCGACGGCGATAAAAATCCGAATGAATCTCGCGCGAAGTTTGGGGAACCGCTTGCCTGAAGGGAGTGTTTCTAAAAGACGACTAGTCTTTGCTGCAAAGCATTGGTGATAATTCACGAGATCTTCTCCTTGGTTCGTGGGGGGCGTGTGTTATTAAAAACAGGACAGTAGAATTTAGTGTTGCATGTCGGGAGTCTGAAGTGTCAAAACCTGCTGGACCAGACGGCAAAAAGAAAGGAACAGGACTCTTCGGAGAACTGAAGATGTCGCGGCTAAAAAAGCGAGCAGCCTTATATGCCAGTTTGGTATTTGTGTCAACAACTTTCTTTTAACGAAAGTTGTCGAGGTCAGTTAGAATCGTCATACGATGATGCGAAAATTTCTCGTAACCGGCGGCGCGGGTTTTATCGGTTCTGCTTTTGTTCGGCTGTTATTAGACCAGTTCGCCGATGTCCTCGTTATTAATCTTGATTTACTGACCTATGCGGGAAACCGCGACAGCCTTGAAGGGTTGGACCAACGGCGTCATCAGTTTTTACACGGCGACATTGCTGATCCGGAGACCGTGGCCCAGGCGCTTGGTGACGACTGCGAGGCCATAATCAATTTCGCCGCGGAATCACACGTAGACCGGAGCATCGCAAACTGCTCCGAATTTTTACGGACGAACATAATAGGTACACAAGTTCTTCTCGATGCGGCGCGAAAACATGGGGTCAGACGCTTCGTTCAGGTGTCGACGGACGAAGTAATGGGCAGCTTACCTGACACTGAAACAACGTACTTCACCGAACAATCATCGTTTGCGCCAAACAATCCGTACGCAGCCTCCAAAGCCGCCGCCGAGCATTTAGTGCGTGCCGCTCATCACACGTTTGGTCTCGATACGATTGTGACCCGTTGCGGAAACAACTATGGACCACGACAGTTTCCCGAAAAATTCCTGCCGCTAATGATCGCTAACGCACTGAACGACGAAGCGATACCGATCTACGGCGATGGAAAGAACGTGCGCGACTGGATTTTCGTTGAGGACCACTGCCGCGCGATCCTTTTAGCGCTCGAAAACGGCACGTCGGGAGCTGTCTACAACATCGGCGCGCGCAACGAGCGACGCAACGTCGACGTAGTGAAGTCGGTTCTCGACACACTCGGGAAGCCGCATTCGCTGATGCAATTTGTGAAAAACCGTCCGGGGCACGACCGCCGTTATGCTATCGATCCCGCGTTAGTTGAGACTGAGTTGGGGTGGCGACCGCAGGAGACGTGGGAAAGCGGTTTACAGAAAACGATCCAGTGGTATCAAGACAATGACGAGTGGCTCGAGCGCGTGCGCAGTGGTGCGTACAGAGACTACTACCGCGGTCAGTACGGAGTTGAGGTGGGCAGGATTTGAGAGTGCTCGTAACAGGTGCGGGCGGAATGGTGGCTCGGGCCGTCCGTGAGTTTTGTGAGGGTAGCGGCGATTCGATTTTTGCATACGACCGCTCGCAACTCGATATCGCGAACGCGACGGATGTTCTCGAAACGGTGCGGCGCGTTAAGCCAGAGGCAGTAATAAACTGCGCGGCCTGGACCGACGTGGATGGCTGCGAGGCAGATGCTGCACGCGCATTTGCGGTTAATGCTCACGGACCGGAAAACCTTGCGGTTGCGAGTCGTGAGGTGAACGCAGTGTTTGTGACGATCTCTACTGATTACGTCTTCGACGGAACGAAAGAAGGTTTCTACACGCAGGAAGATGAACCAAAGCCGCTGAGCGTTTACGGGCGCGCAAAACTGGAAGGCGAACAGCGCTCGCTGGAAGCGAACGAGGCGTCGATCGTGGTCCGCAGTGGCTTTATATTCGGGCGCGGAGGAAAGAACTTCTTGAGTACGATCGTCGATCGTGCGCGTCGAAACGAACAATTAAAGGCCATAACGGACGCGTACGGCACGCCGACATACGGGCGCGATCTGGCGCAGCGGCTGCGCGAATTGGCGGAACTGAAGCATCCGGGAATATTTCACGTGGTGAATTCAGGAGAGGGAGCGAGTTATGCGGAGTTTGCGCGCGAGGCCATCAAGCGCGCGGATTTAGGTGAGCCTCCAATCGAAGAGGTACTGGAGGCCTCATTGAACCGCCCCGCCCCGCGGCCCCAAAACTCGCGTATGCGATGCCTTCTTTCACCAGCGTTGGGACTCGCTCCGCTACCCGATTGGCGTGACGCCGTCGCCCGATTCATCCGCGAAACGCCTTATTAAACGCCGAAGGCGTTCGCTAATTTCAGCCCAGGGTTGGAGCGCCAGCGACAACCCTGGGAACATAAACCATCATTCGTTTCAACCCTGAAAGGGTATTCGCGCACAGGCCTAACGCTTTCAGCGTTTATTCTCTTAAATACTTTGAATCCCAGGGTTGGTCGCTGGCGCTCCAACCCTGGGCTGAAATTAGCCAACACCTTCGGCGTTAAAAAGCACAAACCATGCACATGATTCCTAAGTCTGTTATTATTCTGGCCCCACTCTCGTTTGACCAAAGAGGCTGAAAGATATGGCTATGCAAGACAATCGATTAATTCCAGTTCCGGGTTTGGATCGGGGGCTCGATCGACCGCTCTCGGACCTGGTCCAAAGCAAGCCTTATGGCATTTCGGGTGACGACCCGGCCGCTCTAAAGAATTACCTGTTTATCGTTCTCAAGCGAAAGTGGCTCATTTTGAGTTTGGTG
The DNA here is from genome assembly GCA_035571655.1 of Pyrinomonadaceae bacterium. GTDB lineage: Bacteria > Acidobacteriota > Blastocatellia > Pyrinomonadales > Pyrinomonadaceae > PSRF01. The sequence continues at coordinate 39,197 of DATNCH010000072.1, forward strand.
CTCGTGGTCACGTCGCTGGTCGCAATCCAGTCGTTCCGGTCGCCCTCGATTTATGAGGGCGAAACGACGATCAGAATTCAGGAAAAAACGCCCAGCGTGTTGCAGGATCGGATAGTCATCAACGGTCAGCGTGACCCCAACTTCTGGGGCACGCAGCTCAAGCTGTTGCAAAATCCAGCCCTCGCGCGTCAGGTCGTACTCACACTCGACCTGCCCCACAACCCGACGTTCCTCGGTGGCCGTTCGCAAACCGGAATTTTCGATTCTCTACGAAGCTTTTTCTCGTCGCCAAAGGAAAAGACGGAAGCCAAACCCGCGCCTGCCGGACTCTCGGTCGTAGCCGACACCGAGAAATCCCTCGGCCGGTTGACGCCCGAAGAGATTGCGAAGCTGGAAGTTTATGAAGACGCAATCATCGGCGGCGAGGAAATCGAGCCTGTTCCCAATACCAATCTGGTTAAGATCATCTACAGGCATTCAGATCCCGAACTCGCACAAAAAATCGCCAACACGCTCGCCGAGGTTTTCAAAAACTACAACCTCGCACTCGCGACCGAAGGATCAAACACGGCGGAAAACATTCTCGCCAGAGAGATCGCGAGACTGCAGAGTCAGGTCCACCAGGATCAGGAAGTACTCTGGAACTTCGCTAAAGCAAAGGATCTGCCGCTGACGACAGAAGGTGCTGGAAATCTTGAAGGCACGAAGCTGGCGACATTGAGTGGTCAGTTGTTGCAAGCACAAAACGACCGCAAGAGATTCCAGGCACAGCTCGAAGCCGCGAAAAACGAGAAAGATCCGTTTTCGGTGCCTGACGTTAACGCCTCCGCGCGCGTCGACAAATTGCGCGATCGCATCTCGGCGCTGAGAGAACAACGTGAAGCTCTGCTGGTCACATACACAAAAGAATGGCCGGCGGTAAAGAAGCTCGACGTGCAAATCAAGGCGCTCGAGACGGAACTTAACAGGGCGCCCGAAGAAATCATCACCTCATTACAACGCAAGTATGAGGCTGCTGTTACACAGGAAAACCTGTTGCGCCGCGCTTACGACGAGCAGAAAGCGACGACGACGGAACAAACGCGCAATCAAATCGACTTGATGGCGATGAAGCAGGAGCTCGAAACGAACAAGCAGTACCTCGCCACCCTGACGCAAAAACAGCGCGAACTGGACATCTCCAACGGCAACGGCGCGAACGAAGTGAGTATCGCTACCTACAGTCGTTTACCGAAAACTCCGGTTGGTCCGCCGAGATTAAGAAACATCATCATCGCGTTCCTGCTGTCGTTGGCAGCAGGTGTCGGGTTGGCGTTCCTGCTCGACTTCCTCGACGACACAGTCAAGTCGATCGAAGACGTCGATCGATATATTCACCTGCCCGCGCTGGCTTTGATTCCCGCGAGTCGCGACCGTCGCTTGCCAGGCGCGATTGGTGCGATTGGCAATACGCCGGCGCCTCCGTCAAACACGACCGCGCTGGCGATGATCAACGATGCCCGATCGCCGATCAGTGAGTCGTACCGCCACCTGCGGACTTCGTTGTTGTTATCGTCAGCCGGCAAACCGCCCAAGACGATCCTGATTACTTCGAGTCAGCCCGCTGAAGGTAAAACCACGACCGGCATCAACACGGCGTTTATGCTGGCACAGACCGGCGCAAAGGTTTTAATGATCGATTGCGACCTGCGGCGTCCACGTCTGCATGCGCAGTTTGGGCTATCCAACGCGAAGGGACTAACGACGTGGCTTTCCGGAGAGAAGAATCTGGACGGTCTGATTCAGACCTGTGAGAAGGAGCCGAATCTAAAAATCCTGACCTCCGGTCCCGTGCCTCCGAATCCCGCCGAATTGCTGGGCTCCGAAGAGATGCGGAAGCTGTTGAATATTCTGAGTGAGCAATACGCACACATCGTCATCGATTCACCGCCGGCCATATCCTTCACGGATGCCTCGATCCTGTCGACGATGGTGGATGGAGTGATTCTCGTAGTCCACGGCGGCCGAAGCTCCAGAGCCGTAGTGCGTCGAGCAAAACAGCAACTGCTCGACGTGGGAGCCCACGTGTTTGGTGTCGTGCTGAACAATGTGAAGGTGGAGTCGCACGACTACTACTACTCCCGTTACTACTCTAACTACTACTCGACTGACGCAGATGCGGAAGAAGGTGCGGGAGAGACTGCGTAGCGCATCATTTGAATCTTGTACCAAATACGCCGAAGGCGTTGGCTAATTCCACCCCAGGTGTTATTAACGCCGAAGGCGTTCGCTAATTCCAGCCCAGGGTTGGAGCGCAGCGACAAACCTGGGATCCAACAAAAAGCGAAACCAACGCTGAAAGCGTTAGGCCTGTGCGAGACTAACCCTTTCAGGGTTGAAACGAACGATGGCTTATATTCCCAGGGTTATCGCTGCGCACTAACCCTGGGCTGGAATTAGCCAACGCCTTCGGCGTTAATAACTTTTGAGGAATGTCAGAATCTGTTCGGAAAAACAGATCGCGGTGAAGCGGATGCGCATCACGATGGAAGAGCCGAGTTCGGAATAACGCCGGAGGCGTTGGCTAATTCCAGCCCAGGGTTGGAGCGCAGCGACAACCCTGGGATCCAAGCAAAAGCGAAACCAACGCTGAAAGCGTTAGGCCTGTGCGAGACTAACCCCTTTCAGGGTTTAATCAAATATCATCACGTACCCAGGGTTGTCGCTGCGCTCTAACCCTGGGCTCAAATTAGCGAACGCCTTCGGCGTATTTGGTACAAATTTCAAACTGACAATATCGAGAGACTGCGTAGCTGAAGTTCGGGGTCCAGCCACAATCAATGAAAGTTCCACTGATTGACTTGCAGGCGCAGTATGCCTCGATACGCGATGGCGTGCGCGAAGCGGTCGATCGTGTTTTCCAGTCACAGCACTTCGTGATGGGCCCGGACGTCGCGGCGCTCGAGGCCGAGGTGGCCGGCTATTGCCAAACAAAGCAGGCCATCGGCTGTGCGTCCGGTTCAGATGCCCTGCTGCTCGCGCTGATAGCCTTAGACCTTCGCGCCGAAGACGAAGTCGTCACCACACCTTTTAGTTTTTTCGCGACGGGCAGCGCGATCGCGCGTCTCGGTGCACGACCTGTTTTCGTCGACATCGATCCCTTAACCTACAATCTCAACGTCGACCTGATCGCGGCAGCGATCACTTCGCGCACGCGAGCAGTGCTTCCGGTGCATTTGTACGGGCAGTGTGCCGACATGGATCGGCTAATCGCGTTGTGTGAATCGAAGGGCCTCGTGTTGATCGAAGATGCCGCACAGGCAATCGGCGCAGAATATTTCGGACGTCGTGCCGGTTCGATGGGAAAAGCCGGTTGCTTCAGTTTTTATCCAACCAAGAACCTCGGCGCTGCCGGCGATGCAGGCATCATCACGACCAGCGATCCTGATTTCGCTGCGAGAGTGCGACGACTGCGCGTACACGGCGGGCTGACGGAATACGAACATATTGAAGTGGGAATCAACAGTCGCCTGGATTCGATTCAAGCGGCCGTGTTGCGCGCAAAGCTGCCTTATCTGGACGACTGGTCCAACGCGCGCGCGCAGAAAGCCGAAAACTATTCGCACCTGCTCGAGGGAGCGAAGCTGAACTTCCGGCTCGATCCGCCTTTCATCAAGAACGGACTTCGTCATATTTTTCATCAATATGTTATTCGGGTTCCCTATCATCGCGGCGCACTCATGCAGCATTTGAAAACACGCGACATCGCGACGAAAGTCTACTACCCGATTCCTTTGCATCTTCAGGAGTGTTTCAAGTACCTGGGCTACAAAGAAGGCGATTTTCCGGAAGCCGAGAAAGCGGCGCGCGAGACTTTCGCGCTTCCTGTTTATCCGGAAATCACTACGGAGCAACAGGAATACGTAGTGAATGCAATACAGGACTTCAAACCGTAGGAACTCTGAATGCCTCAACAACCTAGAGTACTGGTAACTGGCGCCGGCGGTTTCATTGGTCATCACTTGACGAGCTACTTGGTCCGCCGCGGTTATTGGGTCCGTGGCGTGGATATCAAGCGACCCGAGTTTGACGAGACGCAAGCTGACGAGTTTCTCCTGCTCGACCTCACCGTCCCGGACAACTGCCTGCGCGCTTCGCACGAGATCGACGAGGTTTACGGGCTCGCGGCAAACATGGGCGGCATCGGGTTTATCGAAAACAACAAGGCCGTAATCGTTCGCGACAACACGCTCATCAATCTCAACACGATCGAAGCCGCGCGCGTGAACGGAGTCAAGCGTTATCTCTACACTTCGAGCGCCTGCATCTATCCGGGTTATCGCCAGAAGGAAACTGATGCCGCGCCGCTGAAGGAATCCGAAGCTTATCCAGCCGACGCAGAAGACGGTTACGGTTGGGAAAAACTCTACATGGAGAGAGTTTGCCGGCACTACACGGAAGATTTTGGTCTCGACACGCGCGTCGTCAGATTTCATAACATCTTTGGCCCCCTGGGAACCTATGACGGCGGCAGAGAGAAATCGCCGGCCGCAATCTGTCGGAAAGTCGCGCTCGCAAACGATGTTGACGACATCGAAGTCTGGGGAGATGGTGAACAAAGACGCTCGTACTGCTACATCGACGATTGCGTCGAGGGAATTTATCGCTTGATGCGCAGCGACTATCGCGAGCCTCTGAATCTTGGTCAGGATCGAATGATCTCGATCAATGAACTGGTCGACATTGTTGCGAACGTTGCCGGGAAGAAGATCGGAAAGCGTTACGACGTAACCAAACCGCAGGGCGTCAGAGCGCGCAACAGCGACAACACTCTGCTGCGCGAGGTTTTGGGTTGGGAGCCGGCGATCTCTCTCGAAGAAGGCCTGGATCGCACCTACCACTGGATTGCCGCACAACTCCGTTCGAAAGCCTCAAAGAACTACAAAGAAGCACAAAATGTCGCTTGAAGGCCGGCGCGTTCTGTTCATCTCCTACAACGGCATGCTTGAGCCTTTGGGTCAAACGCAGGTGCTGCCTTATCTGCGTGAGTTGACGAAACGTGGCGTGAAGTTCACGCTCCTGAGCTTTGAAAAGCCCGCCGCGTTTACTCCGGAAGGGCAGCATGAGTGCGAGGTGTTGAAACAGGAGTTATCGCAACACGGAATTGAATGGCATTGGCTGCGTTATCACCAGCGACCATCGCTTCCCGCAACGATGTTCGACGTGCAGGCGGGCATTCGTTACGCCAGCCGTCTGGTCCAGCGAAACAAGATCGAATTGGTGCACGCGCGCGCGTACATCCCGGCGACGATCGCGCTTGCACTGAAGCGAAAGTTTGGGATCAAAATGATCTTCGACGTTCGTGGTTTGATGGCTGAAGAGTACGTCGACGCCGAGCATTGGCCCAAAGGCGGTTTGCGTTATCGCATCACGAAAGCAACGGAGCGCAGGATTTTTGCAGCCACGGACGGTGTTGTTACATTGACTGAGCGCATCTGGCCCATCATCAAAGAGTGGGATGGTTTGAAGGGCCGCGACGTACATCACGAAGTGATACCGTGCTGCGTCGATCTCGCGCGCTTTAAGTTTGACGAGAAAGAACGTGCGAGGTTACGGACGGCGTTGAAACTGGGGCGTCGCTTGACACTCGTTTACAGTGGTTCTCTCGACGGCTGGTATTTGACTGAACAGATGGCGGATTTCTTCGCGCGTGTTGTTCGTAAAAGAGCTGACGCGCACGTGCTCTGGCTCACAAAGGGCAGCCACGAACGAGTGCGACAACTGATGACCGCGCGTGGAGTCAGCGAGGATCGTTTTTCGATTCGCGCGGTTGCGCCGAGGGAAATGCCTTCGTATCTCGCGGCCGGCGACGTCGGCGTCGCTTTCATCAAACGTTGTTTCTCCAAGTTGGCTTCGTCGCCGACGAAGAACGGAGAATATCTCGCGTGCGGGCTTCCAATCGTCATCAACGCCGGAATCGGAGACTCTGACAGCCTGGTGGACCAGTCGCACGCGGGAATCCTGATCGACGACTTCGACGATCGCGATTTCGACCTCGCCCTCGTCGAAATTGAAAAGCTGATCGACGATCCGAATATAAAAACGAAGGCGCGTGCAGTGGCGGAAAAATTGTTTGACGTCAACACTGTCGGCGCCGAAGCTTACGCACGGTTGTACGGAGCTCTGCTGCAAGATGACTTGCCACAAAAAAGCACAAAAGATGTGTTTGTGGTTTGTGCCTTTTTGTGGGCTCTGTTTGTGCCTTTTGTGATGCACTAAGATGAGAGTGTTGGGATTGGCGACATATCCGGTCGAGGCAGCGGCAACACGGTTCCGAATGATCCAGTTCATCGAACCTCTAGCCGCCGAGGGAATTGAACTCTCCGTTTATCCGTTCCTCGATTCGCGGCAGTACGGCTCCCTCTACAAACGATCGCAGTGGGCGCGAACGGCGTCGGGGTTGGCGCTGGCGTCGCTTCGTCGTGTGCGCGAGTTGTGGCGCGCGCGGAAGGCGGACGTGTTGTTTGTGCAACGCGAAGCGATGATGTTTGGACCACCGGTCGTCGAGTGGTTGGCAATCAACCTGCACGACTGCCCGATGGTGCTCGACCTTGATGATGCGACGTATGTTCCGTACAAGAGTCCGACTTATGGTCGCATCGGCAGCATGCTGAAGTGGTTTAGCAAGACAAACGATCTGATTCGCTGGTCGCGGCTTGTGACCTGCGGTAATCGCGAGATCGCGTCGTATGTAAAAAGCAAAGGTCGGGAAGCGGTAGTGATTCCTACCGTCGTCGATACGCAGAGTTTTCGACCGCTTGCAGATGGCCGTGCCGCTGACGTGCCGGTTATCGGTTGGATTGGTACGCACTCCACGTTTGCGTATGTGAAAACTCTCTTCCCGGTGCTCGAACGTCTCGCGCGCGAACATCAGTTTCGCGTGCGTTTGGTGGGGACGGGAGAAGACAACGTCGCGATCCCCGGAGTTGACATTGAAAACCTGCCGTGGAGTTTGGATCAGGAGATCCCGCATTTCCAATCACTCGATATCGGAATCTATCCGATCGTCGAAGACGATTGGTCGGTCGGTAAGTCGTGTTTCAAGGCTGTTCAGTACATGGCAGTGGGCGTTCCGTTCGTGGTGAGCCCGGTCGGCGCGTGTCAGGACATTGCTGAATCGAATGAAACACATTTCGTCGCACGTACCGCGGACGAGTGGTATACGCACCTTTCAAGACTGCTTCGTGATGAAGCTCTACGGCGACAGCTCGGCGAGTCCGGGCGCAGGTACGCGGAAAAGCATTACAGTATCGAAGCACACGTACCGAAGTTGGCCCAAGCATTGAGATCCGCAAAAAACACAGTTTGATTTTCTCTGCGGCCCTCTGCGTATCTCTGCGATCTCTGCGTTTCGTCTGGCTTTTAACGCAGAGATCGCAGAGATACGCAGAGGACCGCAGAGAAACACTCCTGATGTGCTCTGTTGACAGCAGTGTCACGAGAGCGTAGATTGCCGCGCATCAATTCCCCCACAGCCGCGACCCCTCGCAAAGTCGCTATCCAATAAGTATCAACCTCGTTCAATTAGCCGCGATCCAAGGAGGTCATACTCCATGTTAACGATTCACTGTATTCCAT
>DATNCH010000073.1:0-22309 GCA_035571655.1 Pyrinomonadaceae bacterium
ATAACGGACCTCTGGCTCTCGGGCGGCGAGCCAACGCTGCGTCGCGATCTCTCAGACGTCATCGACCTGTTTGTCTCAAACAACGGCGTCGATCGCATCATCATCCCGACGAACGGTCTGATCAAATCGCGTGTTTACGAAGTCGTGGATCGCGCATTAGGAAACAATCCCGAGATCGATCTCTACCTGAACATCGCTCTCGACGGTTATGGCGAGACTCACGATCGCATCCGCGGTGTCCCAGGCAATTGGGAAAAGGCGCTCGACTGTATCGAGTCGCTTTATCCGCTGAAGGAGAAGTACGCGGATCGTTTTCGTCTAAATGTAAACACGGTGGTCTGCGCGGCAAACTACACCGAGATCGAGATGCTCTCTGATTTCATGTGGGAGAAGTATCGTCTCGACGGCCAATACTTCAACATCATTCGCGGTGAGACTCTTGTCGGCGAAAGCATCAAGCAAGTACCGGCGGAAGTTTTGCCTGCGATGTATGCGCACGTTTCGAAGTTGACGAAGCGCTACGGCGAGCGAATGTTTGCCGCTGACGATCGCAGCAAACGCTTTGTGAAGAATGCCGTGTACGCAGGCGCGATCATCACTCACTACCGCACCCAACACTCTAACTTCCAGCAGCCCACGGCGTGGCCGTTTCCGTGTACCGCGGGCGAAACGGCTGTAGTCATCGACTACAACGGCGACGTGCGCGCGTGTGAACTACGGGAGAAGTTTGCGACGCTCGCGGATTTCGAATACGACTTCGGCGCTTTGTGGGCTGCGAATGAGCGACAGGCGGAGCTGACCGCTATCGACGGAGGCAAAGCGTGCTGGTGCACGCACGTCTGTTTTATTCACGACTCCATGCGCTACTCGCGTCGCGCTCTGCTGTACGACCTTCCGAAAAACTACCTGACACGCGAAAGTTGGTAGCCGTGGCCAATAAGGAGGACCAGGATCAGAATCGAAAGACCGGTTTTGCCTATGCCGCGGGGATCACGTTGTTTGCGGCCGTCGCTTCCTTCTGCGCGCTCGGATGGTTTTTAGACAAGTGGCTGGGAACCGACCCCTGGCTCCTGATCGCGGGGATCGTCCTCGGCTCCGCCGCCGGCCTTTACGAGTTCGTACGTTTGAGTTCTAAAACCTATTAAATATTACTCTGCGGCTCTCTGCGTATGTCCGCGTTCTCTGGGTTAAAGAGACACGTAAACGCAGAGGACGCCGAGATACGCAGAGAGCCGCAGAGGTGGCCTCAACTCGACAACTCACCGATACCCCAGTTAAAATCAGCGGCTTCGTACATGCAGGACTCCATCAACACTAGGGTGTTTTACACAATGGTCGCTACCACTGCGCTTGCTGGCGCAGTGTCGGCGTTCGTCGCGCCGTGGCGGGTAACGACGGGCCTGCTGCTTGGCGGTTGTTTGGCGTTGTTCAGTCATAGCTGGTTGAGAAATTCTGCGGCCGCGGCAATACAGCTCTCGGCTACGGGTGGCCCGCCGCAGCTACGGCTTGCGCAGTTCGTACTCCGCTACGTCGTGATCGCCGCCATTGTTTTCGCAACTTATACGCTGGATCTTATATCACTGCCCGCAGTTCTCATCGGGTTGTCGACCTTCGTGGTCGCACTGCTTGTCGAAGCCGCAAGAGAGTTCTATTTCGCAATCAAAGAGCGAGAGGAAATTAGTTGATGTTCCTGTTGTTTGCAGAAGCCGCGCAAGAAACTGCCGAGCACGCAGAAGAGGCGGCGCACGAAGCGCCGATCATTGTGCAGTTGGTCAATAACTGGTTTGGCGAAGCCGCACTCAAATTTGAACTACAGTACACGAAACCGATCTGGAAGACGGTCTTGGCCAAATTCGGCACGACTCCCGAAGATGCCTTTGGTCCATACACCGCCGACAACGCGATCCCGTGGTACACCGTGATGTTTGTCATCGCGTGCATCCTGAGCGTCGTCATCATCTGGATCCTGAAAGGCAAACTTTCCGAAGGCGAGCCGGGTGGCGGTCAGCAAACGCTCGAAGTCAGCGTGCTGTCTGTGCGTAACATGCTCCAGGACATCATCGGCCCACACGGTCTGAAATACTTTCCCGTCGTCATGACGTTCGCGGTGGTAATCCTCGTGTCGAATCTCATGGGATTGTTTCCGCTGTTCATGAGTCCGACTTCGGCGACGAGCGTGACGTTCGCGCTCGGTTTGAGTTCGTTCCTTTATTACAACTACATCGGCATCAGCGAGAACGGCATCTTCAACCACCTGAAGCACCTTGCTGGTCCAATCTGGTGGATTGCGCCATTAATCTTTCCGATCGAGCTGATCAGTAACTTGATTCGCCCGTTCTCGCTCGGCATCCGTCTTTTCGGCAACCTGTTTGCGGACGAGAAGGTGATGGAGACGTTGTCACATCTTGCTCCGCCCACCACGTGGGTTGCGCCGATTCTGTTGATGCCGCTGAGTGTGTTTGTGGCTTTGATCCAGACTTTTGTTTTCATACTGCTGTCGCAGCTCTACCTGAGTGAGGTGTCGCACGCACCACATGCGCACGGAGAAGAGTACGACGGCGATGAGTTTATCGCACCAGTTCTTACTTGATGGCTTTATCCAAAGCGCGAGGTGAGCGACGTGGGCAGTGCGGCCACAAACGTTATCTCGCAATTCGAAGAGTGCATTCGTTAGCTTCGTCAGAGTAAACCGGACAAGTCATACCTTCGTCATGTCTGTCTCGCTGGAGCGCCGTTGTAAGAGGGGCGGTGGATACCGGAGCCAGGCGAAATAATACGGTCCAGTCTGCTCGTCGATTGTGATGGATGTAGTCGAAACGCACATTTGAGGAGGAATCATGAGCAGATTCAGAATGTTGCTGTTCGCCGTGGTCGGAATTCTTTTGAGCAGCATGACCGTGTTTGCACAGGCCGCAGTCGAAGCCGGCGACAACGATTTTTCGCTGAAGAAGTATCGCGCGTTGGCCGCTGGTATCGGTTTTGCAATCGCCGTGTTTGGTGGTGCGCTGGGACAGTCGCGCATCGGCGCGTCGGCGTGTGAAGGCGCCGCTCGAAATCCGGGCGCTGCGGGACGTATTCAGACGATGATGATCCTTGGCTTGGCGCTGATCGAGTCGTTGGTGCTGTTCGCGCTGCTGGTCGTGTTCGCGGTTGTTAAAGCGAGCTAGCCTGGTTGCAAACTGATTACTGCCGCAGATACGCGGATCTGTGTAAACGATTTAACGGATCCGCGTAAATCTGCGGCAGTTGTGTTAGGCTGACGTTACATGAAAAAGTGTCCGAAATGTGGAGTTGAATATCCTGACACGACGACACTGTGTCCTGCGGACGGTCTTGCGCTCGAAAAAGACGCCGACTCACTCATCGGCATGACTCTGGCCGGAAAGTACCGTATCGATGCGCGCCTCAGCGAGGGCGGAATGGGCACTGTCTATCGCGGCACGCACGTGTTGATGGACAAGACGGTCGCCATCAAGGTGCTCCGCGCCTCGCTCGCGGCTGACGAAAAAATCGTTGCGCGCTTCTCGCGCGAGGCGCGTGCCGCTTCGCGAATCTCACACCCTAACGCTTTGAGTGTCACTGATTTCGGCGAGGACGAAAGCGGACACGTCTTTCTGGTGATGGAGTTTTTGAGTGGTAAGACGCTCAAACAGGTAATCCGCGAGGAAGGTGGGTTGCCGCTGGCGAGGGTGGTTGATATCACACGGCAGATTGGCGACGCTCTCCACGCGGCACACGAGCAGGGCGTCATCCATCGTGATCTCAAGAGCGACAACATCATGTTGCTCGACACGATGAGTGGCGATCATGCCAAAGTGCTCGACTTCGGGATCGCGAAGATCAACGAGCCCGAAGGAGCCGTCGATACTGGTCTGACTGCGCCCAACCTCGTGATCGGCACGCCGCAATACATGTCGCCCGAGCAGTGTTCGCAGGAGGCAGAGATCGACGCGCGCTCCGATATCTATTCGCTCGGCGTGATCTTGTACGAAATGCTGGTGGGTCACGTGCCGTTTTCCGGCGAGTCGCCGACGATGGTCATGATGAAGCACTTGCAGGAGCCAGTGCCTTCAGTGCTGGACGAGAGAAACGATGTGCCGCCCGCAGTTGCTCGCGTTGTCGCGCGCGCGATGGCTAAGGTTCGCGACAACCGTTACCAGAACGCTGCCGAGCTGGTTGAAGACTTGATCATTGCGGCGGGCATGACGGTAAACCGGGTCGCGCCCACGGGTGTCACAAGTGCGTCGGGATCGCTCGCGGCGAGTGACGAGCCTGATGAAGTGACTGTCGTCAGGATGAGAGAAGAGGTGACGACGAATCCTCGTCGCGCACCCGTGACGGTGCCGGTCGAGCCTCCGGCAATGCCGCCGCCGGCGGTGACTTCGAGTTTTAATCCGCTCAAGGTTGTGATTCCGGCGGTCGTCGCGCTGGTGGTTGTCTTCGCTGCAATCTGGGCCCTGACTCGAAACACGCCTGCAACGAACATAAACGCGAATCAACAGACACTCGCGGCCGATCCGAACAGTCAGCCGGTGCAGCCGTCACAGTCGCCGACGGGAAAAGGTGAACAGGGGATACCGTCTGGAGGAACGATTACTCCGCCGGCGAATGTGAATGCGAGTCCGGTTGCGAGTCCTGAGGTTTCGGTGGACCCGCTCGAGGACTTGAGTCCGGCGCCGGCGAATGAGAACGCGAATGCCAACAAGAACACTAACAGCAATAAGGCAACGCCCTTGCCCGAGCCGACGCGCAGCATAGTGCCTGAGACTCCGCCGCCGCCCGTACCGTCAGCTACCAAACCTGCCGAGAAACCATCGCCGACTGCCACGCCGCCGAGGTGAGTTCAGTTAACAAAAGGCACAAAAGAACTCACGAAAAGGCACAAAGAAAACTAACTAGGGGAGCATGCGGGCGAGTTCGTCGCCGTTCTCGATCGCGATCTCGATCTCAAGGACGTAACAGGGAATCGGAAACGACAGCGTTCGGAGTTTGACTGCGTCTTTGGCCGTGGTGATCAGACTGTTTGCGCCCGCCTTTTTTGCAGCGGCGATCAGCGAGTCGATCTCTTCCTGCGAAAAGACGTGGTGATCCGGAAATGACTTTTGCAATACGAGCTCGTAACCCGCGCGGCGCAGGTGCTCGAAGAACGCCGCAGGATTTCCAATCGCACAAAATGCCGCCAGGCGCGCCGGAGACGACAGCGTACCCGGACCATTCTTCAGCGAAGACACTCGCGACGTACGCATGTACGAATGAAAAATCGGACGATTACCGCCGGTGAACTTCGCGATCTCGCTGCGAAGTGCGTCCAGGCTCCTGACCTGATCGCATCGCGTGATCACCACGCAATCAGCTCTGCTCAATCCCTCTCGACTTTCACGCAGCCTTCCATGCGGAAGCAGGCTGCCGCCACCCCAAGGGTTGGTCGCATCGATCGTGACGATGTTCAGGTCGCGCGCGAGGCGCAGATGCTGGAAACCATCGTCCAAAACGAAACGATCGGAGCCGAAGTCATTAATCGCTTCCTGTCCCGCGGCTATTCGATCCGCGCTGCTGATGACGGCCGCAAGCCCGGAAAGATTTGTGGCTAACAGGTAGGGCTCGTCGCCCGCCTCCGTGGGCGAAGCCAGCACTCCATAACCATCTGACACGATTACCTGCACGTGCGGATCTTTGCGACCGTAACCACGCGTCAGAATGCAGGGTTTTTTACCCTGGCCGGCGAGAGTTTTAGCAACCCACTCGACGAGCGGAGTCTTGCCGGTTCCACCCGTCGTGATGTTGCCGACGCTGATCACTGGACGATCCAACTTCGTCGTGACGAAAGTACCGCGACGGTAGAGCGAGAGACGCGTGCGCGTCACTGCGCCGTAAAGGAGACTTAATGGCGGAAGAACAATTGACTTCATGGAGTGTGAGCGTTTGCTGTCAACAGCGGCGCAATCAGTTCCACCGTTCTATCGGCAGCGCCCTGGTTTTCTGAGACCAATTTTTTAGCACGGCGACCCAATTCAGCTCGCGCTTCCGGACTGGCAAGGAGTTCAGCGAAGGCTTTTGCAATCTGAGGGACTGCCATCGACGCGCCCTGCGCTGGAGGCAATTGAACTAACGCTCCAGCCTCCGCCATCAGATTCACAATCGCATGGAAATTGTGAGTGTGAGCTCCGGTCACAACTGCGGTACCTGCTGCGGCAGGTTCGAGTACATTGTGGCCGCCCCGATCGACAATACTGCCGCCGACGAAAACCACTGCGGCCTGCGAATACGTTGCCGGCAACTCGCCAATCGTATCGAGCAGGATCACTGCGGCATCCGAATCGCTCGGCTCAGGGAGATTCATTCTTCGCGTCCAGCTTAACCCTGAATTCTGAATCAAAGACGCGACTTCATTGAAGCGCTCCGGATGTCTCGGAGCAATCATGAGTCGCACTTCTTGTTTTGTTCTAAGTTGCTTGAAACTCTCGAGAATGATCTTCTCCTCAGGCTCGTGCGTACTCGCAGCGAGGACGAGTGGCACGTCTGAGTGCAAACCGAACCTCTGTGCGATCTCGGTGGTTGTATCAGTCAGATCGCTACCTGCATCAGCGTCAAACTTGAGATTGCCGGCAGTAAACGTTTTTTCACGTGGCATTCCCAAAGCTTGTAGTCTCTGAGCGTCAGTTTCGGACTGCATCACGGCAATACTAAAAGATGAAAGCACCCGACGAAGGAAGAACTTGATCAGTGCGTACCTGCCATACGACTGTCTGGAGATGCGACCATTCACGAGCGCGACCGGAATCTCACGCGCTTTGCACTCGCGCAAAAAGTTCGGCCAAAGCTCGGTCTCCATGATGAGCACAGCCACCGGATTGATCGCTTTCAACGCTCGACGCACGGACCACCGCCAGTCAAAAGGAAAGTAGAAAACACTCTCCGCCTGCGTGCGAAAGACATTTCGCGCCAGGTTTTGACCAGTCAGCGTGATGGTCGAGACGACGAGTGCGTGATGTGGAAACTGCTGTTTGAGCCGCGCCGCCAAGGGCCGCGCAGCTTGCGTCTCACCTACTGAAACGCAGTGAAGCCAGATCACCGGCTTCCCGCTCACTGCCGGAACCGAACCCAGGCGCTGCCGGAATCCGGCGATGTATTTGCCGTGCGCCAATGCTTTAAATAAGAAGAGTGGAAGCAGAACCAGCAGGCCGAGCGATAGAAGAAGGCTATAGGCCAAATACATATGCGCTCACTTGGCTCGCTCGATATACCGTCCTTCTGTGGGATCGACCCGAATTCTGTCGCCTTCGTTGATGAATGGAGGAACGGTGATCACGACGCCGTTTTCCAGGGTGGCGGGTTTGTTAACGTTCGAAACGGTGGCGCTCTTCAATGTTGGTTCGGTCTGCGTGACTGTAAACTCCATTGACGGGGGGAGATCGATTCCGATTGGTGAACCTTCGTAAAACTCCGCCTGGATCTTCATGCCTGGGGTCAACCATTGTGAAGCATCGCCGAGGTCTTCCTCGCTCAAGGCTGTCTGTTCGTAATTCTCAGTGTTCATGAAGTGGTGATGCGAACCGTCCGAATAGAGATATTCCATTTCGTGTTGTTCCATGGAGGCGCGGTCCACTGTGTCGGCCGAACGAAAACGATGTTCAAAGGAAGCACCGGTGCGGATGTTGCGCAGCTTGGTCTGAATCATCGCGCGCAGGTTACCGGGGGTATGATGTCTGAATTCAAGGACTTTGCACGGCTGGCCCTCGAAAACGATCACCATACCGCGCCGAATCTGAGTTGCAGGAATAGCCATAAAACTGAATTCTCCGTAGATAAAGGTAGGGCACACTTAGCAAACTGCGTAGTCTAACGAGGCAGGTGAGGCATTGTCTAGTGGCTGCCTGTAGAGCCACAAAAAGGCACAAAAGAACTTCACAAAAAATCATTTGTGATCTGCTTTGTGCCTTTTTGTGGCTCTACAAACTTAAAGGGCGATCCGCCGGGATTGCAGTATCCCAGCAAACCGCCCTCTTTTGAGGAGCCCACCTACCTCGGTTGTAGTAACGCTATTCGTGCGCGATAGTTCCAATAACGTCACGCCGCGCGCGCTCGCGGGACTCTCCGCAACCGTGCCAGCCGCTCCAGCCACTTCTGCGCGGCGTCGTAATGCGGAAATCTGCGCTCATCCAACCTGAACGCGCTCGTGTGATAGTAGCGCCGTCCATTTATTAACCGCGCCGGATGCTTGATATGCAGCATCTCGTGATAAAGGATGTACTCGACAAACCATTCGGGGACGTCAATCGAGTCGAGCGTCTTGCTGATCGTGATGCTGTCGTAAATGTGATCGTGATGACCAAGGATGCTCTTCGTGCGACGCTGTGACCAGGTGATGGTCGGCTTCGGTATCTCGCCGTCGAAATATTTGCGATTCAGCCTGGTAAACATTCGATCGAGATCGTAAACCTCGCCCTGTGCCGACGAGATCATCTTTCTTCCACGCCCACGACGAGCCAGGTCTGATGAACGCATCACCGATGGCGTCAGCGAATAATCGCGGTAAACTCGGTCGTGAATTGTCGGCACTCGTTTGCCGAGAAGCCTTGCTACAAGAATCCACGCTAGTGCACGCACTGCGTCGGGTGGCGCATCTTTAAAGATATCCGAGAGCCGCACGTAGACGCGTCCCGACCGCAGTCGAATCGTGTGGCGCAATCCCGCGTAGGGATAAAAACGAACTTCAATCGGAGGCACACCTCGATTACCGCCCATATGACGAAACGCGTCGGCAAAATATTTTCTAACTTCAGTCATGGCGGAAACTCGGTGCGGCGAACAGCGGTTCGGGGGCAACAATCTTAAGGACGGCAGGCTCGGCGCGTCAACCTTTGGCGAGCAGGGACGCTAAGTCCTATATATTCAAGCAATTAAGGCCGTACCCGGATTGCACAAATAAGCCAATGGGCGTGATCTGTGCAATCTGTGGAGTAAGTTTGTATACTGCCAACTCATGCCGAGGCGAGGCCCAAATCTCCAAACGACTGAGAAGAGTGCCCTGGACTCCCGTGCGGAAGTCCTTTTGGCGGCTCTGATCAAGGAACACCTCGTGACCGGCGAGGCTGTCGGCTCGCGTGTGCTCTCCGACCGCTTTTCACACGGCTATGGCTGGAGTCCGGCGACGATCCGTAACGTCATGGGCGAGCTCGAGGAGTCGGGCTTCGTCGATCAACCACATACTTCAGCGGGTCGCGTGCCCACGGACAAGGGTTATCGTTACTACGTCGACAACATGCTCGGTGAAGCACGGCTATCACGCACCGATCTAAAAGCGATCGACCATCTTTTCTCCGCGAACGACATCGGCGCCGACGCCTCCCCGGATCGATTGATGGAAACAGCGTCGCACGTCCTCTCGGCGCTCTCGGAGAACGTCGGCATCGTCGTGTCGCCATCGCTCGCTGACAATCGTCTGAATCACATCGAGTTCGTTCAACTCCCCGATAAACGAATTCTCGTCGTGTTGGTGTCGACCGCGAACATCATTCATAACAAGGTCATCAGAACGTCGGACGAGTTTACGCAGGACGACCTCGACCGCACGGCTCGCTACCTGAATGCCGAGTTCAGCGGCAAGAGTTTGCTTGCGATCCGGGCTGAGATTGTCGAGTTGATGAAAGAAGAGAAGGCCCTCTACGATCGACTCCTCCAGAACGCGATTCTGCTGTGTGAGCGGAGTCTCGAGGGCGAGGAAGCAAGCGCCGGCATTTACGTCGACGGTGCTTCAAACATCCTTACCAAGCCTGACTTTGTCGATATCGAGCGCATGCGCGAACTATTCCGGACGTTCGAAGAGAAGTCGCGCCTCATTAAAATTCTGAACGAGTGTGTCCACGACGCGACCAACTACACCGGCGACGTGCACGTGGTGATCGGGCGCGAGCATCCCGCCAGTTCAATGCAAAATTGCGCTCTAATCACTGCGCCTTATCGAGTTGGATCCAACGATAGCGCGGGCACTCTCGGCGTTGTTGGTCCGATGAGAATAGAATATGCGCGGATAATGGCTATGGTAAACTACATGGCGCGATTGATTGAGCATCGACTGGGTGAACAGGCTGCACGTTGAGTTGAATTTCCGATCCTTCCTAATGACATCAGACAGACGCGACAAGGGTTCGCACCGCATCCCGATAAGATTCACTGACGCTGACGACGAGGTCGCATCCAACGCTGACGACGTCGAAAGCGTAGACGCGCCCATCGAAGACGAAGATCTCGAACCCGAAACCTACAACAGTGCGGACATCGCCGAGCTCCTCGCAGGCACCGACGTGGAGCCCGAGGAGCGCACTGGCGGGCCCGATACCGCTGAACTTATCGCGACCAGGGCGGAACTGAAGCGCGTTGAGGCTGAAAACGCTGAGCTGAAAAACAATCTCGCGCGGCGCCAGGCGGATTTTGAGAACTATCGAAAGCGCGTCGAACGGGAACGAAGTGAAACATACAACCGCGTAGTTGCCGACGTCGTAACCAAGCTTTTGCCGGTGGTGGACAATCTCAAGCGGGCGTTGGAAGCTGAGGCCTCAGTCGAGGGTTCGGAGTCTGACGAGTTTCGTCATTTCCTTAGTGGTGTAGATCTAATCTTCAAACAACTCAACGGCGTGTTGGAGGCGCTTGGTGTTAAGCCGATCGCTGCCGTTGGTGAACCATTCAATCCCCACATTCATGAGGCTGTCGCAACTGAAGCGACCGACGAATTCGAGCCTGACACAGTGATGCAGGAGATAGTTGCCGGTTACCGCCTCGGCGACAAGTTAATTCGCCCCGCCCTCGTGAAGGTTGCAACGCGCAAATAGCGCGGAAACGTTTCGGAACCGAAATCAATGGGAAAATCGATTGGCATAGATTTAGGAACAACCAATTGTTGCGTCTCCGTTCTGGAAGGCGGCGCGGTCCAGATTATCCCGAATAAAGAAGGCGGCCGCACGACGCCGACCGTCGTCGGTTTTACTGAAAAGGGCGAGCGGCTCGTAGGCCAGATCGCGAAACGTCAGGCGGTCACAAATGCTGCGAATACGGTGTTTGCCGTAAAGCGGCTCATCGGCCGCAAGTTCAACTCGACGGAAGTCACCCGCATGCGCGAGACTTCGCCGTTTGAGATCGTAGATTCACCGAATGGTGATGCGAAGGTGCGCGTACAGGGCCGCAACTACAGCCCCCCCGAGTTGTCTGGAATCGTCCTGCAACGCTTGAAAGCTTCGGCCGAGGATTTTCTCGGCGAATCGGTGTCTGAAGCCATCATCACTGTTCCTGCTTACTTCGACGACACGCAGCGACAGGCGACTAAAGACGCGGGCAAGATCGCGGGCTTGAGAGTCGAGCGGATCATCAACGAGCCGACCGCGGCGGCCCTGGCATACGGATTGGGCAAAGCGGGCGTCGAACGTATCGCGGTTTACGATCTGGGTGGCGGCACATTCGATATTTCGATTCTCGAGATGAACGACGGTGTTTTTGAAGTGTTGTCGACGTCGGGTAATACGTTTCTCGGTGGTGAAGATTTTGACGAACGGATCATGAGCTGGATGGCGGGGCAGTTCCTGGCCGACACGGGAATCGATCTCCGGCAGGATCGCCTGGCTTTACAGCGCTTGAAGGAAGTTGCGGAACGCGCGAAGTGCGACCTTTCGACAGCGAACGAGACCGCGATCAACCTGCCGTTCATCGCAGCCGACGCGAGCGGTCCGAAGCACTTTAACAAGTCGCTCACGCGGGAACAGTTCGAGACGCTCGTGTCTGATCTGGTCGAGCAGACCGTCGAGCCGTGTCTGGCAGCACTCAAAGACGCGGAACTGCAAGCGTCTGACATTCACAAGGTGATCCTCGTCGGTGGTCAAACACGTTCGCCGATTGTCGAGCGCACGGTCGAGAAGATTTTTGGACGCAAGCCTTCGTCGGAAATCAACCCGGATGAGGTCGTAGGGATGGGCGCCGCGATTCAGGGCGGTGTGTTGACAGGCGAAGTGAAAGACATTGTGCTGCTCGATGTGCTGCCGCTGAGTCTGGGTTTGGAAACGCGCGGCGGGTTGTTTACGAAGATCATCGAGCGTAACTCGACGATTCCGCTGCGCGAGAGTCGCACGTTCACGACGGTGGTCGACAATCAATCGTCGGTGGAAATACACGTGCTTCAGGGCGAACGCGAGGTGGCACAAGGTAATCGTTCGTTGGGTAAATTTGAGCTCGTGGGGATTCCGCCTGGTCCGCGTGGCGTGCCGCAGATCGAGGTTTCGTTTGAAGTCGATGCAAATGGGATCGTATCGGTGTCGGCGCAGGACAAGGCCACCGGGCGCGAACAGCAAATGCGCATCACGCCGACGTCGGGGTTGACGCCTGAGGAGATCGATCGGCTCATTCACGAATCGGAAGAGTTTGCAGACAGCGATCGCACCACCAAGGAGCTTTTGGTTTTAAGAACCAAGCTCGACTCTTTGTTGAGGAACACAAAGAAGTCGTTCGATAAATTTGGTGGTTTGCTTCCGGAGATCGAGCAGAACGCTGCTGAGACGGTGTTTACGGAAGCGGAGGCGGCGAGCAAGACAGACAAGCTCGAAGAGCTTAAGATTGCTATGAACAAGTTGGAACGTGTAGCCGGGCAACTCACATCCGCGATGTTGGACACCACAGACGCTACGACAGAAGTTTGACTCACAGGATTTACAGGATTGAGAGAGGATTTGCATGATAAATCCTGATAATCCTTTTCAAATCATATAAATCCTGTGAAGCAACGATTAAAATCAAGAAGGGTTATTGAATTACTAGAGTATGAGCAAACGTGACTATTACGAGGTGCTTTCCGTCAGCCGCACCGCTACGGACCAGGAGTTAAAGAGCGCTTACCGGCGCCTCGCGGTGAAGTATCACCCCGACAAAAATCCAAACGACGCGAGTGCCGAAGAGAAATTCAAAGAAGCCGCTGAGGCCTATAGCGTCCTGTCAGATGCTGAACAACGGCGGCGTTACGACCGGCTTGGACATGCGGGTGTTTCAGGCAGCGCGGGCGCGGGAGCATGGGGCGCACCGGGATTCGGTGGAATCGAAGACATCCTCGGCGACCTGTTTGGTTTTGGCGACGTGTTCGGCGGACGAGGTGGTTCGCGTCGCACAGCAGCGCAACGCGGCGCCGACCTCCGTTACGACCTCGAGATCACACTCGAAGAAGCAGCGAGCGGGATGACAGCCCAACTGCGCATTCCGCGTCTGGAACTGTGCGGTACGTGCAACGGATCTGGTGCTGCGGCCGGGAGCCAACCCGAAAGCTGTTCGACGTGCCAGGGAAGCGGCCAGGTTCGTTACCAGCAGGGATTCTTCTCCGTGTCGAGATCGTGCCACGTCTGTCGCGGCACGGGAAGGGTCATCAAGAACCCTTGCACTGAGTGTAAAGGCGGCGGAAGAGTCGAACGTGAAAAACAGATGGAGGTAAAGATCCCGGCGGGGGTCGAAACTGGCTCTCGTTTACGCGTTTCTGGTGAAGGGGAAGCGGGAACGCAGGGTGGTGCCGCCGGAGATCTCTACGTGGTGATTCACGTTTCGGAGCACGAGCAGTTTGAACGACAAGGCAGCAACCTCTACGAAGCCATTCCGATCACTTTCGCGCAGGCCGCGTTGGGTGCGGACGTCATGGTGAAGACCCTCGACGAAGACGAGAAGCTGAAGGTTCCGATGGGTACTCAAACAGGCACCGTGTTTCGGTTGCGCGGCAAGGGCATGCCCGTGCTGGGTGGGCGTGGTCGCGGCGACCTGTTTGTTTCGGTGACGGTGATCACGCCGACGACGTTGACGCGGGAACAGCGAAAGCTGCTGGAGCAGTTGGCAGAAGTTGAGAACAAGGATCTCGAGAACAAGGGGCTGGTGGACAAAGTTCGCGATATCTTCGGATAGCAGGATTAAGATGAAAACTATCTTGTTGGTTCTTCTGATTGCCGTCTCGTCTCTGACTGTTCTGGCTCAGCAGGATCCGATGGACGGGTTGAAGGCGCTCGACTTCAGCAAAACGTCGGTCAAGCAGGTCCAGCTTCAGAAGCTGAGTCCGGAGGATCTGAAGTTGCTGCGCGGGATCGTGTTTGGACGTCACGGACGTGTTTTCAAAGACAACGACATCAAGGTCTATTTAGAAGAGCAGTCGTGGTACAAGCCGAATCCTGACTTCAATAATTCGCTGCTCAACGACGTCGAGCGCCGAAACCTCGATCTGATTCGTATCGCTGAAGCTGCGAAGCACGAGACGATTCAGCCCGGCGACATGCGTTACTGGCGAGATCGGCAGATCCCGGCGCGCAAACTCGGAAAACACAGCAGCTCTGAGTGGAAGGTGTTGCTGGCGGAAGTTGAAGCGATTCACGGAAAGCGGTTTGATGACGATCCGTGGTTGCAGCAGTACTTTGATGAGCGTTACTGGTATTCCGCGAAAGATAAGTACGACGGGAAGCAGCTCACGGCGGTCGAGCGCAAGAACCTCGAGATACTCAGCGGCGCGCAAAAGAAGCAGCGGAAGGTTGCACTGCTTCCGGGCGACATGCAGTTCTTCGAGAACAAGGCGATCACCGAGGAGATGCTGCGCGGGTTAAGCCTGCACGAGTTGCGCCTGCTGCGAAATGAGGTCTACGCGCGGCACGGTCGCATGTTTCGCGCGGAGTGGTTGCAACAGTATTTCTTCTTTCAACCGTGGTACAACCCCGATGAGAATTTCAAGGACGAAGAGCTTTCCGGGAACGACAAACTCAACGTCGAGACGATCGTCAAGTACGAAAACCAGATTCATCAGGACCTGAGCGCGAAACCGATCACGCA
Source organism: Pyrinomonadaceae bacterium (assembly GCA_035571655.1). Taxonomy (GTDB): domain Bacteria; phylum Acidobacteriota; class Blastocatellia; order Pyrinomonadales; family Pyrinomonadaceae; genus PSRF01. The sequence goes on from DATNCH010000073.1 coordinate 14,827, forward strand.
ATCACTGCTGGAGGGGTTGTTTATCGAAGACGCGAGCCAGATGCGTCACGAGATCTACGCGCGACACGGGAAGGTGTTCAAGGAGCCGTGGTTGCAGAAGTACTTCTCGAGCTTCGATTGGTACAAAGCCGACCCGAACTTCACGGACGCGGCGTTAACGGAGGTGGAGAAGAAAAACGTCGCGACGATTGTGGCGTACGAAAAACGCGCCGTAACGGCGATGAGTACGATAGAGGGTTGATAAGGCCCACACCGGTCTCGCGTGACGAGACCAAACAGTTAGACAGGATTTACAAGATTTTTCAGGATGTACAGGCACATCCTGAAAAATCTTGTAAATCCTGTCTAACTTTAAAGCCGATACCTCACGCCCGCTCGCTTTATTGCTTCCTCCTCGAGATCAACATTTTGCAGTCGTAAGGTCACATCTGCATTCATATCGAGCGTGCCGCGTTCGCCCGCTATCAACTTAACCGTTCCGGCAGCGGCGATCATCGCGGCGTTGTCGGTCGAGAGATGTGGTGAAGGGAAGTAGATCGGAAGATCGAGCTTTGCCGCCATCTCGCGCGACACTTCTCGCAGCTTGCCATTGCACGCCACGCCGCCCGCGACGATCAACGTCTTCGGATAATTCTCCTCGGCAATCCTTTCCATCGTGCGCACCAGCGACTGCACCACGACGTGTTGAAAACTCGCCGCGAGATCCTTGATTCCCTGCGACGGTTCGCCACCATTCTCCAGCGGCTTCAAACCACTCTCGCGCACGTGCTTCGTGACCGCCGTCTTCAGTCCACTAAAACTGAAATCCGGCAATCCATCGCCCATGCGTGGGATTGAAAACGGCACCGCGTTCGGATTTCCCTCGCGCGCGAGTCGCTCGATGATCGGTCCACCCGGATAGCCGAGGCCGAGCAGCTTTGCGACTTTGTCAAAAGCCTCGCCAGCCGCGTCGTCCCGCGTGCGCGATACGACTTTGTACTTTCCCGGCTCCGGAATGAAGAAGATGTTTGTGTGTCCGCCCGAAACGATCAGCGCTTCCGCGGGATACTCGATCGGGGGATTTTCGAACGCAACGGAGTAGATGTGACCCTCGATATGGTTCACGCCGACGAAAGGTTTCTTGAGCGCGTAGGCCATCGCCTTTGCGTAAGACACGCCGACGAGAAGCGAACCGACCAATCCGGGTCCGACCGTGACAGCGATGCCGTCGACGTCACGCGCCGAAACGCCTGCGCGTGCGAAAGCTTCGTTCACGACGGGAACGATCTTGTCGAGGTGCTCGCGCGAGGCGAGCTCCGGGACGACCCCGCCAAAGCGTTTGTGAATGGGGACTTGAGACGAGATTACTGACGAGACGATCTCGCGCCCGTCGCGCACGACGGCTGCGGCGGTTTCGTCACAGGATGTTTCGATACCTAAGATCAGCATAGTTCACAAAAGGCACAAAAGGAGGCCACAAAAAAGCACAGATAAAGCCGTAAGAGAAACAAAAAAGATGATACAGGAGAGTTATGACGTTGTCTTTTGGTAGAAGCTGAGGGAGGAGTCGCCTTGTTTAAGAACTCGTGTGCGGGACAGGGTTCCGATGGTTTCGGGGAGGACGTTTTTGTGGTGGTGTTCGGCGATGAGGAGGCCGTCGCCAGCGAGATGTAAGCCCGCCAGTTTAAGTATTTTCAAATAGTCGTCTTTGTATGGTGGATCGAAGTAGATAATGTCCCAGGGGCCGGAGTCGGTTTGACGAAGAAACTCGCCGGCTTCGGAACAGTAGATGGTTTGCTCGTCCTCGGAAATCCGGCACAACTCGAGATTCGATTCGATCAACGTACAGCTTCGCCGCGAACGATCGACAAACGTTGCATGATTGGCGCCCCGCGAGAGTGCTTCGATACCGACAGCTCCAGAGCCGGCGCACAGATCGAGAAAGCGCGAATCCTCAATGCGCGGTGCGATCACGTTGAAGAGTGTTTCGCGAAGCCTGTCGGACGTCGGCCTCACGTTCATCGATGGGGGGCTCTTGAGATTCCGACCTTTGTAAGCACCGGCAATAATGCGCATACGATTATCCGATTGCCGCGAGTCCAAACCTTGGATCCTGCTTGATGCGCGCGACCATCTTTGCAGTGACTGCCGACTTCTCCTTACTCAGATAAAACTCGGCTTCCCGCTTGGCTGCTTCGAGCAGTTCCTGATCGCGCACGATGTTGCCGATGCGAAATTCGGGTAGACCTGATTGCCTTGTGCCTAACAACTCTCCAGGACCCCGTAACTCGAGATCTTTCTCGGCGATGATAAATCCATTGCTGGTTTTGGCCATGATGCCCAGCCGTTCCTCGGCGATGACAGTCTTCTTGTCGCTGGTCAACAGTATGCAATAACTCTGCTCGGCTCCACGACCAACACGACCGCGCAACTGGTGAAGCTGCGACAGCCCAAACCGCTCTGCATTTTCTACAATCATCACGGAAGCATTCGGTACATCGACACCGACCTCGATTACAGTCGTCGATACCAGAATCTTGATCTCACCAGCCACGAATGTACTCATCACCTTTTCTTTTTCAGCGGGCTTCATCTTTCCATGCAGTAACCCGACGGAGAGTTTCGGAAAAACAGTGTCGCGAAGATACTCGTAACGCCGCGTTGCATCCTTCAGGTCCATCTTCTCCGACTCTTCGACAAGCGGGTAGACGACGTACACCTGGCGACCGGCTTTCACCTCGCGCGAGATCAAACGCTTCACTTCCAGACGTTGATCTTCCCCAAACACGCGCGTTTCGATCGGCGTGCGGCCGGGCGGCAGCTCGTCAATAACCGACACGTCGAGATCGCCGTAAACCGTCATCGCCAGCGAACGCGGAATCGGCGTTGCGGTCATAACCAGGACGTCGGGGTTGAGCCCACGTGCGCGCAGTTCGGCCCTTTGCATCACGCCGAAGCGATGCTGTTCGTCGATAACAACCAGGCCGAGATTTGCGAACGCAACTGCTTCCTGGATCAACGCCTGCGTGCCGACAACGGCATGTATCTCCCCGTCTTTCAGCGACGTTTGCAATCGTCGCTTTTCTGCGGCACGAAGCGAGCCGGTCAATAATTCAACGCGATATGGCGTTTTAGCCAGCAGTCGTTTGATACTTCGCGCGTGTTGCTCGGCGAGAATTTCGGTGGGGACCATCAGTGCCGTCTGAAGATCGTTTTGCATCGCCGCGATCATTGCGACGACGGCGACGATCGTCTTGCCACTGCCAACGTCACCCTGCAAGAGACGGTTCATCGGCGCCGTCGATTTCATGTCGGCGAAGATCTGTTTTGTGACTTTTCGTTGCGCGTCTGTCAACTTGAAAGGCATCACAGACGCGATCGCCTCTTTCACGTTCTTATCTATCCGCACGGGCGCGTCTTTGGTCTCTTTAATGCGTTGACCGCGCTTCAAACCGATCGCAAACGTCACCCAGAAAAAGTCTTCGAAGATCATTCGCAGATGTGCCTGGCTCTTCGAGAGCTCGTAATCCGTCATCGACGCGTCCGGAGGTGGAAAATGAATTTCACGCAATGCTTGCGCGCGACCGGCGAGACCAACGCGGTGTCGCAAGTCTGGAGGAAGTGTTTCGTCGATCGCTTTATCGTCAAGCCGCGAGAGAACTGCATGGACGATTTCACGCACACGCTTGGAATTGAACTCGCCGAGTTTGCGATACACAGGCACGCGACGTCCGACGTGAATCGCTGCGAGCGACGGATCGGGTATGTTTGCTTCAGCCTGTTCGGGATTCGACGTTTCGTCTGTCGCCTGGTCCAACAGTTCCGGAGCCGCGAGAACTTCGAGCTCGTCCGCGGGCTTGTTTAAGCGCAGCTTGTACCTGCTGCGACGAGCCTCCCATTCCCAACGACCAAAAGTGATGAAACGCGTGCCCGGCACCAGTCTCGTTTTGTAATACTTGACGATGTCGTACGCGCGTCTGCCTGAGACGAACCACCAGACAATCACGTCGCGTCCGGTCATTGACGCATCGATGCCGAACACCTCAAAGATGAAGAGTTGCGACCGGCCGAAACCACGCCCGCGATTCACCGGATAGCCGCGCGCGTTCACGACGGTGAGATCGAGCGACGCTTCCATACCTTCTTGCAGATCTTTGATCAGCGCGGGCCGCAGTCTGTCCTCGTAGCGCATCGGAAAGTACGTGAGTAAATCTTCGACCGTGGCTTCGGCGGACGTTTTCTTGTGTGCTTGATTTGCCAGTGCAATCGCGAGCTTGCGAGAGAGGACCGGGCCTAATCGTGCGATTCCAAAGTTGTGAAGATCCTCAACCGGAGTGTTGAGCGAGATGGCGCTCGGCATCGGCGCGATCATAACATAGCAACGGGAGAGGGACGTTTATGACAAACGAGAGAGCATCAGACACTACTCGCGAGAATGTGAAGGTGTTGCGATTTGGATTGTTGCGGCTTCATAAGACACTTCTGGACCTCGAGCGAAGGGACTACGAACGAGCCCGCGGGAAGATCGGCAATAGTTATGAGTTTCTTCAGTTGGTGCTGAAAGACCCGTGGTTCGATTGGCTGCATCGTCTATCGGAGCTGATTGTTCAGATCGACGAGACGCTCGACACGCGCGAGTCCGAAACACCAGCGACTGAGGCAGACGCGACCGCATTGATCGAGAGAGCGAAGACGCTATTGGCTCCGGCCGAAACCGGAACCGAGTTTCAGAAGAACTACTTCCTTGCGCTGCAGCAGTCTCCGGATGTGGTGCTGTTGCATTCGGAGATCATTAGGGTGTTGGGCAGGTAGCCACAGATAACACGGATGAATTACAGATCTGAATCCGTATTCATCTGCGTCATCCGTGGCAATATTTCTCGAACGCCTGCGTGAGTTCTCCGGCAATCTGGTGTGCGTCGCGGCCTTCGATCTGACGTCGTTCAAGCATGTAAACCAATTCGCCGTCTTTGAGTAGTGCGATTGACGGCGACGATGGTCCGTAACCGGTGAAATAGCTTCGGGCTCGTTCGGTTGCCTCGATATCGGCGCCGGCAAACACAGTAGCAACCTTGTCAGGCTTCACAGCGTGCTGAAGTGCGAGCGCAACACCGGGACGTGCTTTTCCTGCGGCACAACCGCAGATCGAATTCACAACCACCATCAACGTGCCTTTACTATTTTTGATTGTGTCGTCGACAGCATCAGGTGTTCTTAGTTCCTCGACTCCCAGTCGAGTCAAATCTTCACGCATCGGACGAATCATGATTTCGGGATATGGCATGTGTTAATGGTAATCACAAAAGGCACAAATGTCGAACCTGATTTGTGTTCCTTATGTGCCTCTTTGTGGCTGAATTGATATCTTTCTTGGCGCCTCGCCGTCACCTTCGATTGTGATACGCCAAACATTCCCCGGCAAAGGATAGTTTCCCATTCGCTCGGCCCACTCGATTACGATCACTGCCTTTTCATCAGATAGTAGCTCGTCGAGATCGACTGCGTGTGCCGCGCTTGCGCCTTCGTCGAGTCGATAGAGATCGATGTGGTAAAGCTGCAAACGCCCGGCGTATGGATTCACCAGGGTGAACGAGGGACTCGTGACGTCCTCCTCCGCGACACCCAACGCAGAACAGATACCTTTCACGAAAATCGTTTTGCCCGCGCCCAGTGGACCACTAAGCAGCAGGATTTCTCCGCCCTCGAGTCGCGCCCCGACTTGATGACCGTAGTTGAACGTCTGCTCTGGAGATGAGCTGATGAACTCGCCTGTGGGAATGTGCGTCGTTATGGCCGTTCTCCATGTGGATCGAGAAAGCAGATTGCCTCGCTGAAGTGTTCGCGAAGATCAGACGCCAGCATCGCGCGCATGCCGAGCTTCTGCGCAGCGAAGTCACCGGCGAGGCCGCCGACGTAAAGCGCTGCAACCGTCGTCGCGAGTGGATCGGCGTTGCCTTTGAGCGTTCCGTACGCTTGTGCGAGGAACCCTGAGATCAAGCCGGTGAGCGTATCGCCAGCGCCTCCGGTTCCGAGTCCCGCGTTTCCTGTGGGGTTAACAAACACGCGGCCGTCAGGCACCGCGACAATCGATCGCGAACCCTTGAGCACGAGGATCAGCTTGTGAGCCGTCGCGAAATCGCGTGCGGCCGCAAAGCGGCCTGCGAGAGCCGCCTTGTTGTCAGCGCCGATCAGCCGCAGCATCTCACCAGGATGCGGTGTGAGAATTAGAGGGTGCTGTTCGGTGCCGCTGAGTTCTTCGGGCCAGGGCGCGAGTGAGTTCAAGCCATCGGCGTCGATCACGCAGGGTTTCGTGCGACCCTCCACGACGGCGCGAACAAACCGTCGCGTGCGTTCGTCGTCCGAGGTCAATCCTGGTCCAATGGCGAGAACCGTTGCGCGTGAAGACAGGTTCAAAAAATGTTCGACCGCCTCGTCGCTCACTGCGCCACGATCTGTTTCGGCGAGAGCCGTGGTCATCACTTCGGGTATCGCTTTGCTTGCCACTGAGCCCTGCGCGGAAGCTGGAGTCGCAATCGTGACGAGCCCCGCTCCGGAGCGCATCGCGGCGTTGCCCGTAAGTGCCGCTGCACCCGAGTAACCACGCGAACCGGCGGCGATCAAAACATGACCGTGCGTGTTCTTGTACGACTCGCGCGTGTAGCGAGTGCTCACCAGCCACGCCCGCGCATCTTCTTGCTCCGTCACAAACAGCCACGGCCTTGCGGCTTCGATCAAAGGCGATGGAGAACCGATGTCTGCAACGATCAATTCGCCGCCGAAGTCGCAGGCCGGTGGCAGAACGTTGGCCGGCTTGGGAGTCGTGAAGGTCACCGTAACGTCGGCTTGAACAGTGGGACCAATCGGATTTGACTGGCTGGCGTTGAGTCCCGAAGGAATATCGATCGAAAGCACGAGCGGGCGCGAGGCCGAAGCGCGTTCGCGCGCGCGTCTGAGCAACGCGAGGTGTTCGATAACTTTTGCAAACACACCTTCGAGAGGTCTGCCGAGACCCGTACCGAAGAGCGCGTCGACGATGACGTCGTAGGCGCCGCGCGGTTTGGCAAGCTGCTCCCACGCCTGAATGCCTTCGCATTCGATAAAGGTCAATGGCGGCGGCGATTCAGGCGAGCCGGCTTCGAAGCTTGCGAGCCTGCTGACTGCTTCAAAGTTGGTGCGGGCGTCGCCGATGGTTTCGGAGAGTTTTCCGAAGAGGACGACGGTGCAGTGCATACCCGCGCGTGTCAGGCCCCGGGCGAGTGCAGCGCCGTCACCGCCATTGTTACCCCTGCCACAAAGGATGAGGGCTTTTTTGCCGTTCAGGTCGTTTTCGAGTCGCGCTTGAATCGCGTCGAGGCAAGCGCCGCTGGCGGCTTCCATCAGAAGCAGGGAAGGGACGTGGTAGTTCTCAACGGTGAGCCGGTCGATCTCGCGTATTTGTTCGGCGGAGAGTACGGGTTGCACGCCAGCGATGATAGAGTTCGACTTCTTCTCTGTGCAACCTGTG
>DATNCH010000074.1:0-22405 GCA_035571655.1 Pyrinomonadaceae bacterium
AGTAATTTGTAAGGTAAAGGTTGTGGTCTGTGTTGCGAATGCGATCGAGGTACTGTTCTTTACACCCGAAAAGGCAACGGTGCCTAGAGTTGGATTTCCATTCGTGGTGATGTTAGTTGACGCTTGCGGGGTATAAGTAACCGAGACGCCACCGCCTAACGACAAGCTGGAGGCAGATGTGTTTATGGAATTGTTGTTGAATGCCCCCGCGGTCGAGTAGATGACTTCCCTCGAGTTATCGGGATCGCTGATGCCCGTAATCGCATAGGCGATTCCATCAGTAGGCGAGTAATTTGGGCTTAATGTTACGCGATCTGGTGTACCACTGGGATAGTTGTAGACAAGCCATCGAGAAAGTTGCGGTACGCCAGAACTCGGATTGTTAGACGTGCCCACATTGATAGCATTCTTGAAGTTCATTTTCGTGCCGTCGTTCGGATGAGGTGCAACATTGCCTCGTAATACGTTGAGCGCGTCCTGAAGACCGGCCTCAGCCGCATAGTAAGCTTGCATCTCGTCAGTCGCACTAATGGCATTCGTCGCAGTGATGGTGGTAGTGAGTACCAACATCAGCGCACCTGCAAGGATTAGAAGAGAAGCAAACAGGACCATTATTAGTGCCGCACCGCGTTCATTCTTCGGATCGGTGTTATTGTGAGTTCGCACTGTTATTTTCGGCTGCATGAGGTCTCCTGAGGTTGAATGCCGATCAGTAATTAACAATATCGGCATTCCGCAAATAAACATCTGACACGAGTTGGACGCGTGAGGCTGGCTGATAACCGGGCGAACCAGGTCGGCCTCGAGCTGTCAGCTCAACGCAAACACTAATGATTATGTATTTCGTATCGCTCTTTTGTGTTACTTCCGATGAAGTGGTTGAAATGTCGCAGTTGCTGCCCAGGGTATAACTAACTTTCGCTGGATAGTAGCGAATGCGTAGAGCGTCTACGCGGTTGGCAAGCACTGTCGTTTGATTCTGGGTGCCGATGTCGAGACGCACGATGTAGCTCTCGGCTCCCGTCGTATAAAGAGAGTACTTAACGTCTTCGTTGCGGTCGTTGATGCTGTTGCTGGTGGTTTGGCCATCAAAAGCATTTAGATTAGCTCTAACACGAATGGTAGTTTCAGTAGAGTCGGCGGCCACGATGCCGTTGTTAGCCAGCCCGAAACCAGCATTGGCGATCTCGCGCGTCATGACGTTCAGTGCGCGTTGTGAATCAGCCAATGCGTCTGTCTTCTGGTTCTCACGAGCGCGCACGTTGAAAGAGCTTGCCAGAAAGCCAGTGGTCAGTCCCAAAAGTGTGACTGTGATCGACATTGCAATCATCAATTCAATCAGGGAAAAACCCGCCTCCAGTTTAAATGTATTCGGTTCGGTCATAATGTCGTCTCTTTCAATCAAGTAGTTCACCCGAGATTGCCTCCAGTCGTTGAAGTCGTGCGCTTTGTATAGACGATGACTTGACCACGCATCCAGCCCTCATCCTCCGAGTAGGTACCTCCATCAGTGCTCCTGCCTCGAGGCGTCACGACGATCTTAACGTTCTTCAGAGTGGCCGCGACATCTGTGACTGTCACCTCGACAGTGTAGGAATTTGATTCTGTGGGGCCGACTGTCACGACTTCCGATGACGAGATGCAAGACGTGAAAGAACCAGCACGCAGTTGCTCGAGCTTACGCTGTGCGGCCGTAACCGCGCCGGCGCGGATAGCGGCGGCGGAGTTGTACTTGAGAGCGTACACGCCTAAGGGAAGTACACCGCAAACGATGACCAGCAGCATCACCATAGCGAGGCAGGTTTCAATGAGGGTAAAACCACCCTCCACTTTCTGATTATGTTTTTCCATTGAGGTTGCCTTTATGTGGTTTCAGTTCGTGACGTTAACTTTAACCGTTACCGAGGAGCCGCACTGTGAAGTGAATGTAACGTTGTATGGACCACGCAGTGTGTTTTTAGACATGACTGAAAAGCTTTGACCGGTGAACACGGATTGCGAAGCTGGTGAAACGGTCAAGTTAGAAGGGAATGTTGCCACTACGAGACTGGGATTACTCATGGTGACGAGCACGCTCCCCGTGGCGCCGCCATTCTTTTTGATGTTGATACTTGACGAGTTAACGTGAATGGTGCAGGAGGGTGGCCCCGAATCCACTCCCACGCCACCCCCGGAGAGATCCATACAAGGAGTGTTTTCTAATGTTGACGCACCCGCAACTACGAGGCGACTGTCAATACTATCTGACGAAGTTACTGTGTTGTTGTAACTGACATTCGGCAGGGTTGGCTGCTGATTTTCCACGGTAACGTCACCCGAGCCGGATACATCAACGCTTAAGCCGTGGTTCTTATTGTCGCTGACCGCAAAGGTCGTTACACAGGAAGATCCGGCGGTGAGTGTACGACCGCGCCAGTTGAAGGTCACGTTTGGTAGCTCTGAGCTGGCTAGTCGAACATCGTCCTGAAAAGTGAATGTTCGAGTGCTGGTACTTCCACTGCTATTGAAGTCCATAGTGACCGAATAAGTTCTGGTATTGGTAAAGCTGACTGTAGAAGTACCGTGACGACGAACCGCGTCGACTCTGGCTTTTTCCATATAGGAGGCGAGTTGTCGTACTGAATTCTGTACGCGCAAGGCGGAACGTGACGATCGAATCTGGAGCAGCGCAACCGTCGAGACGATACCAACGATCGCCAAAACAATGACGAGCTCCACTATGCCGACACCACGATCGCGTCTACGATTTTCAATTTCGAGTTTGTGCATGCTTTCGTCTCAACGAGTCTGAGTGAGTTGCGTGTCGGCGCCGCGACAGTTAAGGTGCCATCGCGACGCGGCAGGAATCATCACGCAAGATAGCAGGATCCTGGATCTTGCGCATGAGAAGGTTCTACCTTTTTTAAGGGAGATTTGTTCCGGAGGCAGGGTAGTACAAAACAACTACTCAACGACTCAGGGAGTAGCTTCGCTTATGTGGTGTTTTACCGCATACATAGCCAACTCGAGGCGGTTTTCAACTTCAAGCTTGCCATAGATGGACGACAGGTGATTGCGCAACGTGTGCTCGCTCATATTCAGATGCCCGGCGATTTGCTTGTTTGTCGAGCGGCCCTGTTGGATGATGACATCGATAATTTCACGCTCGCGCAAAGTTAGGCTCGCAATCCTGGTCGCTTCCGGTGATACCGGGCTATTCGACTGGTCCAGAAGCTTACTAAAAACTCGGCCTGTGGCCGCTCGATCCAGCCAAATCTCACCCTCGTAAACTTTCCTGATGGCTTTAAGGATCATCTCGGCCGACGCCTCCTTTTGCACTACGCCGCGTGCACCCGAAAGAACGGCACGGTCGTGCGTTTCCGGGTCTCTCACTCCGGTCAGGATGAGCACAACGGCGCTGGTTACTTCGCGCAAAAGCGGCAGGGAGTCGAGGCTGTTTACGCCGTTAAGATCAATATCGAGCAAAATGATATCCGGCTGTTCTTTTTGAGCAATAACCAATGCCTCAGCGATGTCGGCGGCGGTGCCAATCACCGTCATATTTGCGCTGTCACTTTCGATCAGCTTAACCATCCCCCAAACAAAGCTTTGGTGATCATCGATAAGCAAAATGCGTATTGGATTTTGTGAGGGCGAGGTCATTTTCTATCCCTTTACATCGGGATAATAACAGAAACAATCGTGCGTCCGACATTGTTCACATTGATGGAGACTCGGCCGCCTAACGCTATCGCACGCTCTGTGATCGACCGAGGAGTAAAGGTCTGGTGACTGTCAGCGCTCGAAGCGTCATTCTCGATGTCAAGCACCATGTCCCCGTTAACGGAGGCCATGCTGATTCGCGCCTCCGTGGCGGCCGTGTGCCTTCTGATGTTACTCAATCCCTCCCGAACTATCTGAAAAAGCTCGGCCGCTAACCGATCGTTCATATTCACGTGAGTGGCTATCTGAACGTCTACTTCAATACCGTAAAGCTCACCCAATTGCTTCGCATGTCTCTCGACGGACGAAGTGAGAACGTTCACCCGCTCGCTTGAGCCCGGGTCTCGCAGACCTCCAACATATGAACGCAGATCCTTTATGACTGAGTCGGTTCGTTCCGCCAACTCAGTGAGTTCACCTGCGACCGGGTCATCGATTGACACCTTTCTGCGCAAAGCATCGAGGCCGAGTTTCAGACCGATGTACGGCTGAATCGCACTATCGTGTATATCGCGAGAAATTCTTTGACGTTCATACTCCGAGGCCTGTGAAGCAAGCCGATCGACAAGCTGTATGTTATCGATCATAGGCCTGACGTGGTCTATTACCTGTCGCAGAAACTCTATATCTGAATAGTTGAAGTATCTGCCTTTTGAAGTGAGATAAAGTCGACCCGTGAAAGTATGACGTTGGTAAACTGGTACAGTAATAAAAGAATTCGTGTCGAGCAAATCCGCGATCCAGGTGTACGTTTCATCTACATTTTTGATGCGCTCTCCGGAAGAGAAATTATAAATCGAGCAGGATATCTTCCTGGACCATCGCATTCTTGAACCGTTGTGCCACGTAACAGCCCATTCTGGTTGCCAGGCTAATAGTTGTGACGCCTCGGCACCAACCGATTCAACTCGATTGGCCGATTCCGAATGGCGTCGGTCAATCCGCCTGAGAGTATGTGCGTTGGCGACAGGACCCGCGTTGATGAGCAGACACGTATCAGCGTCGTAAAAGGCACGAAGCTTTCTCATTATTGAATCGATCGTATGATCAACTCCAAACCGCGGGTTTGACGACCTGCTTACATCCTTCAGCAGCGCAAGCCGGCGTTTGTGCGTCGTTTCAGAGCCACCCCAGTAGGCCATCAGGTAACCGATGCTCGCCAGGTAGACGGCTCTCAAAACAAACCGGTTTGGTTCTATTGCGGTAGGAGTTGTGAAGTACCCGATCGTGACAAAGAGAGTTGCGGATACGATAGTGACCTCCAAACCTGCCTTGTAACCGGACCGAAAGGAGGCCACCAGAATGGCGAAGAAGAAGAAAAAGAAAAATAAGCTATTCGTTCCGCTGCTTAAGGAAATAAGGACCACGTACCATGCGACGTCGATCCAGTAAAGCGGAATGCTTCCGAAGATTGAGTCGTATCTGAGGTAGATAAAGTAAACGAGTGCGCTATACACCGTGTAAAGGGCCAGCGTTGTATAAGTGATATTGACCAGTCGATTCGGTTCGGACGGATCAAGGTAAATGATGATCAAAGCCGATAAGGCCAGAACTAGCCTCGTGACGTTAACCAACCGTTCGTCAACCGATTCGATGGTTTGTCTCTGCATCATCTTCGTCGCTAGTCTATAGCAGCAAGCTTGTTCAGGTCATTCAAAAATCACGAGTAGTGTTCGAGGTGGTTAATCGGCTGCTCTGAGAATTGATTCTTAAGCTTACGCCTGCAAAAAGGTGGCGAGGTCCAAGTTTCCTTAGGAAAAGTGGTGCCCGCGGCGCGATTCCAACGCGCGACCTTCCGCTTAGGAGGCGGACGCTCTATGCAACTGAGCTACGCGAGCACAAATTGAGATGAATCGTAAAACGTGAGCAACGAAACGTAAAGCCGCCTCACGATTGGTACTTGATCAACGACCTCACGTCGTAACCCGTAAGCTTCTCACGCCCAGGTAGGAACTCGAGCTCGACCACGAACACGAGCCCCACCACCGTGCCGCCGAGTTGTTCCACCAGATCCACAACCGCACGCGCCGTCCCGCCCGTCGCCAACAGATCGTCGGCGATGAGCACGCGATGACCATCGCCGACCGCGTCGCGATGGATCTCCAGCGTGTCCTGACCATACTCGAGCTCGTAAGAGATCGACGCACACTCCGCCGGCAGCTTGCGCGGCTTGCGCACCGGCACGAACCCGCAGCCGAGGTGATACGCGAGCGCGGGCGCGAAGATGAAGCCGCGTGCTTCGACACCGATTACGGAATCGATCTTCTCACCCTCAAACTGCGAAGCGAGCGCGTCGACCGTATCGCGCAAACCGTCGGGATGCTTGAGCAGCGTGGTAATGTCATAAAAATTGATGCCGGGCTTCGGAAAGTCCGGCACTTCGCGAATCAAAGATTTTAAGTGGTCCATAATTGGTCAGTCGTCATCTCTCAATTCGAAATGCTGAATAACTCCCAGTCGGTTCCAGGCAGATTTCTTCCACTTGATCAACTATCGCCCACTGTGGACCAGTCGCGAGATCGTGTTTGAAAGCCTCAACACTGTTCGCCGGTCCTTCAGCAAACGCTTCAACTGTTCCATCAGGACAGTTGCGCACGTAGCCGACCACCTGATGTCGCGCCGCTGCTCGCTGCGCGAAGAAACGATACCCGACCCCTTGAACTTCGCCTCGTATAAAAAACTTTCTCGCTATTCCACCCATCATGTGAACCCTACTTGCACTTAAACAGCTCGCCCTGTTTGCCCTTCTCCAAAGTGAACGTCTCGTCGTCTGAGTCGTTAATCTTCAACGTCAGCGTCATCGTGTTGCCCTTGATCGCGCCGGTGTAAGTCGCCGGCTGTTCTTTTGCCGGTTCGTCCGCGCGCACAGGCCCGCCACGCTCCATTCGATGTTTTCCGTGCAGCGTGAAATTACCTTCTCTGTCGACGACGAGCGGCCCCTCGATCACGCCGCTCGCACAGTCGTATTCAATCGCGGCCGACTTCTCGCCAACCTGAATGTTTATGTGCTGACCGCCCCAAACGCCTGTCGCGATACGTTGCATCTTTTGCGTCCCGGCCATCGGCAGCGAAACCATCACGGCGATAACAACAATGAGAACACGGGAAAACATACTTGAGCGCCATTGTAGAAACTTCTCCCACAAAGGCGCAAAGGCGCGAGAAACTTTCCGCAAACTCGTCACGTACTATGCAGACTCCGGGTGAGAACGAAAACTTCATCCAGATCTGCGTAGCTCAAACCAATTTTTCGTAATCTTCAAAGCGAGGACTCCCAAAACCATGCGACGTTTACTACCGACATGCCTATCGCTGCTCATGCTGATGGCGAATGTCTCCTACGCCCACGCTAAACCGCTAAACATCCCCGTAGTCTATTACAAACTTCCGAACGGCCTGAAGGTGGTCATCTCTGAAGATCACCTCGCGCCCGTCGTGACGGTTGCCGTCTATTACAACGTCGGCATGCGGCTCGAGCCAAAGGGACGCACCGGCTTCGCGCACCTCTTCGAACACATGATGTTCCAGGGTTCGGCGAACGTGAAGAAGTTCGAACACGCGAAATTCATCGAGGCGAACGGCGGAAGTTTGAACGGCCACACGGATTTCGATTACACAAACTATTACCAGACGCTCCCGAGCAATCGCGTAGAACTCGGACTCTGGCTCGAATCCGATCGCATGCGTTCACTCGACGTCAGCGCAGAGAACCTTAAAAACCAACAGGCAGTCGTTAGCGAAGAGGTTCGCGTAAACGTACTGAACCAGCCTTATCAATTTTTCGAGTGGATCAGTCTTTGGGAGAACGCTTTTAGCAACTGGCACAACGCGCACAACGGTTACGGTGATTTGGCGGAGATCAATGCAGCGACGATCGAAGACGTTCGCAGTTTCTTCAAAACTTACTACGCTCCGAACAATGCCGTGCTGACCGTCGTCGGCGACGTCGACGTGAATGAAGTGAAGAAGATGGTGGAGAAACACTTTGCAAACGTTCCGTCACAGCCGATGCCGGCGCGGGCAGATTTGTCAGAGCCGCCGCAGACTAAAGAGAAGCGAGTGTCACAAACCGACAAGCTCGCAAAGTTACCCGCGCTCGCAACGGGTTACCACATGCCGCCGCAGAACTCTCCCGATTTTCCCGCGATGGCGCTGCTCGTACAGATTCTTCAGGGCGACGAGAGCTCCCGGTGGTACCAGCGACTCGTAAAAGAAAAAGAATTGACACTCGATCTCAGCGGTGGTCTCAACTACTTCGGAAACGAGTTTGACTACACCGGACCGATGATCATGACCACTCGCACGACGTACAAACTCGGCCACACGGCAGACGAAGTCTTGCGTGAGATGGATGCGGTCGTTGCTGAAATCAGTGCGAAGGGTGTTACTGAGAAAGAGCTCGCGGACGCGAAAGTGCGTTATCGTTCGAACTTCTACAGTCAACTCGAATCGAGTTTTGGTAAGACGCACTTGCTCTCGGCGCTCGCTCTCTTCCGCGACAATCCGCAGGAGATCAATTCGCTGCTGACGCCGTTCGAGGGTGTCACTGCCGGGCAAGTCAAAGCTGCGGCGGCGAAATATTTAGTTGCGACGAATCGCACCGTGATCGATCGCGTCCCGGACACGAAGTCAGAAGAGTAGCCACAAAGAGGCACAAAAGGCTCACAAAAGGAAAGGCGTTGAGATGAGAATCCTAATCGCAATTGTAGTGTTAAGCACAACCATATTGGCCCAGCAGAAGACGGCACCGGCGCCTGGTCCCGCGCGGCCGTTGAATCTTCCGAAGATCACTGAAAAGAAACTCGCGAACGGACTGACGGTTGTGCTGGCGCCGTTGCCGAATGTTCCGAAGATGACTTCGATCCTGACGTTTAGATCGGCTACGACGGCCAGCGACAGGGTGGCGCATCCCGGTATCGCTCAGATCGCGGCTTCAGTGGCTAACGAAGGCACGGACACGCGCACGAGTAAACAGATCAAAGAAGAACTGCGCTCGATCGGCGGCACACTGTCGCTCGGCAGCGACGCGGATTCAACCACGATGACGGCTTCCGCGCTCTCCGAGTTTTCGCCGCGTCTGTTCGAGCTGATGAGCGACGTCACCCAGCATCCGTCGTTTCCAGAGACGGAAGTAAAGCTGGCCCAGGAAAACACGATCCAGCAGATTCGGGCCGGCCGCGCCGATCCCAACTTTCTCGCTAACGAGCGTTTTCAAAAAGCAGTCTTCGGAAACCATCCTTACGGTTTCGTGGTGCCGGATGAGAAGTCGATCAGCGCGCTGACACAGGCGGATCTCAGAGCCTTCGTGACGAAGTTTTACATTCCAAACGCTGCTCATCTGATCGTCGTCGGCGACATCGACGTCGACAAAACATTCGCGGAAGTCGAAAAAGCGTTTGGCAGTTGGAAGAGTGGAACGGTGCCGCCCGATGAGAATCCGCCAGTGCCGCAACGAGAGAAACGCCAGATCTACTTCGTAAACCGGCCGGGTTCGATTCAGTCCGCAATCTATATCGGCAACGCCAGCATTCCGCGCAAAGACAAAGACTATTTCGCGATTCGCACGGCCGATACGATCTACGGCAGCTCGTTCTATTCGCGGCTCACGCGGAACATACGCGAATCGAAGGGCTACACCTATTCACCATTCAGCTTTTCCAACACGCGGGCGAAGACGGGATCGTTTCTGGCGGGCGCGTTTGTGCGGAACGAAGTTACCGGCCCCACGCTGCTCGAGATGTTTTACGAGCTCGATCGCATGCGCGTCTTGCCTGTTACTGACGAGGAGCTAAGCGCGGCGAAGGAATACAGCACCGGCAATTTCTCCGTCGAACTTGCGAGTCAACTTGGTCTCGCATCGCGCATCAACTCCGTCTACACATTCGATCTCGACAAGAGTTTCATCAACGACTTTCGTCCGAAGATCGAAGCGCTGACGACGGCGGACATTCAGAAGGCGGCAGCGAAGTATTTCGACACCTATCACGCTGCGATCGTGATCGTTGGCGACTGGGACAAAGTAAAGGACCAGGTCACGCCTTTCGGCGACGTAACGATGTACGACGCCGAGGGTAACGTGGTCACCAGGTAAGAGTTCCGTGGCCTAAGAAATGAGCCAAAGCAGGTAGTCGCCGAACTGATTGATCATCAGTCCGCCTTCGTGCATCAATCCCCCAACAATCATTATCAGGCGATCGCCAAGCAGGAACGGCAAGACGGCTACGGACACTGATCCCATCATCAGCAGGTTGGACGCAATCTCGGAGAATTCATTCTTCTTCATAGCTAAGCCTCTCCAATTGCAGCGTTGAGCAAGTGTTATGCCGACGTGCGCGCAATTTAATGAGGCGCTACAAAGCTGTTGTGAGCCAGTGATTTACGAGCTTTCCAGGAACTGGGTGGGCCAACGAAGTGGGCTTCAAACCTCGGTCAGTATGCGCATCCTCAAAGCAGATTGAAATATCGAGAGCACAAACCAGGCACAAAAAAGAATCTCCATCAATCTGACAACCCTCATAACCGAATTTGGACCAATCTGATTGATCTCCAGTCAAGTCCACTGATCTCATTGCGGAATTTTGTCTAAAGAAACTTCGTGGCACCACGCTTGCACAGTGGCCCACCCGTGGTCGTTCCACTTGGACCACCAAATTCTCTCTTGGACCCTAAAGGTGATGGAAATGCAAAATAGAAACGTTAACTCAAACACGCCGCGCACGGGCTTCTCAGCCATCGAACTAATTATCACGGTAACTGTGCTGGCCATCGTTACCGGATTCGGCATCATGGGAATCAACAACGCTCGCGCAAGCGTTCGTCTGTCGGGTGCTGCCCGCGAATTTGCAAGCTACATCGAGAAGGCTCGCCTGTTCTCAATTCGCAGCCACGCCGATGATGCGACGGAAAGAGCAACCATCACCATCAACGACGACAAAGCAAGTTACAACGTTACACTGGACCTCGACGGCGATGGCGATCTGGATACCACGACCGTCACGCTTCCGAGCGGCGTCACCTTCGACAACGTCGAGACGATCGCGTTCGATTGGCGCGGCCGTACATGGAACACTGTTGCCGGCGTAACGTCGTCCAACGCACAGGTCTCATTCAGATTGCAGTACGGCAGTGACATCGTCTCGGTCGATATCACTGGCTCGGGCGACGTCACGGTTGACAGTCTTGTGTTCGACGACTCAGTACCGAACGTGAATCTCAGGGTTGCTAATTTGAGTTCCGGTGCGACTCCAGTCACGACGACACCGGTCACCACGACTCCAACAACTCCCGTTGGGACTACAAATCCTACATCGACGACTCCGACCAATCCGACAACCACAACTACGACGCCGACAACGACGAACCCGACCACGCCGACAACGACGAACCCGACAACACCGACAACCACGAACCCGACGACTCCGACAACCACGAACCCGACGACGCCTACCACGCCGACAACACCAAACAACCCAACGACGGTTCCCGCAGTCTGCACGATCACGACAGACCCGTCTTCGTTAAGCCTGAGCCTGAACGGTACGACGACAATCAACGTCGGTCACGACGCGACGACGAGCCTTTCGATCAACGCAACTTCAAGCAAGGCATCCGACCTTCAGGTGACGGGCGGAGCTCAGAGTGTCGCGCCCGGAACAACAACTTCATTCACCGTCAAGTCGAAGAAAACGATCGGCATTTATTCAATCACTTTCAGTTCGCCCTGCGGTTCGAAAACAGTGTCAGTCGTCATCGTCGGACTCAAACTTCTATAACGTAAGGCCGAGGCCAACAGAAAACAGCCATGAAAACCACCAAGTCTAAAAACAAAGCCAGGGACCAGCGCGGTTTCACGATAGTCGAAACCACTATCGCATCGCTCGTGATGCTGGTCGGCGCCCTCGCTGTCTCTACCTTGTTCCTTTACTCGACGCAGAACAACATCGGCGGTAGCGAGCGTGCTATGGCGATGGCTGTGGCCCAGCAACAGTTGGAACAGATTAGAAGCGTGACTTTTGAAGACACGACTCTGGGTGTCGGCACTACCACTGCGACCGTCACAAACGGCGGACGCCCCTACACGGTGCAAAGAGTGATTGCCAACGAGAACCACCCGGACGGCACACCCAAACAGTTGAAGAAGATCACGATTAGAGTGACGCCGCAATCAGCTCCGAACTGGATCAGCACAACGGTCGAGCTTGTTACGCTTCGCTCGACACTCGCTTCCGGCAGTTACCTTGTTAGTGACTAATTTCGATTCCTTGAGGCAAAGACCGATGCAGACTCGACGTTCAAGAAATGAAGCTGGTTTTTCGCTGATCGAACTGATCATCGCGATGGCCATCACCATCACCCTGATGGGCCTGGCAAGCAGCATACTCGCAGGCGCGTTCAACGTTCGCTCACGCGAAGATCGCAAGTCAGACGCGATCGCAGACGTGCAACGTGCGATGAATATCATGACGCGCGAAATCAGCAACGCCGGGTTGAAGCTGCCGTCCGGACTGCCGAACGTGTCGTCGAACGGCATCGTCAGCAACGATAGCGACAGCCAGTCGCTGCGAGTCGTTTCGAATCTCAACGGCATGCCTGATCCGGCAAATGCCTACTCCGAAGATTCCGACGTCACCGACATGGACGAAGATCTCAAGTTCCTGATGTATGTGGATACCGCTCTCGGTCAGCGTTATCTCGTGCGCTACGAGAAGAACGCTACAAACACGACGACCGTTCTTGCAAACCGCATTGACTCATTGGTCTTTCGCTACTTCGACGAAAAAGTTACTTACGACACAACGGTCGACGGCAGCGGCAATGTTGACATCACCAATGTAAAGAACGCCGCGGGTGATGACGAAACCGAAGTCTCTCCAGGTAACGCCAAATTCGTTGTCATCGCCGTTGGAGTAACTCTTCCGGCAATCGGCACTCAGGGCAACGAAGGTTATCAGCCCCCCTCGCAAGTACAACTGACGTCCGACGTGACTTTGCGCAACTCTATTGTCTACTGAAGGAGCCTGGTTACTCTAATGAAACGCGAATCGAAAACGAACCTGAGCCACAAAAAGGCACAGAAAGCCCTGAACAGCCGCCGCGGTGAACGTGGTGCAGCGCTGATAACGACGTTGCTCGTCTCAGTGCTTCTGCTGGGCGCGGGTGGCGCATTGATCATGACCACGACGATGTCCGCAACGAACTCGTTGAACTCGACGCCCGAGATGCAGGCCTACTACGTGGCCGAGGCCGGAATGCAGTCGGCGCTCAACGTGCTGCGCGGCAACGTGAAGCCTTCAGTTACAGCAACTGACCGCATGAGTTTTCGTACGGCGATCATTCCGAGCATCTCGAATGGTCCAGCCAACCCAGGCAGCCCGCGTCTCGCGCAGTGGCTTCCGTACAACGAGCCTTCGAACGCGGCGAGCCTCGTGCCGATCACCCTCGGAACAATCGTTGGCGGTTACAGAGTTACCGTCGAGAACATGGATCCCAACAGTCATATCGTCCAGTTTCAGACCTCGGGTGTGATCGATGGCAGCGCTGCCGGGACGAATTTTCAAAGAACGTTCGGCACCGTCGGTGGAACAGATGAAGTATTGATTCGTTATGCCGGCCAGGTCTCGACGACTCTGACTCCCGATCCGAACACCTTTCCTTTGACTCTCGATTCACTTCTCGGCAGTTTCGTGATCGAGAGACCAGTCACGAGCACCGCTAATGACGTCGTAATCCCGAAGACGGGTTTCGAGTTGACCATTTCACAGGCTTTACCGTGGGCAGCGACCGCCTACCTCGAAGGAACCTTCGAGGGCGAAGTTGACACGACCTCGACCACCGTTAAAGTGACGTTCGACAAGATTTCGGTTAAAGCTGACGGTACGAATTTCGCCCTAAACCTCGGCGGCACCAAGATTCTTAATCTCGGGTTTACAGGTGGACCAAGCAGCACTGCGATTCCCATCAGAGTAACGTCACCCGATCCAAGACGGTTGCTACTGAAATCATACGGCTTTGGACCACTCGGATCTGAAAAGCGTCTGGAAATGATGGTCAACAAAGTGTATTTCGACTTCGAATCGCCTGCCGGCGTGACCCTCCGTGGCGCTGATGACTGCTCGTCGCTGTCGCTCGACACCGGAAGCAGCGGCTCGAAGTGGTACTCAGGTGTCGACGCCGCAAACGTTGAAGCACAGCGTCCAGCGTTCGCCGTCACACCATGCGACAAGGATGAAGCGCAAGCAGGGATTAAGAAGCCCGACACAGTTGTCGATCCGGAAATTGGTCTGCTTGGAGACGACGACACAACTCCCGGAACTGTCGACACACCTTCGTTTCTTGATACGGCCGACAGGGCGCGTGCCTATCTCAATGGGTTGCAAGCGAAGGCACAGACTCTCAACCGCTACTTCAAACCCTCGAGTTCTTCGGCGATAACCGTCGAGGATTCCATCAACAGTGGGCAATTCACGTTTGTTGATGGTGATTGCACGCTACACAGTGGGGCCGGCATCCTGGTCGTCACCGGCACTCTGACGATGCGAGGAAACACTGACTTCCGCGGCATCATACTCGTATTGGGCCAGGGTGTTTTGATCAGGAACGGCGGTGGCGACGGCAAGATTCTCGGAGGAATCACGATCGCGGCGTTCGGCCGGACAGCAGGTAATTTCACGGCGCCCACGTTCAATACAAACGGTGGCGGCGATTCAACGGTGCAATACTCTTCCGCGGCTGTGAGCATGGGTATGGGCGCTGGAGGTAACGTATCGGGCGTCCGCGAGTTCTAACGTCCTCACCCCACGTCACAAAAAGCACGAGAGGCACAGAGGTTAGTGGTTGTACTTTTGTGCTTTTTGTGCTTTTTTGTGCCTCACGGGTGAGTCTATGAAAAAAACAATTCTCGTCGGTTTAGGGCTGGTGCTCAGTCTGCATACTGCAAGTGCGGTACGGCAGAATGGTTCGAAGGCGATCGCGTTAACAGATTGCGAAGTCAAAAACATTGGGAAAGTTAAATGCGGCACGCTCGAAGTATTTGAGAACCGCGCAACGAAGAAAGGCCGGATGGTCAGTCTGAACATCGTGGTCTATCCGGCGACCGGCGAAAAGCGGGAACCCGATCCACTCGTTTACTTTGCCGGTGGACCCGGATCAGCCGCGACAGAGGATGCGCCTTACGTGGCGCAGGCGTTTGCAAAAATTCGCGAGCATCGCGATCTGGTGTTTGTGGACCAGCGTGGAACGGGCCGCTCGCATCCGCTCAACTGCGAATTCTTCAACAAGTCGGATCTGCAGAGTTATCTCGGTTACTTCTTTCCACTGGAAGACGTTCGCAAGTGCCGCGCTGAACTCGAAGCCAACGCAGATTTAAAGCTTTATACGACGACCATCGCGATGGACGACATGGATGAAGTCCGTGCGGCACTTGGTTACGAAAAAATAAATCTCTTCGGCGGCTCTTACGGCACACGCGCGGCTCTGACTTACCTGAAGCGATTTCCACAACGTGTCCGCGCAGCGGTTCTGCAAGGTGTTGCTCCGCCCGACCAGCGTATGCCGGTTGATTTTCCTGTAGTGATGGAAAGAGCGCTTCAAGGCGTGCTCGCGGAATGTGCCGCGGATGAGGCTTGCAACACAGCGTTTCCAAATGTGAAAGCCGAAGCGAAGACCGTTCTCGATCAGTTGATGAAAGCACCGGTCGAAGTGGAATTGCCAAAACCCAACTCGACGGAAACCGTCAAAATAAAACTCTCGCGCGATCTCGCTGCCGAAGCAATTCGTTACATGCTTTACAACCCTGTGCCCGCGACGCGAGTTCCCGTGACTCTGCATCTCGCCGCCCAGGGCAACTTCGTTCCGTTGGCACGAACGGCGCTCTGGTATCGCCAGAACCTCGTCGGATCGGGCAGTAACGGGATGTATCTTTCGATCACTTGTGCGGAAGATCTGCCGTGGATCAAACCCGGAGAAGGTGAACGACTCGGTACGAACACTTTTCTCGGCGACTATCGACTACGCCAGCAACGAGAAGCATGCGCGCTTTGGCCGCGCGCAGACCTGGAGCGTAAATACGCCGATCCGGTGCGATCAGATGTGCCTGTTTTGATCGTGACAGGTGAATGGGATCCTGTGACGCCGCCTGCGAACGGCGACCGGATAGCAAAGGGTTTGGTGAATAGTCTGCACATCGTCGTGCCGGATGGTGCTCACGGCCTCGGCGGACTCGAAGGCATGGATTGCATCGATCGCACTCTCGCAGAGTTTGTCGAGCGCGGGACCACGAAAGACATCGACACTACGTGCGTGAAGAGCGTCCATCGAAAAGGTTTTGCGTTGAAGTTGTAGTATAGGTCCTATAGAACATATAGGACCCATACTCGGCTGAAGGGCTTAGTTCAACAACTGCAACCCGAGGATCGATTCGAGGATCGTACCGAGGATGCTGTAGCTTCCATTCGAGTAACGGCCGTAACGTGAGCGGCTGTAGTAACCGTCCTCGTAACCACGCCGGAAACCCTCACGGAAGTAATACTGATACTCGCTCAGGTCAACGTAGTAAGCGTCGTAGCCGTAGCTCGCATCCTGGTAGCCATAAGCTTCTTCCGCACTATAACGGTAGCCGTCTTGACGATCGGCCTGGCCAGCATCGAAGCCTTCTCGATAACCATCGTTGATCGCGCGCTGCAACATCTCCGCGCCATACCTGTTGGTCTCGTAGTAGCTGCCACCGCGACTATAACGATAGTTGTACGGTCCGTAATCCTGGTAGCGCCACTGCTGTAAGCGCAACTGATCGCGGCGCAGTCTATCGAGATACTGCTGCTGGTAACGCAACTGATTCAGCCGTCGCTGCTGTTCGAGCAGTCGCTGTCGCTGGTTGAAGAAGCTCTGGCGTCGTTGCCACTCGTCGC
Source organism: Pyrinomonadaceae bacterium (assembly GCA_035571655.1). Lineage (GTDB taxonomy): Bacteria > Acidobacteriota > Blastocatellia > Pyrinomonadales > Pyrinomonadaceae > PSRF01. The sequence continues at coordinate 16,608 of DATNCH010000074.1, forward strand.
GATAACGGTTGGCACGCTGTTGCTGCTCCCACTGCCAGTTGCGCTGGCGAGAACTGTTGTCGCGATTACGATCCCAATCACGGTTACGGTCGCCATCACGATCCCTGTTCCAATCGCGTTGCGATTGCTGGCGGCGCAGTGTTTCCTGCCGCTGCTGTTCGAGCTGACGTTGGCGGTCCCAGTCGCGGTTCTGCTGCTGCTGTTGTCGCTGCTGTTGCCAACGATCGTCACGCTCCTGCGAGCGGCGGATCTGCTCCTGGCGTTGCTGCTGCCAGCGTTGGTCGCGTTCCTGCGACTGCCGGATCTGTTCCTGACGCTGAGCGTCATTGCGCTGGCGATTTATCTGTTCCTGGCGTTGTTGTTCCCAGCGCTGTTGCCGTTCCTGGCTGTTGTTCTGTTGTTCCTGGCGGCGCTGTTCCCAGCGCTGTTGCCGCTCCTGACTGTTGTTCTGTTGCTCCTGGCGGCGTTGCTCCCAGCGCTGTTGCCGCTCCTGGCTGTTGTTCTGTTGCTCCTGCCGGCGTTGCTCCCAGCGCTGTTGCTGCTGAACCTGCTGCTGTTGCTGCTGCTGAACTTGCTGCTGTTGCCGGGCGCCTTCGCGTTCCTGGCGGCGCTGTTCTCGTTCTTGCGCGCGTTGCTCGCGCTGGGCCTGGTTTTCCTGGCTCCGCTCTTCGCCGCGACCGCGCCTTCCCTGTGCATTGGCGAGGTCAGTCGCGCCCAGCATCGCGGCCGATATCGCCAACGACAATCCGATTTGCTTCAAGTGTTTCACTTTCTTTTCTTCCTTTCAGTACTGTCAAGCGGAGAGAGGTCGACCTTCGTTACTTTGGCAACTGCTATTCCATTAGTGATAGTGGGGAATGTCCTATGTTTACGCAGGTTTAGCGAAACGATTTCATTCAGTGATCGAACGATATGGGTTACGAGCCCGGCCACCGATGCCACAGATAAAGGCAGATCATGTAAATCTGTGTTAATCAGTGGCAAAAAAGTCGCTCGTTCATTGCGATCAGATGACGATTGGGTGATCGGCAGCAATGTTCCGGGTAAGTCTTTATCGCAGGCATGGTCCTTGCCAAAACTTCCGTGAAAACAAACTTGAGGGGGCACTTATGAACAATCTGAAAGTGTGGCCACACCTCACGATTATCGCGGTGGTGATTGCCGTCCTGACAGGCGTGGGAGTGGCGCTTTGGATGAAACACGAACGCACAGCTTCTGCTGAAGCGGTGCCGAATGCCGCGCGGATTCAGCGCGTCGAGGGTGACGTCGCGCTCGACAACAGCGACGCGTCGAATGCGCAGAACGAACAATGGATCCAGGCAACCGCCAACCAACCGTTTTCGGTCGGCGACCGCATTTACACGCGTGATAACTCGCGCGCGAGTCTGGCCTTCACCGGACGCAACTTCGCCCGGCTGAATCCAAACACATCCGTCGACGTGCTTACGCTGAACGATCGACGCACGCAGTTGGCGCTGCGCGATGGATCGGCGATGTTCGACGTTGGTTATCTCGGCAACGATGATCTGTTTGAAGTAGCCACGCCGTATGGCGCGGTCGACTTTCAACAGCCTGGTCTTTACAACGTCGGCATCGACAATGGCCGCGTGCTGGTTTCGGTGTTGAGCGGTCTCGCGCAGGTCGTCGGCCTTGGTGGCAGCGGACAAATCAGCAAGGGTGAGTTACTCACTCTGCTCGGCACGACTGCCGCCGACGTCGTTCTTTCACGAATCGATGGGCGCGATGCGGGTTACCTGGTTGACGATTACTACGGCTACCAGTATCCGCAGTACTACGACGGCCGTTATCGTGACTACAACGCTTATCTAAACGATCCTTATTACTTCGATCCTTATCGTCGGAACGTCAGTTACCAGTACGTGAATTCATACGTCCCCGGCCTCTATGATCTCGATTACTACGGCGACTGGCGAAATCTCGACGGCTATGGATACGCATGGGCGCCGCGCGTCGATACGGGCTGGACGCCGTACCAGGAGGGCTACTGGTACACAGATTATCCGTATGGTCCAACATGGGTCTCGAGTGAGCCGTGGGGTTATGCGCCGTATCACTACGGGCGTTGGGCATGGGTCGGAGATCGATGGTACTGGGTGCCTGACACGGTAAGGACCACACCGGTTTACTCGCCGGCGCTGGTCGCGTTTGTTCCATTTGGTCAAAACGACATCGGGTGGGTGCCGCTTGGGCCAGGCGACGTTTACGTGCCGCATTACTACACCAACGATTGGCAGCCTTATTACTTGACGCGTGACAATCTGTATCAGCGCGTAGTGAATCTCAACGTGCCGAATGCGGTGACGGTGGTAAGTGTCGACGAATTTGGGCGCGGCTTCGATTGGCGACGCGCGCGCAAGGCCGATCGCAACTCGCTGGCCTCGGTGAATCCGGTGTTGGATCCGTTGCTGCTGACGCCATTGCGAAATGCTGTGGTGAATTCAGCGTGGGGTCGTGGTAAGAAAGACATTCCTCCGGGAATCGCCAGAAAACTTAACGACACGCCGGTGATTACGAGTACGAGGCCGATTGAGCCCGCATTCCGACGCGACCTTGCGAAGTCAATGCGCGTGGAAACGGTTTCCGACCGCGCGAAAGGACAGAAGCTCAAGGTCAGAGACGAGCGTCAAGACGGGAAAGGAGCTGTGCAGCAGACATCACAGGTGCCTGCGCAGGTTCGGCAGCCTGATCGAGCACAACCTGTCGAGCCTCGACGCGAGGCGCGGCGTGTTGAGCAGGAACAGAGAAAACAGGAACGCCAGCCGCAGCGAGTAGATCGTGAAAGAGGTTCGCCACAGGCTGAGCGGGCAGCAAGACCGGTGCGGCAGCAGCAGCCGCAGGGCGAACGTGTTGCGGCGCCAGCTCGGTCAGAGCCACGGTCACAGCCGCAACCACGACGCGAGGTAGCTCCGCAGCAGCAACAGCAGAAACAGGAACGTCCTGCTAAAGCTCAACCTGAAAAGGGCGGTGGCAAGGGAAAAGGCAAGAAACCTTAGCCACAAGACGACACAATCAGACACAAAAAGCACAAATGAATTAACAACTCATTTGTGCTTTTCATTTGTGCCTTTTTGTGGCTAACGAAGCTCGACAACGGTAAGGCCACCAGGAGGAATTCGAACCGACACGTTCCCTCCATAAACTTTCAGCGGGCTATCGGTGGTCCAGTCAACGGCGCTCTGAATCTGTTGACCCGCCAGAGTAATCGTCACGTTCACGTCCGCACTGCGATCGACTTGCGCCATTCCTTGTTGCGGCTTCAACACGCCGTTGTTATTGAACATCGTCACGATCCAACCGTTCGAAGTGCGATTAATCAAATACTCAACATCACCAACAACCTTCACCCGTGTCGCATCCGCAAAAATATGCGCCAACATATGTGCGGCGAAAGTTGTAATTCGCTCATCTTCACCAAGCAGATCCGGCACGGCGGCAAACACAACGGTTCCCTTTCCGACTTTATTCACCGTCACGAGTGGCTCGTCGCTCATAGTGGTGATCAACGCCGTAGCGCCTTTGAGTTCCAGTTTTTCGTAACGGAATATCTGACTCTTCAGATCCTGAGCCTCTTCACTGGGCGCAAGGCAACGAGCATTATGCGCTTCACCAGTTTCATTGCGGAGCCGCACTCCCACAAACTGTTCAGGCACGTTTTTGATCTGCGCTGCGTTAAGTACGACCGTACCGCCATTGCGCACGTATGCATCGAGTCTCTTGATCCACTCCGGCGACCAATCCACACGCCCGCCAACCACGATCGCGCGATACGATGAAAGAGACGCGGAGATGGAGGGACGCGGAGAGCCGGAGATAGGAGGACCGTCACCGCGTCTCCCTGTCTCCCCGTCTCCGCGTCTCCCTGTCTCGTTCTCATTCGCTGCCGTCAACACATCAAAAATGTCGCCAAACACGCCCGACACGAACGGTTGTCGATCCGCCATCGCGGGTTCACCTTCAACCACCAGTCCCGGATAGTAAGCCACGCCAAACAACTCCCTCAGCGCCCGATCGCCGCGATCGATCTGCGACACCTCAAACGGCCACTGCGGATAGTCCGTCATCTCAAACCCGTGCGCCGGATCGAGCAGGAAAGCAACCGGTGTGTACGGCGTGCCGCGGTCGGGATGATTCTCGGCGAAACGCACAAACTCATCCGTGATCCTTCCGAGTGGATTGAGCTGAAACGGATGCTCGCCTGGTCCAGGCTTGAAGAATTGATCGTAACCCTGCTCCAGGTAGATCGCCGACGCGCCTGCCATGTAGTAGAGGTAATAACTCTTTCGATACCAGGAGAGCGATGGTCCCATGGTTGGACCATAGCGCGAGTGGTAAAAGTAATCGGGCCCCGCGAAATTCTGCGCCTTCGTGAACGTCGTCGCAGTGTCGCCGAAGTTTGGTGCGTGATAGTAAAGAAACGCACCGCCAAACTGCCGCGCCGCACCACGCGTGAAAGCGATACGCATTCCCGTCATCGGCATCACCGCCGCCGTTTCCATGCCGAGCAGATTCACGCCCCACTGCGAGAGCGCGTGTGCAAACGAAGTGCTCGACGTCGACTGTGCGGGAATCAACTTCTCCCACATCGGTCCGGTTTCGGTCTTGAACGTCTCGCGCCATTTTCGCGCCAGCGCGTTTGAATAAAACTGGCGATGCGCTTCAAGCAACTCTCTTCGCGTCATCAACGGCGAGATTTTCAACTCCGCCGGTGCGGAGTCCCACACGTACCCGACGCTCTCGCCCGACACCCAACCGAGAAACTGATCTTTTAGCTCACCATTGAGCAGGCGCCACGCAGCCTGCGCATCTGCTTCGTTAAATTGCGCTTTACCGTAGTTGATGAGAATTGCGAATGGAGCTTTCGTGTCGCGGAGATAACGCAGAAACGGGCTGCCTTCCTTCAGATACTCATGAATGTCGTTGATGTAAACAACCGGCACGACGAGCTTCGACTGAAAGAGCGGCACGTCCCGTGTTCCCTTGTACGTCGCCACGAACTGGTCTATTGGTTCAGCGTTGAAGGGATACAACGGCCGCTCTTCCGCAGGCTTGTCATAGAGCGACCAAAACTCCTTCGCGATGTTCCACGGCATGAAGAAATCGCGTCCTACAACCTTGGGCCGCATCCATGTTTGAGGAACTCGAACGGGCTCCTCGTTACTGAGCAACGACGAAAACGGTTTGCGAGTTGTCGACCAGTCGCGCAAATACTTTGTCGAATAAAATGCTGGCTTTTGACGGCCGTTCGGTGTGAAGGCCAGATCGTTGGTGAGCAGGAAACAATCTACGTGCCGGCGCGCTTCAGCGGCTTTTTCGATCACGATCGACAGCCGCACCGGGCCCTTTTTCAACGTTGCGGGCGCACTGTCCCAGGCGAATGCCCAACCCCAGTACATGCTCACTTCGTCATGCGGATCGATGACGTCTTTAACACCAAACTCTCGACGGAACACCTCCGCACCATCCTGCGCGATCGTGACGGTGAAGTTTTCAGTTCGTTTGGCCCAATCGGCGTAACGAATCCACAACGTGTATTGACCGGCGCGCGGAATCTCGAAGTCCTGGTAGAGAGTCGCACGAGTTTCATCAGCGCTCGCGGCGGCGGAGTTCCATTCGCTCTCGCCGCCCTGCGTCCACTCCGCCGACACGCCTGGTCCATTCATGCCCCAGCCGGGAGCTTTGTCGCGTGATAGATTCTGGTGAGAGGGATTGAGCAGCGGTTCGCCGAGCTTGTCCGTCGTGAACCCGCGCATATTCTCGGCTTCGTACCAGAGGTACTC
>DATNCH010000075.1:0-9517 GCA_035571655.1 Pyrinomonadaceae bacterium
GGTGGCTGTGCTCGATACCTCTAAATATGGCAATTTCGGCGTTCCGGTGTGGTCGCCGGACGGAAAGTGGATCGCTTACTCGAAGTCCGACGCGGCGCGCACGAATGATGTTTACATGATTGCTTCGTCAGGTCAGGAGAAGGATCCACACCGCGTCACGTTTGATTCTTACAACGAGGGCAATCCGCATTTTTCGCCGGACGGCCGCAAGCTGTTTTTCCAACGTACCGAAGCCGGGCAGGGAAATGCACCAACCTCCGCTCAGATCTACTCAGTGTGGTTGGAGCGACTGGACAAAGATCCTGACGACGCGGAAGAACGCGAACCTGAAACACCTGCCGCAGCGATGCCCGAGGAAGGTGCCGAAGGTGCACCTCCCGTAGTACGTCGGGGACCACCAGCCAATCGTCCACCAAGAGAGATCAAGGTGGACTTTGATGGTTTGAAGCGACGCGTCCGCCAGATCACGCGCATGCCCTTTCCGATTTTCGACTACACCATCACGCCCAACAGCCGCACGGTCGTTTTCGTCACGACTGAACCCGCAGGGCCGGCGAACATTCCGGTGCTTTATGCGATCGGCGAAGATGGCAAACGGTTGACCAGAATCACTGCCGGCCAACCGCCGGCTGAAGGTGAAGGTGGCCCAGGCGGCGGTGGTGGTTTTGGTGGCGGATTTTCAGACTTGCACGTTTCGCGCGATGGACGGACCGTTTTCTTCAGCGAACGCGACAGCATCTATTCGATACCTCTGCCACCAACCGCAGCGGCAGGAGCAGGTGCAGCAGCAGCAGCAGCGGCAGCGGCCCCTGCGCGTGAAGCAACCAGACGCCGGATCAATTTCAACGTTCGTGTGCGCGTCGATCGTCCTGCCGAGTGGTCCGAGATGTTCGACGATGGCTGGCGAACGATGAAGTATCGTTTCTACGATCCGAAGATGCACGGCATGGATTGGGACGCGATGCGCGCGAAGTATCGGCCGCTCGTCGATTACGTCGGCGATCGTCAGGAGTTGCTCAACATCATCAACGAGATGATTGGTGAGTTGAATGCTTCGCACACAGGCGCGGCGCCGCCGCCGCCGCGTGGAGCAGGCGGCGATCGTGTTTCTACGTTACACCTCGGCATCGAGCTCGAGCCTGACGCTGCCGCCGGACGTTATCGCGTCACTCACGTCTATGAAGATGGGCCAGCCGATAAAGACTGGGTACGCGTCAAGAACGGCGACTACCTGATCGCGATCGACGGCAAGCAGGTGAAAGCCGGTGACGATTACTGGGCGCTTCTGAACAACCCGCTCAATCGCAAGGTCACCGTTACGTTCAACGATAAAGCGTCGGAGGACGGCGCCTGGCAGTCGAGAATTCAGGCCGTTTCGACGCAGGTTTACACGCAGCTGCGCTATGACCGGTGGGTCAAAGAGCGCAGGAAGAAAGTCGACGAGCTTTCGGGCGGACGTATCGGCTACCTGCACATCCAGGCAATGAATCCACCTTCGCTGCGAAAGTTTGAGAAAGAGCTTCGCGAGTTTCGCAACAAGGAAGCGATGGTGATCGATCAGCGCTGGAATGGCGGCGGCAACATCGAACAGGAGTTGCTCGCGATCCTGGTCCAACGCCAGTATCAGGTTTGGCAACCGCGCGGCACTGAAGCGACGGGCCGTCCGTTTGCGGGATTCTTCGGACCGAAGGTCGTTCTGCAAAACTGGCGCTCAGCTTCGAACGCCGAAATGTTTCCGGCGGGGTTCCGTGCGCTTGGATTGGGGAAGGTTGTTGGTACTCCGACGATGGGAGCCGTGATCGGCACGGGAAGCTACAGCTTGATCGATGGTTCAACTGTTCGCACACCGGGCGTCGGCGTGTTTCTCGCCGATCAGAAACACACGAACATGGAAAACTACGGCGTGCAGCCGGACCTGCTCGTCGATAACAAACCCGAAGACACGCTCGCGGGACGCGATCGACAACTCGAGGCTGCGGTTGAGGAGTTGATGAAACAACTTAACGGCTCTCGAAAGAACATCGCGACGGAAGGCCAGCAGCAGAAGTAGACAGGAAGACGCGGAGACAGGGAGACGCGGAGACACGGGGATCTATCACCCCGTCTCCGTGTCTCCCCGTCTCCGCGTCTTTTTACTTCGGGAGCAGTACGCTATCGACGACGTGTATCACACCGTTTGATTGATAGACATTTGCGATCGTAACTCGCGACTGTCCACCTTTTTCATCAGTCAACACGATCGTATTCCCATCCATCCACGCGGTCAGTGTGCCGCCGTTGACGGTTTTCAACCACGCTTTTCCATGTCCCGCCTTGATCTTCTTCGCCAGAGCGTTCGAGTCAAACCTTCCTGAAAGCACGTGATACGTCAGGATGCTTGTCAGCATTCCTTTGTTCTCGGGTTTCAGCAGTGTTTCGACTGTGCCCGCCGGCAGCTTGTCGAACGCAGAGTTCACCGGCGCGAACACGGTGAACGGCCCCTTGCTCTTCAATGTTTCCACGAGCCCCGCGGCTTTCACTGCCGCCACGAGCGTTGTGTGGTCCGCAGAGTTGACGGCGTTGTCGACGATGTCTTTTGACTTAAACATCGCGGCGCCGCCAACCATCGGATTCTCGTCCATTGAATTCATCTGAGCCTGAGCTTGTCGGCTCGCAAATGTGATCGCTGCCACGGCAAGCAGCACCATGACGAATAACTTTTTCACGGTATTACCTTCCTTGTTGGAACTAAATTTTAGAACTCGTGGAATATACGGAGGGTATCTGAAACTGGATTTAATCCGTGGCACTCTACGGCTTGAGTTTGAAATCCGCGGGGACAAACTCGATCGACTTCAATGTCCCATCGATCTTGAGGCGCTTGTCTGCGTTCGGAGTGTAACAGACCACGACCACGGCGGTTCTTGCGCCACACGTGATGTCGCCCTGGATCTTCGGATCGTAAGTCGTGAGTTCGATGTCTTCGAAACTCGCCGTCTTGAGTCGCAATAATCCCGCCGGCGTCTGCACGACAAACACGAGCCCCTTCGCATCGCAATCGATCCTGACGAGCGTGGCCTGCAACTGCGTCTCACCCGCCGCGGGCTTTCTCAGTACTTCACGCAGCGGCTGCGAAGGATCCTGTGGCTGCTCCTCTTTCTTCGTCTCCATCTCAACCGTCACTATCGACGGTTGACCACTGGAACCTCTCGCTTCAGCTCGCGCCTTCTGCTCTTCCACCATGCGAATCTGATCTACGAGATTTTCCGCTTGACGCCGAGTTTGTTCGTCAGCATTCAACTGTGCAACCTGTTCGAGCATCTCGCGCGCGCTCTTGTATTCGCTCTGGTGCAGGTAGAGTTGGCCCAACATGTATTTGAGGTTGGGTTGGCCGGGCGTCGTAATCAAGACGCGCTTCAGCGCCGCGATCGTTTCGTCGATGTCCTTTCCGGTCACAAGGTTCACAAACGCGAGCAGGTTGTACGACTCCGGAAAGTCAGGACGAAGCGCGATTGCCTTTTGTAAATGCTCGCGAATCTTCGCCGCGAGCTCCGGCGGGTACACGTCATTCGTCGGTCCTTCATCAGGATTCGAGCGACTCAGGGTAAACGCGTAATAATAATGCGCGAGGTAATTCTGAGAGTTCGCACTGACCGCGCGTTCGAGGCTCGCACGCGCCTCCTTCACCTTGCCTTCACGAAAATAGGCCATGCCGAGCGATGCGTGGGCCATCGGAAGATCCGGGTCGAGTTTCAATGCCTTCTCCAGGTAGGTGTAGGCCTCTTTGCGATTACTATGAAGCAGCAGATCACCAAGATACGCCTGGCTCTCGGCTTCGGTTAACGGCTTCGTTTCGACAGTCGCATCAAGCTCGATCTTTTGTGCGAGGTTACCTCTGATTATGTTGTAGCGATCCTGCTTGACGTAATTGCGCAAGTCTTTCTCCATCGCCTCGAAAGTCGTTCCGAAGGCGTCCTGGAACGCGCGCTCCAACGGCACCTGGCGGTTGAGCAGGTCGATAAACTTGCCCAACTGTTCGTTCCGTCCCGCTTTGCCGATGATCAAGTGGTGCATCAGCGCCCACGATTCCGCATAGAAGATGCTCGTCTTGCTTCTTTCATTGTAGTGTGGCGACCTGTAGTCCACCTGGAACAGAGTGGTCAACGGCAGCATCTTGCTTTCTCGCAGCAGGAAGACGTGATTGCTGATGGGGCTGCCGAGCACGATCTTTTGATCGTCGCTGATCGTGAAAGTGCTGTAGTACTCCGCGAGTCCTTCGTTGAACCAGAGTGGCGCGCTGGTGAGAGTATTATTGACGAGCAGATGCGTGTACTCGTGAAAGATCAGGGCGAAAGGATCGTCCGCGGTGTCTTCGGTGGTTAGTGCGATGTAGTTGACGTCAGGTCCTGACTGGAAGTAACCGGCCGTATCGGCTCTCGGACCAAACGGCGCGTAAGAGCTTTTGCTCTTGAACACGACAACGGTCGTCGGGACAGGCGTGTTGAACTTCATGTTCGGAAACAGCCGGGTAAAGACTTCCCGAAACTGTTCGAGCTTGAGCCCAACGCGCTTGATCTCTTTTTCGTTAGCATTGCCGACCAGGAAAAAGTTTTTGGTCCGAACACTGAGCCACGTGTCTTTCGCAGCTACTATCGTGTGATTGGAAATTACGGCGAGGAGACAAAGGCATAGCGCGACGGGAAAAACAAAACGCTTCATAATTCAATGGTCCAATCTCAGGGCCCAAAGATGGAGGAGTTTGCGAGGAGGAAGCCGTATTGGACCGTTGTCCATTGCGACACCTCCTTGCCGGCCTTCATCGCGGGCTTAAACTTGATCTCACAAGCAGCCAGGATCGCGTTTTCCGTCAGACCATAAGGCAGTCGCCTGACAACTCTGACTCGATCGATCTTTGCGTCTGCGGCAAGCAGCACTTTCAGAGTTACGACTCCCTGGACGCCCAGCTTGCGAGCTTCGCGCGTGTAGCGAGGCTCTGGTCTGGCTGTGATTTCCGCTTTTGTGTCGACTTCCTTTGGTGTAAAACCTGCGACCTCGCCGTGGTCGAGAATAAGTGTGAGCGTGCCGTCTGCGGTGCAGCGATAGTCCTGGTCCTTTTCGGCAGTGACGTTTGCTTTCGGCGGCAGCGATGGTGTGGGAGACGGCGATGGTTTTACTTCCGGCGGCGGAAGCGGAGTAGGGGCTGGCTTGGTCCGCCGGCCGGACTGAGCGAAAGCAGATCCTCCGAGGATCAGAATGAGGAATAACGCTGGGATCAAACTACTTACTCTGCGGTCACTCTTCCGGCCCGGTACAGGTCGGTCCATGAAGCGCAGGGATTTTCTGACTTATGATCGGATACTTCGGAGCTTCGTCGATATTGATCTGGGTCCAATGAGCGTAGTTCTCGGGAACATTTGTGTCGGCAAAAATCGCTTCGACCGGACATTCGGGAACACACGCATCGCAATCGATGCAAGTGTCTGCATTTATGTAAAGACGATCGGTCAACTCATGAAAAGCTTCAACAGGACAAACGGCTGCGCAGTCGGTGTACTTGCAATCGACGCATAATTCCACAACTACGTAGGTCATTGGGGACGTAAGCTCCTTTCGATGATGCGCAAATAGTTATTGATTACTGATGCTAATGTCAAATCCAGCCGCAGATTTACGCAGATGAACGCAGATCAATCTGCGTTCATCTGCGTAGATCTGCGGCTGGACCATCAAGCGCCCTGGCTCGCGCGGCGCTCAACTCTTCCGGGTCCGTTGATGTTTTTGTTGACAACCGGATCGCCTTTGTAAGTGACGGTTGAAGGACCGTTGACTTTTACATCCAGTTCGTCCGCGACGAAGAGATCGACGATTGTAGCGCCGTTGCACTCGACGGTTCCTTTTGATGCGCGGAGATTGTAAGTGTCGATCTTGCCTGCGCCGTTCGAATTAACTTTGAGGTTTTTGGTGTCGCCGCCGACGGTGATGTATGGAGCGCCCTCCGAATCGATCGCAAACGTGTCGCTCTTCATCTCTTTGACGTCAACCTTGCCGGCGCCGGAGACCGTAAGACCCTCGAGGGTCGGAACTGTGATCTTGAACTTAACCGGCTCGCTGACCGAGTAGCCCTTGCTGTTTTTCAGGTGCAACACGTTGTTCTTCACTTCGGTGGTGATCAATTGGAGAACGTTATCGTCGCCTTCGACTTCCAGGCTCGGATCTTTTTGACACGTAATCGTAACCACGAACGAGCCGTTGGTTTCGATCGACGTGAACGCCGGTACCTGACGTTTTTCCGAGATGCGCTTACCGGAACCTCTGACCTGGCTGAGCATTCCATGATGGCAGGCCGATACCACGAAAGGCACGATTAAGAATAGCACCGCAAATTTTCTCATCGATAATTCCTCCTAGCTGTGTTCGCGCCGTGCGTACTCCAGCGTGCGCGTGGTGTTTTCAGTGACGCTTGGAACGGGTTCGCCAAGCGGAGTCGCCTGCGGCAGCCGCAGATCCTGCGTTATGGGCTGCGGCAGGTATTTGGGCCGTTCACGCGAGCCGGTAAGCTTCGAAAGGTTTTTAACCAGCATGAACTCCGTAACGCTGATGATCAGAAACGTGAACAGCATGAAAAAGCCGATCAGCTCCTGGCTCAGGTTGGCCCCTCGTCGCAATATCAGCGCTCCCGCGAGCATGATTCCCAGGCCACCGACGCCGAGCAACGTGATCGCCGTGAGAAAGGCGCTGATCGCCCCGGTGTTTGTTTGCGAGCGTTCTTTTAAGCTGGTGCCGCAGCGGTTACAGTAGCTCAGGCCCTGCGTGAGGGGCGTGCCGCAGTTTGCGCAATACATTTAGGAATCCTCCATTGATGGCAGTCCGAGAGGTTTACGATTTTTCTTCTGATTCGTTTCATCCGCGTTATCCGCGGCTAATTATCGTCCCGGGACGTATGTGAGCCAAAAGTAGATGGCCTGGCCAACGCCGATGAAAAAACCAATTATTGCGCCGAATAGCTCGATCGTCTTGAGGTGTTGCTGGGCGACCGAAAGTACCAGCTCTTCCAGTTTCGCCAAAGGATAGTCCGATACCTTCTTCCGCACCAGCCCGCCGACGTCAAATTCCGCGATCGCGAACGGCAAACGTTCGCGCGCCACTTCGGTAATTTGCTCGACCAACGCCGAACTCGCGCGTTCCATCGCACCCCGCGAAACGTGATCGCCAAGGCGCCCAATCGGCGCGATCAGCAGTCGTTCTATCTGTGCGCTCAGGATCGCGTTGATCGTGCGCGCGGTGTCGTCACGCGAGAGCAGGCTCAAAAGACTCCTGGTTAACAGGCCTTTCGCTTGCGTGGCGCTGTTTGAATCGAGCTGTTGCAGCACTTCGCCGAGCGTTTGCGGGCGCAGACGATCGACTGCGTCGGAGAATTGAATCGATATTGAAGTCGACAGCGCTTCGCTGCGAACAATCTCGATCAAGCGGTTACTGATCTGCGACTTCAAGTCGCCAAATCTGATCGCATCGAATTGTCCGATCAGCTCGTCCAACGGACGCGACAACACGTTGTCGATCGTCGCATTCAGGAACGTCTCAGCTTCCTGTTCGAACGCTGGTCCACGCAAATATTCTTCAACGCGCTTCGGCAGCGTCTTGTTGACGAGCTCGTCGACTTCGCGGTGGATGCGTTCGCGAGAGATGAAGATCTTTTTGAATAGCGAGAGTTGTTCGTAATACTCGTCGACTTCCTTTTTGATCAAACCACCGATCTGTTTCCGCGTCGTTTGACTCGTCGCGATCTCGGCGAGGTGATGAACGATCGGCGGCACCTGTTGATCGATGCGATCTTTTATAAATGCAACTGTCTCGGTGGTGAACGTCTCTGCCAGCGTCGCTTCGCTGTGGGCCAGTTCATCGAGACGTCCGGACACAAAGTCGTGCACCTTCGTTTCGAAACCTTCTGCCGCGATCAGCCGGCGCACATTCTGTTCGACGAACTCGAGCGCGCGATCGAGTGATTTGTCGCTGACCATCTCCCCCACGCGACGCTCGAGCAACTCGTCTACCTGTTTATCGACGAAGTGCTCGATTGCATGCGCCGTTTCCTCGCTCTTTAACATGTCGGCGATGTACTCGGCCAGTCGATACTGGAGCGCCGAAATCGTGTCGAGAATCGGCGCGCGCGCCTGTGACGGCAGCGCATCGATAAACGACGGGTACACGCGCGCGAGCAGATCGTTCGTGTACGTTCCGACAAACTCTTCCACCTTGCGTTGAAAGAAACTTGTTTCAAACAACGCGTCGAAAACGGTCTGTTGTGAAACGAGTTCGTTGCCGACGGCGTTGCCGATCGATTGGGCCAGCTTTTCGCGGTGACGAGGAATCATCCCCTGCGGCCAGACGGTGATACCAAAAACCTTGACGGGCTTGTACGGATGAAAAAGCATCCAGATTGCGAGCCACGCCGCGCCGTAGCCATGAAGGGCAGCAACTACGATGATGGCGACCGCAATAAGGATTTTGAACGTAAGCGGATCGATAACAACACCCCTAGTGGCGTATCTCTGAAGAGGGGAAGACACGGAGACGAGGAGACACGGGGACACGGCGATATTTTCCGCGTCTCCGTGTCTCCCCGTCTCCGTGTCTTCCCGCGAACATGTCGGATTATTCTACGGGATAGCCGGCGTTAATCCATGCGCCTGTTCCACCGGAGACGTTGAGGAGGTTGGAAAAGCCCTGTTTCTCTAACAAGCTCGCCGCGGCACTGGATCGATACCCGCCCGCGCAGATGACGGCTGTTAACTTGTCTTTCTTCAGTGGCAATGGACCAAGACTCTTGTCGAGACTTGCGAGCGGCGCATTGAGCGCGCGTGGCACGTGTCCATTGACGTATTCGCCCGGACGTCGCACATCCACGATTTGCAAATCGCCGTTGGCCATCTGTTCTTTCAACTGGGCCACCGTGACCTGCTCGATCGCACCAACCGGAAAACCGGCCGCGCGCCAGCTTTCAACACCGCCTTCCAGGAAGCCTTTGACGTTCTCGATTCCGACGCGTGCGAGACGAACAACCGACTCATCAACCTGCGCTGACGTGTCGGCGATGACGACGATCGTGGCGTTCAACGGAATCAAGCTGCCGGCCCAGATCGCAAACTGTCCGCCCAGTCCGATGTTCATCGAGCCGGGAACGTGACCCGCGCCGAAGTCTGCGGCCGATCGTATGTCGAGCAGAATGTGTCCGTCGTCGTGCAGTTCACGGACTTGTTGCGGCGAGAGAGCTGCCGGCGGTTGCAACTCGGAAAGTCCACGCGCGCCGGAACGATTGATCTCGGCGTCTTTTGGAAAGTAGACAGGTGCCTCGGGAAGGTCGGCGGTCATCATCGTCACAAATTCGTCTTTGCTCATCGGCTTCAGCGCGTAGTTGAACTTGCGCTGCTCGCCGATCGTGGATGACGTTTCTTTCGACATGTTTTTTCCGCACATCGATCCGGCGCCGTGTGCTGGATAAACCTCGACCTCGTCCGGCAGCTTCAACAGTTTTCCGTGA
>DATNCH010000076.1:0-16944 GCA_035571655.1 Pyrinomonadaceae bacterium
GACTGACGATCCGCTGTTGACCGATCGATCAGGTTTGCCGCGACGACGTCCCCTGGTTCGTGTGGTACTAGCTGATGCTCTTTCTCCTGATTCCCAATTAGCCACCACTGCTTCTGAAGTACCCGTGATTCTGTTCAGTGAGTCCGATTTGCGTGCACTGTTGAAAGAACTCGGCAGCCGTTCGATTCAGAGCGTGCTGGTTGAAGGCGGTGCAACTGTTGCAGGCGAGTTTGTGGATGCGGGTCTGGTAAACAAAGTGACGTTTTTCATCGCGCCAAAGATAGTCGGCGGCGCTGATGCGCCGAGCGCTGTTGGCGGGAGGGGTGTTGAGATGATGTCGGAAGCGCTGGAACTCGAAAACGTCACGGTGAAGCAGCGCGGCAAAGACATCGAAGTCACCGGCTACCCGCCACACAAATGACCGGCGGATTAGAAGAACCTTATCCTTCCAGGCGCCTGGGCCAACATTTCCTCAGAGACCGGCGCACGATTCAGCGCATAATCCAAGCACTCGCACCAAAAAATAATGAAACGATCGTCGAGATCGGGCCGGGCACTGGTGCGCTTACGTCGGAGTTGATGGAGAGTGCGGGCCATCTAGTTGCAGTTGAATTTGACAGGAAGCTCGAGCCGCTGTTGCAGGAACGTTTCGGTGGCTTCGCCAATTTCAAGCTCGTGATGGCGGATGCGTTGACAGTGGATTTCTGTAAAGAGATCCTGCCGGCGAGCCGCGCGAGACTCGTCGCAAATCTACCCTACAACATCTCGACAGCGATCCTGCAAAGACTCATCGCGCAGCGTGGGTGTATCGAGGAGATGGTGTTGATGCTGCAACGCGAGGTCGTCGAGCGCGTGTTGGCGCCGGCTGGGACGAGTGATCGTGGTTTTATCTCGGTGCTGGTTGAAGCTTATTGTGAGGCCGAGAAACTTTTTGACGTCGCGCCTGGAGCGTTTCGACCGCCGCCGAAGGTTTGGAGCAGCGTGATGCGGTTGAAATTTAGAGCGCGGATTAACGCGGAAATTACGGATGAAAGCTTGTTATGGGAGGTCGTGAGTGCGGGCTTTGCGCAGAAAAGGAAGACGATTCTGAACAACTTGCGTCATGCGCCTGGTCGCTTGCAGGAACTGTTGAAGCGCAATGGCGGCGCGAGCATTGTTTTGTGCAAAGCAAACGTCGAGTTGCAACGGCGAGCAGAGACTTTGACGCTTGAAGACTGGGGAAAAATCGTGCAGGCAATCCGTTAAATCCGCGTTTCTGTGATGACCTTGATGCCATTCTTTGGACGCAGAGATAGAACCGGTAGCACCTCAACCGTGTAGTTCGGATCCAGCGTAAACCGAAAGCGCTGACCGATGGTCGCCAACAACAACACGATCTCCATCATCGCAAAATAGTTTCCGATACACTGTCGCGGGCCGCCGCCAAAAGGGAAGTAAGCATACTTCGGCACCTGGTCGCCAGTCTCCCCATTCCAACGCTCGGGCTTGAACGCATCCGGCTCGTCGAAGTAACGCGGATCGCGTTGCGTCACCCACTGAAACGCGAAGAGCTGCGTTCCCTTCGGCACGCGATAACCGCCAACCTCCGTCTCTTCAAGCGCCTCTCGTCCGACCGCGTACGCGGGTGGATACAATCGCATCGATTCTTTCGCGATCATCTCCGTGTACTTCAGCCTCGGCAGATCCGAAACAGTCGGCGCTCTCCCGCCGAGCACTTCGTCGAGTTCTGCGTGAAACTTTTGCTCCGCCTCCGGGTGTGTTGCCAGCAGGTACCAACTCCACGACAACGCCAGCGCCGTCGTTTCATGACCCGCCAGAAACAACGTCATCACTTCGTCACGTAACTGCGCGTCGCTCATCTGCGTGCCATCGTCGTCCTGCGCCTGAAGCAGCATCGACAGCAGATCGCCTTCGTCGTAACCACTCGCACGCCGCTCAGCGATGATGCGAAACACGATGCGATCGATTTCGCTGACGGCGTTGAAGTACCTGCGATGACCGGGTGTCGGCAGGCGATTGTCGAGAATCCATTTCAATGTCGCCTGCGACGCAAACGGTTTTACGAGGCTCGAGAGTATCTGACCGATATGATCGGCGTCGTTCGAAACGTCCGAATTGAAGAGTGTCTTGACGACGATCTCCAGCGTGAGGCGCGTCATATCGCGCGCGACGTCACGGCGTTCGCCGTGCTTCCATCCCGCGATGGCCCGCTCCGCGTACTGGACCATCACGTCGCCGTACGAGCTGATTCGCTGACGATGAAATGCAGGTTGGGCCAGGCGTCGCTGGCGTCTCCAGAAATCACCTTCGCTCGTCACCAGGCCGTTCCCAACCAGACGATGAAAGAACGGCGAGCGAAGCGACTGTGCTTTGCGGTAGCTTTTCGCGTTGGTCGTCAGGAGCGATTCGATGTCGGCAGGGTTGTAAAGAAAGTAAGCGTGAACGTACAAGAACCTGGTGTGAACAACGTCGCCAAAATCTTTACAGCGCGTAACAAACCCGAGCGTATCGCGATTAAACTCCCGCATCACGCCCATGATCAGCGACCCTTTTGGTCCAGGTGGAACCGTCATCTCTTTAGCTGATCGACATAGATTCCGGGTTCGCTGCCGGGAATGATAATTGCTCCAACCGTCTTCTGATAAAAATGCACCGGTCCAGCGGCGCCGATGATTCCATAGACGTACCCCATCTCCCGCAGTCCCCAGAGCGAAGCGAGCAGCAGTGCTTTTCCGATGCCTTTCCCGCGCACGCCGTCGATGACGCCCGTTGGCCCAAAGAAACCGCGGCGTGTACATTCGTACGCGGAAAACCCGACGATCTCCCGCTCGATAGTGGCTATGTAAACAGAGATGGGCTGCCTGGCAAACCCGACCGACATCTCATCGGCCCAACTCTCCGAAAAATTCCTCGCAACAAAACTGCGCACCGCAGAAACCTCAAACGGCTGTGCACGCCGAACGACAAAGTCATTCGACTCCTCCAGCGCGGGCAACTTGATCAGATTCACAAGCAGATCAGGCATCGGATTATCGTTTGTGTCCTCTTTGTGCCTTTTTGTGGCTACAGTCGCCGTCCCTCCGCCGAGCATTCGATCAGTTGTTCGAGCCGGCGAATCCTCGTTTCCTCTTTCTTCGCGCTCATCGTCCGAAAGATGACGAGGTTTTTATAGTAAGTAGGCTGCTCTTCAAAAAACTTCCACGCCTTTTTGTTCTGACGAAATCTCTTCTCGAAAGCCGGCGAGAGTTGTTTCGGTCTGTTCTCAAACGAATAAATCCCGGTGCGCTCCGGCGTGCGGCGCTCATACGCTGCGAGTCCCGGCGCATGCATTCGTCCCTCTTTCTTCAGCCGCTCGACGTGCCCGACATTTACCAGGCTCCAGATGCTCCGTGGCTTTCGCGGCGTGAAGCGTTGCACATAACTCGTCTCGTCTAACTTCCTGCGCACGCCGTCGATCCAGCCGAAACACAAAGCCTCATCCAGCGCTTCAGGATAAGTGATGCTTTTCTTGCCCGAAGACTTCTTGTGGAAGCCGATCATCAATTCGCTTGCTTTGTCGTGGTTCTGCTCGAGCCACTTGCGAAGCTCGGCGGGTGTGCTGAAGAACTTCGGTTTCATGTCAGTTACGTGTAGGCGCCTGACCCGGCAGCCATTCGGGACGGAACGTCGAATCAGCGAGCCATTGAATTGGCTTCACCATCGAATTAATCGCGCGCGTCATGAAAGGAAAATCGACCTTCGATACCTCGTCCGTAACACGATGATAATCGGTGTGTAAGCCAAAACTGGAAACGGTCTGCGCGATCACGCCGCGCAGAGCGAAACTATAGTTGTCGGAGCGCTGAAAGAAGTGTTGCTCGGGATGCGGATCGGCAACCAGTGCTGCTCCCTGTTTCGCGAGCTCTGGTCCAAGGTTCGATCGTTCATAACCAGTTAGCCACACTTTGTCGGCACCAACCTTTGGATCGGGTCTACCGAGCATTTCAAAATTCAGATTGGCGACGATTTGAGTGAGCGGGACCGGCGGATTATCGCGGAAGTATCTCGAGCCGTAGCCGCCTCTCTCTTCGCTTCCGAAACCGACGAAATAGATCGTGCGGCGCGGCCGTTTTCCCGCCGCGAGCGCTCGCGCCAATTCCAGAACAGCCACGCAGCCTGAGGCGTCGTCATCAGCACCGTTGAAGATCTTGTCACCCGCAAGCGTGTCGCTGACGCCGAGGTGGTCCAGGTGCGCACTCAACACGATTGCTTCCGTCGCCGCGGCCGGGTCCGAGCCACGCAGGATGCCGATTACGTTCCATGTTTCAACAACCCTGGCTGATTCGAGCGCGACACGCTGGACGAATCCTTTGTTGCCATTCGCGTCAGCATCGCCACCGGGTTCGAGGCCGAATTGACGAAACTGCGAGCCGACATATTCAGCCGCGATTCGTTCGTAGGTGGTTCCACTCCCGCGACCTTGCATTGCATCGCTGGCGAGAAAATTCAGCTCGGCGCGCACGTTCTGTTCGAGTACGGGCGATTGGGCCGGAACAGAAGCTGTGATTAGAAGAGAAACGATTAGAGCAAGGGTGGCTCGACCAAGGGGTAGATTCATAGGCGCTTAGTATCCTGTGAATCTTGTAAATCATGCAAATCCTGTTAACACGGATTTACAGGATTAAGACTGAGTCGCCGAACTCGTGTGTGCGATATTGGTGATTATCCAGCTCTTCCGTGGCGCGTTGGAGAGTCGAGTCTTCGAGGAATGCGCGCAGCAGTTCGTAGTGGCTGGTGCCGGGTTCGTGTGTGCCTGAGAGAATTGCATCGACGACTCGCAAGTGCGTCGTTGGACCAATGCGCCCTTTTGCGAGTCCCTCGCCTGCACGCAGGTGACCGTCTTCTGTCGCGGCATCTTCAAGCGCACGCACGACTGTCGTTCCGACTGCGATCACGCGCCCGCCGTGCTGCCGTGCCGTTTCAACGGCTCTCGCCGTGATCGCTGGAATGCGATAGGGCTCGTCGAACGGAAGTAGTCGATCGAGATCTTCATCGCCAGTCGACGAAATGCCCGCGGCGTGAGTGATCGTAGCGAAGGTCGCCCCGTGTTCGCGAATCGCGCTGAGTATGTGCCAGTCGAGCACAAAGCCTGCCGAAGGTGGTTCGAAGGCGACGGGTGGTCCGGCGATTCTGGTCCAAACGTCCCAGAGCTCGAGCGAGCTCTGCATGTGTGAATACTGGATCGGCTTGCCGTAATATGCGAGGCCCGCCCAGATTTCGTCGGGTGTACCGGAGAAGAGAAGTGATACGAGTCGCGGATGGCCCAGTAATCGTTCGACCGTCGCGTGCAGTGGACCAAGCAACAGCGTGTCGCCGCTGTTCAAACGCGGAGGCAAAGGACGGTCTTCGGTGCGCATGTGAAAGTCGCCTTCGCCGAAAACGACCGCGCTGAAGCGTTTGATGTCCGAAGGATCCATTGAAGATCTTCCGGCTAACCGCACCTCGATCGGCTTTCCAGTTTGTTGATGCACGCCATAAAGACTGGAAGGAAGCGTGGCGGCGTCGTTTGCGATGACGACGTCGTTCGGACGGAGAAAATCGACGAACGCAGTGCGTGGGACGTGAATCAGGTTTCGCGCTGAATCGACTACGAGAAGTTTTGCGTCGGGTGGACGCTGTACCGCAACATCGGCGGCAATCATGACTCTACTCCTTCAGACCATCTGTACGATCTGTGGCAAAACTGCTTCGATCGCGTCTGCAAGTTCACGCGCAGATTGCTCGGGACGTTTGAGCGTGGCTGGATCTGCGTCAGGAATTGCGGCGGCGTGCATCGGCGTGTCCATGTCGCCGGGATCGAGCGAAAGAAATCGCACGCCCTCACCTGCGTGCTCTTCATTCCAAACGCGACTCAGGTGATGAAGCGCCGCCTTGCTCGAACCGTATGCGCCCCAGCCCGGGTAAGCATTGAGCGCCGCATCGCTCGTGATGTTGAGCACGACGCCGCCACTGCCCTCGCGTGCGGAAGCTGCTAAAGCGCCCATCAGCGCCTTCGTCAGCCGGAACGGACCAAAAACATTCGTGGCAAACACGTGCTCGAGATCTTCACACTCAGTGTCAGAGAGCATCCGCAGTGGAGTTGGTCCGAGATCGGAAGCATTGTTGATGAGCACATCCAGACCACCCAACTCGCCTGTGATCTGAATCGCCATCGGGTAAATATCGTTCTTTGCAGAGACATCGCCGACGATGCCGTGCGTGCCGGGATTCTCATGCGCCACCTGCTCGACACGCTCGCGCGTGCGTGCAACGAAGGCGACACGAGCGCCTCTGCTCATGAGTTCGCGGACGAGCGCGAGCCCCAGTCCGGACGTGCCTCCCGTTATCGCGACTCGCAACCCTGAAAAAGATTCTGACATTTCGATCACCCTACTTTCTAAAGAAAAGCCTTTAGTAAGTAGAAGCCTACCACCGAGCATTGACTTTGTAAAGAGAATTCTTTAGAAATACTGTTATGAGCGCTAAAACGCAGGCGCCGGGCGAGCGAAAGACTCGACGCGCCATCACAAAACTCCTGAAAACTGAGGGTCCGAGCGGCTCGGCGCAGCTTGCCGAGCGCCTCGGGCTGACGGCGATGGCGGTCAGGCAACACCTGTACGTGTTGCAGCGCGAGGGCCTGGTGACAGCGGAAGAGCGGCCGGTGCCCATCGGCCGGCCGGCGAAGTTCTGGCGGCTGACGCGCGAAGCCGATCGACTGTTTCCCGAGGCGTATGCCGAGCTGAGCGTGGCGCTGATCGACTCCGTGAAGGACGCCTTCGGCGACGAGGGTATCGAGCGTGTGCTGACGTCACGTTGCGCGCGCCAACGCGTCGACTATGGAAAGCGAATCAAACCCGGCGATCCGTTGCAGAAGAAACTTCAGGAGCTCGCGAAGGTCCGGACTGAAGAAGGTTACATGGCCGAGGTCAGGGCTGAGGGTGAGGGAAGTTTCCTGTTGATCGAAAACCACTGTCCGATCTGTGCTGCGGCGAATGCGTGTCAGGGTTTTTGTGCGACGGAGTTGGAGCTATTTCGATCGGTGCTTGGACCAGGAGTCGCCATCGAGCGAGCGGAGCACATCATCAGCGGCGATCATCGATGCGTCTACCGAGTGAGGCCACAAAAAGGCACATAAGGAACAAACAAAAGGATCATTGAGTGTATTTCAGATACACTGTGCGGGATTCGGAATAAAAATCCAGAGCCTGTGGTCCTTGTTCGCGCATGCCGTAACTCGATTCCTTTGTTCCACCGAAAGGCAGTTGATACTCAACACCCGCGGTCGGAAGATTCACGGTAATCAATCCCGCCTCGATGCGATTGATGAACTGATGCACGCGCGTCAGGTCCTTCGAGACGATCGAAGCTGAAAGACCAAAGCGCACGTCGTTCGCGATCCGCATCGCATCTTCAAAATCTTCAGCGACCATCAGCGCCAGCACTGGACCAAACACTTCCTCCTGCGCGACGCGCATCGTAGAACTTACACCGCTGAAGATCGTCGGCTCGATGAAATACCCTTTGTCGTAGCCGTCGCCAGTCAGACGGTTTCCTCCGACCAACAACTGCGCTCCCTCTTTTTTAGCAATCTCGATGTACTCGAGGTCTGTCTTCAGTTGATCTTCATCTACCGCCGGCCCGATCTGCACCGACGGATCGAGTCCGTTACCGACCTTCAGTTTGCGCGTTTTCTCGACCAGCTTCTCCACAAGAGCTTCATAGACTGGCCGCTCGATGATCGCTCGACTACAGGCCGTACACTTCTGTCCCGTCGAAAAGAATGCGCCGTTAATCAGAATGTCAGCCGCGTAATCGAGGTCTGCATCACCCAGCACGATGGTCGGGTTTTTCCCGCCCATCTCGAGCTGCACGCGAATTCTTCGTTCCGAGACTTTCTTGTAAAGCGCCGTACCGACGGAAGTAGAACCAGTGAACGACACTGCCTTGATCTCAGGATTGCTGGTGAGCGCGTCGCCGGCTGATCCGCCGCTGCCTGTGACGTAGTTGATCACGCCGCGTGGTATTCCCGCTTCATGAAGTGCTTCGATCAACCTGAATGAGCTGAGCGGCGCGAGCGATGCTGGTTTGATCACGACAGTGTTTCCGGCGATCAGCGCGGGCGCGATCTTCCAGGCGGGAATCGCGATCGGAAAGTTCCACGGCGTTATCAGCGCTACCGTTCCGAGCGGTTTCCGTATCGTGTAACAGAGCACGTTCTCACGCTCTGATGGGACCTGGTAAGTAAACTGTCTCGAGCCCTCACCGCCAAAGTAGCGGAAGATGTTGATCGCGCGCTTCGCCTCGCCGATTGCTTCGGGCAGGGTTTTGCCCTCTTCTCTCGTCATCTCCTGGCCGAGTTGCTGGAGCCGGTTTTCGAGAAGATCGGCAGCCTTGAAAAGGTATTCGCCGCGTTTCGTGGCAGGTAGATCGGCCCACGCGGAGCGCGCCGCTGTTGCAGCGCGGCACGCTTCGCTCACATCTTCGGCAGTTGAAGCCTGAAAGAGACCGACGGTCTCTTCAGTGTTGGCGGGATTGATGTTGGGGAATGTTTTTCCCGACTTACTGTCGACCCATTCCCCGTCGATATAGTTTTTGAAGACGGTCATGAACACAGATTACACAGATCTGTGTAGTCTGTGCACTTACCGGCGTGCAACACCGATCTTACGCTGAACGAGACTCTCGACGTCGATCCGTGCACCTTCAGCTCTTGCCTGGCGAATGTACTCAGCATCGATTTTGAAGATGCGCAGTTTCACGAGGTCTTCAATGTTGAGATCGGTCAAACCCTCGTTCCGCACTTCGGTCAGGAACTCAGGTGTCACTTTGAAGATCTGCATTTTCACGAGACTCTCAAACGGCTCTTTTTCGAAGCCCATCTCGCTGACTTTTTTCACGAAGTCGGCGTCGATCTTGAAGATGCGGGCCTTCACCAACTCCTCCATACCGAGGTCGTTGAAGCCGCTCGCCTTCATTTCGCGCATAAACTTCGAATCGATCTTGAAGATGGCTGCCTTGAAGAGATCTTCTGTTTGGAGTTTACCGAAACCTGCGGACGCGAGGTCGTCGGCGAGCGCGGTCGTGACGTTCAATGTCGTTGCTGCGAACAGGCGGTCTGATTCCGCGCCTTCGTAGTCGTCATTTGAGCTCTCGAAGTTGAAACCACGGCTTCTCATTGCCGAGATAAACGCGGCATTCGGCGTAAAGCGAAATGTGCCCGAGCCTTTTCCGTTTTGGAAGGTGCCTTCGCAGTCGATTCTGCCGGCCTCACGGACGAGACTGAAGCTGACCGGTCCGTTCCCGAGTGCCTGTTCACGCGTCAGACCCTGAAAATCGGAAAACTGATAGCTCTCCCCGTGCTGGTGTCTGCCGCCTTTGTCGGTGCGGCGTTCAAAGCTTACGTGGATTTTTGAATCCTCTTTAGAAAGCGAGGCGGTCCATTGACCGGAGACGGCGGTTTGGGCGTTCACGCCTGAGATCCAAACGAGCAGCGCAAGGCTTGTGATCAGAGCCAGGGCAAAGAAATAGCGGTTCCAAAGGGTTCTTGACATTGTGCACCTCCAGCAATAGAACACCGCCCGAAGCCGTTTGTGACGAAAAATCTCTACTTTAAAGGTCGAACTCCGAAACGTTGACACTACTCATCACCGCAAGCTATGCTGTTGCCCCGTGAATCACACGGTTGCCATCGTTCCAGCTCGCCTCGCCTCGACACGTTTACCAGGAAAAGCCTTAATCGAAATCGCCGGAAAACCCATGGTTTGCTGGGTCGCAGAACGTGCACGCGCGGCCCGCAATGTCGACCGTGTTATCGTGGCCACCGACAGTCAACAGATAATCGACGCCGTTCAGTCGAGCGGTATCGAAGCAGTGCTTACCGATCCGAATCACGCGAGCGGAACTGATCGCGTCGCCGAAGTTGCAGAAACAATCCCAGAGGCGCAGATCATTGTTAACGTGCAGGGTGACGAACCCATGATCTCGCCAGCGACGATCGAACGCGCCGTCGACGCAATGAGCAGTGAGATCGCAAAACCAAACGGCGCCGGAATCGTCACGACGTGGGAACCGATCGAGTCGCTCGACGACCTGCTCAATCCGGATCTCGTGAAAGTTGTTTTGGACAGCAACGAAAATGCTGTCTACTTTTCGCGTTCCCCTATACCATATCCCCGCGACGCCGCGAAAAGACACGATTTCAAGCTTTATCGCAAACACACCGGACTGTATGTTTACCGGCGAGACGTGTTGCTCGAATTTACGAAGTGGCCCCAGTCCGAACTCGAGAAGATCGAGGCGCTCGAACAATTGCGCGCGCTCGAGCACGGAGTAAAGATCAAAGTCGTCGAAGCGTGTACGGCTTCAACCGGCGTCGACACAGTTGAAGACCTCGAACGCGTGAGGGTACTCATCGAAGCATGAACGACTGGATTGGTCTAGCCATTATCGGATTTGTGATCTTGTGCGGGCTCGTTGGTTTATGGGGCCTTACCAAGCCTTACGATGTTTCCGTTGAAGAGTTTGAAAGACGAGCACAGGAAGGACCCGGACTGATCAGCGCCGGATTGGTTGGTCTACAGAAAGCACTCGATCCCTCGAAAGAAAAGGCTGTTGAAGTGATCGAAGATTTAAAGCAGGGGCGTTACAACGGAGAACAGGAATCCGGAGATCCTCCGGAGGCTGGTGATGACAACAAGGTAAGCAATGGAGAACCGGATGCCTAAATACATCTTCGTTACTGGTGGCGTCGTTTCGAGCCTCGGCAAGGGTTTGGCAGCGTCTTCGATCGGATGTTTGCTCGAAAGCCGCGGCCTGCGAGTGGCGCTGATCAAACTTGATCCGTACATCAACGTCGATCCCGGCACCATGTCGCCGTTCCAGCATGGCGAGGTTTTTGTAACCGACGACGGCGCCGAAACGGATCTCGACCTCGGACATTACGAACGCTTCACTCACGCACATCTCTCGCAAGCAAACAATTGGACCACCGGACGCATATACCTTTCCGTGATCGAGAAAGAGCGTCGCGGCGATTATCTCGGCAAGACGATCCAGGTCATTCCCCACATCACCAACGAGATCAAAGAGGCAGTTCGCAGGGTCGCCGATAATGATAAGCCCGACGTGATCATCGTCGAGATCGGCGGCACCGTGGGCGACATCGAATCACTACCGTTCCTCGAAGCCATTCGCCAGATGGGTAACGAGGAAGGCGCGGGCAACGCGCTGTTTATTCACGTCACGCTCGTGCCGTACATTGCTGCTGCTGGTGAACTCAAGACGAAACCGACACAACACTCCGTGCGCGATCTACGCGAGATCGGTATCGCGCCCGATATTCTTCTCTGTCGTTCCGAAAAACCGTTGTCTCGCGACCTGCGCGCCAAGATCGCGCTCTTCTGCAACGTGAAAGAGACTGCCGTGATCAGTGCTCAGGACGTCGACACGATCTACGACGTTCCGCTCGCGTTTCACGAACAAGGTCTCGACGATCTGATCGTGTCGCAGTTGGGCCTGGAACTGAAAGCGCCGCAGGTCGACCTTTCCGAGTGGCGAAACCTTGTCGCGACGATTCGTGAACCGTCCGGGGGTGAAGCATCGATCGCGATTGTCGGAAAATACGTCGAGCTCGAAGATTCATACAAGTCTCTGCGTGAAGCTCTGACGCACGGCGGTGTGGCAAACAATCTGCGCGTCGACGTCAAGTGGATCGAGTCGGAAGAGTTGATGGACGACGACTACGAAGATCGTCTGCGCGACTTCGATGCGATCCTTGTTCCGGGCGGCTTCGGCAAACGCGGTGTTGCCGGGATGATTCGCGCGATCTGTTACGCGCGCAAATCGCGCACGCCATACTTCGGAATCTGTTTAGGTATGCAAACGGCTTGTATCGAGTACGCGCGAAATGTCTGTGAACTCAAGGATGCCGACTCAACCGAGTTCGATCTGGAAACTCCGAATCCGATTATTTTCAAGTTGCGCGACCTCGTTAACGTCGAAGAGTTGGGCGGCACGATGCGTCTCGGCGCATGGCCGTGTAAACTCGCGCCGGATTCGCTGGTCCGCGATGTTTACGGCGGCGCAGAGGAGATCAGCGAACGTCATCGCCATCGTTACGAATTCAATCCGGAGTTTCGTCCGCTCCTGGAAAAGGAAGGATTGGTGTTCAGCGGTGTCTCGCCCGACGGAAAATTCGTTGAGATGATAGAGCTGTCGCGCGATGTGCATCCCTGGTTTGTCGGGTGCCAGTTTCACCCGGAATACAAGTCTCAGCCTCTCAATGCTCACCCGCTGTTTGCGGCATTTGTTCGGGCCGCTTACGAAAATCGTTTGCACTCAGAGACCTCAATGGAGAAGAATGGAGAGGTCGACCTGGTCGTGCACGAGCGATTGACTGCCACCAGCGGTGATTAAGCGCGTGCGCGAAGTTAGAAACGTCGTCAAACTGCCCAGAACGAACCTCACTTCATGTAACACCTGAATTGGGCGAGATCTGTCTCACATGGCCATGCTCGAAACGCAGGATCCATTCGTAGGTCGAACACTCGACGAGAAGTACTCCGTAGAAGAACGCCTCGGCGCTGGCGGAATGGGAGCGGTGTATCGTGCGCGGCACCTTCAGATGGACCGGCCTGTGGCGATCAAGGTCTTGCATCAACGCTTCGTCGAGGACGAGGCGGCTCGAGTCAGGTTTCAGATAGAGGCGCGCGCTGCGGTGATGTTGCGCCACTCGAATGCCGTTGCCGTAACCGACTTCGGACAGACTTCCGAAGGTTGCGTTTACATCGTGATGGAATTGCTCGAGGGCCGGACGCTGCGCGAGATTCTCAGCAGGGAATGTCCAATCGAAACTGCACGCGCAATCTCTATCATGCTGCAAACGTCGGCGGCAGTGGCGGCGGCACACGAAGCGGGCATCATTCATCGCGACCTCAAGCCCTCCAATATTCTCGTCACGCAAAGCGCCGATCAGCCTGCGGTCGTGAAAGTGCTCGACTTCGGAATTGCAAAAGTCAAGGCAGATAAACTCGACGAAGATGAGAATGCGACGAACGTTATTCAGACGAGCTCCGTGGTCGGCACGCCGCGTTACATGTCGCCGGAACAGTACAACGGATACGAGTTAACATCGGCGACTGACGTTTACAGTCTGGGTGTGATTCTCTATGAGATGTTGACCGGAATGGCGCCATTCACCGGTTCGACGCGCGCCGAGATCGCGCAAAAGCACGCGAACGATCCGCCGCATCCGCCGCGCGGGATCGTGGCTTCGATTCCTGAGGACGTGGAGCGCTTCGTGCTGCACGCGCTCGAAAAGCGACCAGAGGATCGACCCGGAAATGCTGATGAGTTTCGAAGTGAACTGCTCGATACCGCGGAGCGACTGGGCTTGGAACACCACGCATTCAAGAGCGCGCCCGACATCGAGGCGTTGCGCGATGCGGGCGTGGAGTCGCCCTCCGGACGGCTCGTAGTCGATCTCTCGCGTCTGCGCGAAAAGCGAGCGCTCAGTTCGGGCTCAAACGAGATCAAAGTCTTAGGCGTTAAGTCTCCGGAACCACAAGAACCTGCCAAGTCCAGTTCATTTCTAGACAAGGTCAAGCGTATACTCGGGAAGCCTTAAAGCATTTGTGTGCTTTTTTGTGTCTTTTCGTGGCTATGACCAAGCCTTTTTCTGTCGGTAAAGCAACATTCGGAGACGGCCGGCTCACAATAATTGCCGGCCCTTGCGTAGTCGAGACGCCCGAGCATGCGATGATGATGGCACGCGAGTGCCGCGATCGCGCGCAGCGAGCGGGTCTCGATTTTGTTTTTAAGGCGTCCTTCGACAAGGCGAACAGATCGTCCATCAAGAGCTTTCGCGGATTGGGCATGGAGGCCGGACTTGAAGTGCTCCAGCACATCCGGAACGAGCTTGATCTTCCCGTGCTGACTGACGTTCACGACGTTTCGCAGGTCGAGCAGGTCGCCGAAGTCGTGGATGTTTTGCAGATACCGGCTTTTTTGTCGCGCCAAACTGATCTGATCGTTGCGGCGGCTAAATCGGGGAAGGCGGTCAACGTCAAGAAAGGTCAGTTCCTGGCGCCGCAGGATGCGCGCAACATCGTCGACAAGGCCCGCGAGGTTGGTTGTGAAAAGATTTTGTTAACGGAGCGTGGCGCGAGTTTTGGTTATCACAATCTCGTGGTCGACATGCGCTCGTTTCCGATCATGCGCGAGTTTGGCGTGCCGGTGGTGTTTGACGTGACGCATTCGTTGCAGTTGCCGGGCGGTCTCGGCCATGCAACGGGTGGACAATCGGAATACATCGAACCGCTTGCGCGTGCTGGGGTTGCGTGTGGAGTAGACGCGGTTTTCATGGAAGTGCACGATTGCCCGGAGCAGGCATTATCAGACGGGCCAAATGCGTTGCCGCTACATCGCCTCGAACCGCTGCTATTGATGATTCGCGACATTCACGAGCTCGTACGCAATTTTTCGCGCAAAGGCGCCAGGGCGCAAAGTGAGTAGTGACCACTGAATTTCTTTCTTTGCGCCTTGGCGCCTTTGCGCGGGAACTACCTACTTAAGATTCGAAATGATGAGACGACTTCTACTTTTAACCCTCGTTCTGTGTCTTGTTGCGCCTGCCAGTGCACAAACACCGGCAATCGTCATCTGGCAGGTAACTTCGTTCGACCTCTCAGTCGACGTCCAGCAAACCGAGCGTTTGTTGAATACAGTCGCGACCATCACTGCCGTAAACGTCGGTACTGGATCAGGTCGGACTTTGACCTTGCGTCTCGATAAAAGAGGCACCGTGAAATCAGTAACCGTTGGTGGTGCTGCGGCGACGTTCAGGGGAAGTCCGCCAAGGGGCGACCTGCAACAGTTCGAGATCTTGTTGCCGGCGTCAGTCGCGCCGAACGGCACTGTCACTGCTTCTGTGACTTATGCGTTTCCGGTTGAGAGCAACACCGGGCGCATGGCGATCAGCCCGATCGCTACACAGTTTCTTCCGTCTTCTTCCTGGTACCCCACGCCGAATACGGCGTTCTCCGTGCACGGCGCAGATACAGCGCCATTCCGTTTAACTGTCAATCTTCCCAACGTAGTCTCTTCGGGTGTTGAAAAAGCCAATGCCTCCGGTGTCTCTTTCGAACAGGCCATACACGGGCAGCCATTCTTCGTTCAGGGTGATTGGGACAAAGTCGATGGCGCGGGCGACGCAAAAGGCATCGTTGCACTGCTGGAAAAAGGCGCGGCGGCTGACGAACGCAAGGGAGCAGAAGCGCTGATTGCATTTACCGCAGCAGCCCGTGCCTTTTACTCGACGATCCTCGGCCCTCCGCCGGATGTGCCAGTGCGACTGGTGGCCGTTCGACGTGGCGCGGGCTTCAGCGATAGTGGCACTGTGCTCATCGACGCGGATTCGTTGCGTCTGCCGAAGGTCGATTCGGAAACCGCACTGTCTGTGGCCGAAGCGACTGCGCGACTTTGGATCGGCGGGCTCGCGCCTGTGCGTGGTGAGGGCGGTGGCGTGTTGCGCGAAGCGCTGGTGCGTTTCCTTGCCACCGAGTTTCTTGAAAAACAATTTGGACCAGACGCAGTTAAATCCACGCTCTATCGCCAGCGCATCACTTACACACGTGTGGCCCAGCAGGATGGTCCACTCGCGCGCACGACTCCACTCGACGCCACCTACTTTGAATCCGTGCCCAATCGGGGTGCGATGTTCTGGCGCCTGGTTGAGCGTCGCATGGGCCGCGACAACCTGTTCGCGGTGTTGCGTGCCGTGGTGCCGGCTGCGAAAGGCGATCAAAATGGTCTGACGCTTGCGGCTGTGCGAGAGGCGCTGGTCGCACGTGGCGGTGATGCCGTGAAAGCATTGATGGACCAGCAGCTCGATCAGTTGATCGACACTGATCTGATGATCGGTCTGCCTCAGCAGCGCCAGGGCGACTGGGTTTCAGCCCTGCGCAACATCGGATCGATCGACGTGAATGTTTCCGTTCTTGCAACTACCGATCGTGGAGAACAGGTGCGGGCGGAAGCGACTGTTCCCGCGAAGAGCTTCGGAGAAGCTGTGTTTAAAACGCAGTCCAGGATCGTGCGAGTCGAGGTCGATCCTGACAAGCTTTATCCGCAGCTCGATTACGGTAACGACATGATGCCGCGCGGCAAGGATCTTCTGCCCGCATTGAATGAGGCGCAGGGGCAGTTGGGCGCACAGGAGTTTGCGAAAGCGGAAGCGACTGCGCGCACTATGCTTCTCACGGCGCCACGCTTCGAGGAAGCTCAAATCATTCTCGCGCGGGCTTTGCTCGGTCAAAACCGGATGGAAGAGGCTGAGAAACTGTTTCAAGCGGCATTCAACGAGCCGCTGCCGTTTGCGGCGACGCTTGCGTGGGCCAACATCGGATTGGCTGAGATCGCGATGAAGCGTAACCAGCCCGCCGAAGCTGCGAAGCGTTTTAACGACGCAGTGATCGCGAGTCGTGATTATCCTTCGTCACTTGCCGCACGCGCAGGACGTATTCGCGCTGAAGCCGCTGCGAACAGCGCGCCTCCGGTCGACGCGGCAGCGCAAACATTTATCACCCAACTCTCGCAAGCCGTGACGAGCAACAAAAAGGCCGAGCTGGAATCGCGTATTGTTTCGGGTGAACTGGTAAGATTCATCAACGCCAGCATTGGCACGGAGGCTTGGGAAACGAAGGTCCTGCGCACCGAGCAGCTCAATGCGAATCTCATTGCCGCCGACGTACAGATTCGTGCCAACAAGCTCGGCACGATCGGGCAAGGCACGGCCGTGTTGATGCTTGCGCGAACACCGGCCGGCTTGAAACTCGCGGGCATCGAGCTCTTCGAAGTGCGATGATGCCTTGCCTCAAAAGTCGAAAATCATTGTTGGTAGCGTCGGGTCGTACGTGAGCTTTTGAATTT
>DATNCH010000077.1:0-28225 GCA_035571655.1 Pyrinomonadaceae bacterium
ATTCCCCTTGATAAACCCATATCGGGACATTTCAAACGCTCCTTGATAGTTGACTCCCGCAAGAAGGGAAGCCTTTGATAGATCTTGTGGGAGGCCTGGTATCTATTAAAGCAAAGCGGGCAATGCCTGCTCCAAAACATACCAGCCAGATGAGCTCTCGGTCGGGGCGAGAGAGCAGAATACACTTGGCACGTGCCGGAAACTCTAGCAAAGACTGGGCCATGAATCAAAGGCCCTCGGGCGGGTTTAAATCACTACATTTTCAGGGCGTTACGAAGGATCGGTCCGATGGTCCAAAAGGGGGCTGTCCAGCATTCAGACTTGCGTCTAGACTCTGGACGAGGAGATCTGATGCTTCTTGATTTTCTGGTAAAGTGAGCTTCGCGGAATGCCGAGACGCTTGGCAGCTTTCTCAACCCGACCGTGCTCCTCCTGAAGAACCCTCTCGATGTGTTGCTTTTCGAGTTCCAGAAGAGTCAGGCTCGAGTCGAGAAAAGGTGTGCCGAGCTGGGCGTGGCCGTCGAAGTGAAGGTCATTTAAAGTGATGTTTTTCTGGTCACTGAGCAGCACCGCACGTTCGATTACGTTACGCAGTTCACGAATATTGCCGGGCCAGGAATACGCTTGCAACGCCTGAATGCATCCCTGGTCCAACCGCAACTCGCCACGGCCCAGATCCGCCGAGACTTTGTCCAACAGGTATTGTGCTAACGTCGGAATGTCTTCAATTCTTTCGCGAAGAGACGGGAACGAAAGCGGAATCGTGCTGATCCGGAAATAGAGATCGTCGCGAAATCTCTTTTCTCGTACGAGTTGTCCGATATCCTGGTGTGTCGCGGCGATCAGTCTTACATCCACCTGACGATCTCTCACGTCGCCGAGCCGTCTGAACCTTTTCTCTTCCAGCACCTTCAGCAGTTTGGGTTGGATCTGTAGATCGACATCGCCCACTTCGTCGAGGAAAATCGATCCTCGGTGGGCGACCTCGAACAGTCCTTGTTTGGAAGCGGTGGCACTTGTAAACGCTCCTTTTTCGTGACCAAACAGTTCCGTCTCGAGCAGCTCGCGAGTTAGTCCCGCACAGTTGAGATCTACAAACGCCTCTTCAGCGCGCGGGCTTTTTTCATGCAGCCAGCGAGCGAGAACGCCTTTTCCGGTTCCGGTTTCGCCCAGAATCAAAACCGGACTCTCGGTCGAGAGAATCTTTCTGGCTTGATCGGCGAGCGCACGAATCGCAGGGCTCGTGCCGATGAACGGGTCGACTGCCTGCCGTACCTGCCGCGATTTGCTCGCGAGTTGTTTGTGATAATTGCGCTGTTTCTGAAGTAAACGTTGCAGAATCACCAGCAGCGTCGGAAGTTCGAGAGGCTTGGTGAGAAACTGTTCAGCGCCTTCTTTTATTGCCCGAACAGCTAAATCAATTGATCCGTGCGCAGTCAGGACGAGCAGGGGAATGCCGGCGTCAATCTCTCTCAGTCTGGGAAGGAGATCGAGCGCAGTGCCGTCCTGGAGCATGTAATCGGCGATGACGATGTCTGGTCTGGAGGTGCGAAACAGATGCTGCGCATCCTCGCAGCTTTCGGCTTCTTCAATCTCGTAGCCGTACTGTTCCAGGAAGTCGCGTATACCAAACCTGACTCCGGATTCGTCGTCAACGACCAATACCTTATTCCTGGACATTTACGACTCTCCCTCAGCAGGTATTGGGAACCTGGCTATCATGCAGGCTCCGCCCTCGGGATTGTTGCCGGCGATCAATTTTCCTCCGTGTTCCTGCATTATGCGTTGCGCGATTGCCAGGCCGAGTCCGGTGCCGCCACGTCGTTTGGAAAA
This sequence comes from Pyrinomonadaceae bacterium, assembly GCA_035571655.1. Taxonomy (GTDB): domain Bacteria; phylum Acidobacteriota; class Blastocatellia; order Pyrinomonadales; family Pyrinomonadaceae; genus PSRF01. The sequence continues at coordinate 1,834 of DATNCH010000077.1, forward strand.
GAATGGTTCGAAGATCTTCGGCAGATCCTCCGCGAGGATACCAGCCCCGGAATCCCTGATCGCGCACTGCACCCACTCGTGATTTCCGTCTATGACTTTAGCTGCTTCGATCCTGACTAAAGAATTCGGCTTTGAATGTTGAATAGCATTTTCTATCAAGTTAACAAAGACTTTCGACAGCCTGCGGCGATCGATCTTGATCTTTGGTAACGACTCTTCGACCGTGCTCTCGAGCTTTACCTTCGCTACATCCGCGCCCGGCAAACAAGCACGCACCGACCGCGCGACCATCTCGTCAATCGAAACCAGGTACAGGTCGCCGCGAAACGGCTTGCCGTACTCTAACAACTCTTCCATCAAAATTGTTAGGCGTCCAATCTCGTCACGCAAGACATTTGTATAGCGCAGGTACTCGGTGCGGTCGCTGAATCTCGTTTCAAACGCGTCGAGTATTGACGAGATCCCGAAGAGAGGATTTCTGACTTCGTGCGCTACACCTGCGACCAGCGAGCCCAGCAGCGACATCATCTCGCTTTGTCTCAGCGACGCTTCGAGCTCGACTCTCTTCGTGATGTCCTGCGCGATCAGAATCGCGCGCTCGCCCCCGGAGCCAAATTCGTTAATTTGATAGAGCGTGATCGCCCAGGTCTTACCGCTGACTTCGTCGTTGATTTCTTCAGCCACCGGCGTCAGATGGGAACGAAGACCGTCGATCATCTCGGCGGCTTTTTTCCACGGCTGGCCGCCGCCATGTTCGCTACCAAGTTCACCGATAGTCGTGCCCACAATCTTTTCTGCTTCAATACCCAAAGCCTGTTCTGCGGCCGCATTCGAGCGTTTGATCGTGCCCGCGAGATCGACGATAAAAACCGGGAAATCGATCGCGTTGAACGTCTGCCGCCATTCCATCGCAGACTGCTGTAGCGAAGCGTGAAGACGCTGCTGTTGCTCGTCGAGAAGCTTTCGCTCGGTGACGTCGTTGACGATCACGAGTTTGCTGTTCTTACCGTCAAAAACGACCGGATGCGAGCTCATCTCGACGTAGATGGTTTTGCCGTCCTTGGTCTTGTGGCGCCAGGGGCTCGAGAGTACGAGTTCGTTTGGATCGGCAGCGTTTTTGATCAACAGGGTCGGACTGTCCTCACTCGGACGAATTTCGTGGACCGTCATCGAGAGGAACTCGTCGCGTGTGAATCCGTAAGTGCGCGTGGCGGCTTCGTTGACGGCTAAAAACGCGAGTGTGTCCTCGTTGTAGACCCAGATCGGCTGCGGTGTAGATTCAAAGAGCAGGCGGTAGCGTTCTTCCGAGTCGCGCAAAGCCTCTTCGAACCGTTTTCGCTCGGTGATGTCGCGGGCGAGTCCGCGGAAGCCGATCGTCTCGTTCAGTTTGTCCTTGATGGGAGAAATGATCATGTCCAGCCAGCGGTCTTCACCGGCTGAGTGCGCCACGAACTGGTGGCGGAATTCGCGTGCCTGCTGAGGTGGGTTGAGGCTACCCGCGAATCCATTGCTCTCGGGAATGATGCCGAAGACTGAGAAGAACGAGTTGCCGATGATGTCTTCCGGTTTTCGTCCCAGGAACTTCTGTCCAGCAAGGTTGATGCTGGTCAGACGGCCGGTGAGATCCTGAGTAAAGATGAGGTCGGAGGCCTGTTCGACCAGGTCGCGATAACTCGCTTCCAGCCGCGAACGTTCAAGCAGGCGCGAGACTTTCGCCACGAGACGGGCGGCGTCAAATGGTATTTCGAGGTAGTCGTCAGCACCCGCGCGGAGTCCTGCCACCACGCTCTCCGTGTCTCTCTGTAAAGCACTCATGAGGAGGATCGGAACTGTTTTCAGTTCAGAGTCGCCGCGCATCTGGCGGCAAAACTCCAGACCGTCCATTCGCGGCATCGAGACGTCGCTGATCACGATGTCGGGTCGTTCCCGGCGAGCGAGAGTAAGACCTTCAAGACCGTCTTCGGCGGTAAATATCGTGTAACCCGCCTTGTGCAACAGACTACCCATCAGGGTTAACTGATCGGGCTCGTCGTTGACGATTAGGACTGAGTTGTCCTCGTGGCCGTTGGAAATCTCAAACCCATGCACCAGGGCTTATACCTCAAATAGCATCGTATTTTTTTAGGAAAAACCGGGGCGATACGGTATAGAACTAAAAATTCGACTAAGATCCCAAGGATTTACCAGGCGTTGTTAAACCGGCGCAGTATAACATGGTATGTGACTTTTGTGCCTTTTTGTGGCGGTAAACGGAAAGGCGATGGTTAGAATCAAAGCCACACATTATTACTATCGGAGATATTTGGATGAAAAGCTTTGGACAGCACAAAGGAGCACAAGTAAACATCTTTTTGAGTTTCGTTTTCGTTTTATTTTCTTTTGCAGTTGCCAGCGCACAGACGTCTTATGCGGATCTCGTAAGCAGGGTCGCACCCGCGGTCGTGACGATCCGCTCGACGGAGCGTGCCCGGCAATCGCAGCAGTTCCCGTTCATGGACGACCCGCAGTTCCGCGAGTTTTTCGGCGACCGGGTTCCGCAGCAGCAACAAACGCCGAGGAGAGTGCAGGGCGTCGGTTCGGGCGTGATCGTCAGCGCTGACGGTTACATTCTAACTAACCATCACGTCGTCGACGGTGCGCTCGAGATCAAAGTCGAATTGACTGACAACCGCACGTTCACCGCAAAGCTGGTTGGCTCGGATCCGCCGAGCGATCTGGCTGTGTTGAAGATTGACGATGCCAAGGCCCTACCGACACTAGCGCTTGGCGACTCTGACAAAGTACGAGTCGGCGACGCGGTTTTAGCTGTCGGAAATCCGTTGGGCATCGGACAAACCGTAACCTCCGGCATCGTGAGCGCAAAAGGAAGAACAACCGGTCTGAGCGATGGAAGTTTTGAAGACTTCCTTCAAACGGACGCGGCTATCAATCGAGGAAATTCCGGCGGCACCCTGGTGAACACCACGGGTGAGCTGATCGGTATCAACTCACAGATTCTTTCACCGTCCGGCGGCAGCATCGGAATCGGCTTTGCCATTCCTTCGAACATGGCGAAGGCCGTGATGGAACAGTTACTGAAGAACGGTAAGGTTCGACGCGGAATGCTTGGAGTTACGATCCAATCAATCGATTCGGATATGGCTTCGAGCTTGAATCTTCCGGCTGCGAGAGGCGCGATCGTCACGTCGGTCGCGGCCGGCGGTCCCGCTGACAAGGCTGGTATCAAACGCGGCGACGTGATCACTGCCGTCAACAAACAGCCGGTGTTGGATAACAACGGTCTGCGCAATCTCGTCGCGAAGATGTCGCCAGGCTCGAACGTAGAAGTGAGCGCGCTGCGCAACGGGCGCGATCAGAACTTCCAGGTCGCGCTGGCGGAGTTGCCCGTACGAGAAGAACCGGAAAGCGGCGAAGAGACCACCAGCACTGGCGGTGCAACCGGAAATGAGAAGTTTGGATTGACTCTTCAGCCGCTCACTCCGGAAATGGCGTCTCGTTATGGTCTCGATGCCGACGATCACGGATTGCTCGTGACGAGAGTGGATCCGGCGAGCAATGCCGCCGGTGAAGGTATCCGTCAGGGCGACTTGATTCAGGAAGTCAACCGGCAGCCGGTCAAAACGTTTGCGGAGTTCAACGCCGCGATCGGACAGTCCGGAACGAAACCCGCACTCGTCCTGATCAAGCGACGCAACAACGTGACGTACCTGACGTTGAAACCCGGTTCGTAATTCGCGGCCACAAAGAGGCACAAAAAAAGACACAAAGGTTGATTTCAAACCTTTGTGTTTTTTTGTGACCTAATGTACGTTCCACCTTTTGAGGAGGAAGTAATGCGAGAGTTTGATCGTAGGCCGTGGGGAACTTACACAGTGCTCGAGGAAGCGCCGAACTTCAAGGTCAAACGTATCGAGGTTCTGCCCGGCAAGAGACTCAGCTACCAGAAACACTCACAACGAGCAGAACACTGGTTCGTGGTTGCAGGAACTGCAAGAGTCACTCTCGATGGTAGTGAGATCATAGTTCGCACCGGCGAAGCCATCGACATTCCGATTGGATCCGCACATCGCGTTGAGAACCCAGGGGACGACGATCTGATCTTTATCGAAGTGCAAAGAGGAACTTACCTGGGCGAAGACGACATCGTTCGGCTCGAGGACGACTATGGCAGAACAGGTTGAGCTTCACAGGATTTACATGATTTCTCAGGATTAACATGTAAATCCTTTCCTAATCTGTCAATCCTGTAAAAGTGACTTTCGCAAAAAACCATGTCAACGGTTAACGAGCTCCCCGCGAAGCCTCATGAAGAAGAACAACAAAGCCTTTGGTCTGCCGTAAAGGAGTCGATTCGCGGCTCGCACCGCAACTACACGACTGGTCCGATTGGCCGCGCGATTCTGCTGCTCGCGGTACCCATGGTCCTCGAGATGATCATGGAAAGCATCTTCGCGGTGGTCGACATCTTTTGGGTGTCGCATCTCGGAACTGACGCCGCTGCTACTGTCGGTCTCACCGAATCCTTACTCACTTTGATCTATGCGCTGGCGATTGGCTTGAGCATTGGGGCGATGGCGATGGTTGCGCGTCGCATCGGCGAACAGAATCCCGAAGGCGCGGCGCGCGCGGCTGTTCAGGCACTTGCACTCGCACTGACTGTTTCGATCGTGATCGGCGCCATCGGCGCTCCACTCGCACCAACGTTACTGAAACTGATGGGTGGCTCGCCGTGGGTGATTGAGCACGGCTCGGCATTCACGCGAGTGATGCTGGCGGGAAACGCAACGGTCGTGATGCTGTTCATGATCAATGCGATCTTCCGCGGCGCAGGCGATGCCGCGATCGCGATGCGAACGTTATGGCTGGCAAACTGGATCAACATCCTGCTGGGTCCGTGTTTGATCTTTGGACTCGGACCTTTTCCGAAGCTGGGAATCGTCGGGGCCGCCATCGCCACAAACATCGGCAGGGGAACCGGCGCACTCTTCGCGATCAGCAAACTCATTCGTGAAGGCGGACGGTTCAACATCGAACGCCGTCACCTGCGAATAGACCCGTCCATCATCGGCAGGCTCATCAAACTGTCAGCCACCGGAACATTCCAGGTCTTCATCGGCATGGCGAGCTGGATCGGACTCGTGCGTATCATTTCGAGTTTCGGCAGCAATGCTGTTGCGGGTTATACGTTCGGCATTCGCGTGATTCTTTTTGCGCTGCTGCCGTCGTGGGGAATGGCGAACGCAGCCGCGACGATGGTTGGGCAGGCGCTGGGCGCGCGCGATCCAGACCGTGCAGAGCGCGCGGTGTGGAAAGCCGGTTTTTACAACATGATCTTTCTCGGAATCGTCGGGCTGATCTTCATCCTGTTTGCTCCGCAGATCATCTGGTTGTACACAGACATTCCCGACGTCGCGCACTACGGTGTCGACTGCCTTCGCATCGTCGCGTACGGCTTCCTGTTCTACGCATACGGCATGGTGCTCGGGCAGTCGTTCAATGGTGCCGGCGACACCTGGACGCCCACAATAATCAACCTCTTTGTGTTTTGGTTGTGGGAGATTCCGTTGGCCTACGTACTCGGCGTAGTTATGGGATTCGGACCCCGAGGCGTTTTTATCGCGATGACGGTCGCGTTTTCTACGCTCGCGGTGGTGAGTGCGGCCGTGTTCCGGCGGGGTCGCTGGAAGCACAGGGTTGTCTAGTGCATGCTTTTGAGTAGAAAGTACGCACACCCCTGTTGGACTTTGTTACGTTTTCCATCCGTTTTGAGGCCTTCCGTCTTCTGTACGCTTCAATACATTGAGGTTTTGCGATTCGTATCTGGCGGCACCTTCGTTGCTTATAAGGATTGTCGCCAGATAGAGCAGGGCACGGATGAGGTGCGGTGACTTGCCCAAAGCTTCGGATCCCGCCGACTAGAGCGGCGTCAAGTTGCCGCACTTCATTGCAGCTTCCAATAGCTCACGGCTAGTTTGGTAGAACAAGGAGGAAGAACATTGCATGGAGAAAAAGTTAAACGGGAAGAAGGTAGCGATTCTGGTCGCTGATGGATTTGAGCAGGTGGAACTGACGGAACCAAAGAGGGCTTTGGAAGACGCCGGCGCGATCACCGAGATCGTTTCTCCTGCTGAGAACCAGGTGCAAGGCTGGAATCATGACGAAAAAGCGGACTTATTTGGTGTTGATATGCCCTTGAGCCTGGCACGCTCGGATGATTACGACGCATTATTACTGCCGGGCGGTGTAAGAAATCCCGATCAATTGAGAATGCTGATGAGAGCAGTCGAGTTTATCGATGGTTTCTTCGCAACGGGGAAACCGGTCGCAGCGATCTGCCATGCGCCATGGACGTTGATTGATTCGGAAAAAGTGAAGGGGAGAACGATCACCTCGTGGCCATCGCTGAAGAGCGATCTGATCAATGCTGGTGCGCGTTGGGTCGATAGGGATGTGGTAGTGGATAACGGCTTAATAACCAGTCGGAAGCCTGCCGATATACCCGCGTTCAATAGGAAGATGATCGAGGAGTTCGCCCAAAGTCGGTATTCGCGGCGGAGAGCCGCGTGACAGAGGCAGGAGCAGGGAGCAGGAGCAGCACACCTCCGAGCTTCCTGCTCCTGCCTGCTGAATTTAATAGAGCTTTTTAGCTGTGTGACCTACCTTAACGAGACCGCCTTCAACAACTTTGGCGTTGATACCTCGCAGGCAGAGTTCCTTGCCTACGTCTGAATTGACAAACTTCATCGCATCAACACCGAAGCGCGAGACGAACTTATAACAGCCGGTGTGTGGGAATGGACTGACTTCGAGCACGGCTGAACCGACCGCGATTCGCGATCCAGCGGGAAGATTTTCTTTGCTCAAATCCATGTCGATGTAGAGCTGATCGCCGGCGAGTGGCCAGCGATCTTTGTCTTGAGCGACGAGCGCGGTGACGCGCGAGTTCATGATGTTGATCTGCATGTCCGGATGTGGGGAGCCGTCAGGAGTTCGCCGGCTGCCACGGAGGTGCCAGTCGTCGCCGATCAGACCTAAAACCGGATCGAGCTCAGCTTCTTCGAGAACTTCACGTTCGTCAGTTCGCGGACGTCGCACGATTAGCTGTAACACGCCGTTGTCTTTCGGCGCCTGTCGCAGGTGGTCCAGTGCCGCCTCGAGTTCCTCCATCGTCAGGTGTTTCACGGTAGTCTCCATGGGGCGAATTAGAACGCGGTAATATAACCGAGGTTGGCAGTCAGGAGTAAATACGTAATAATCTGGAGCTTTTTCAAGTCATTTTTAACAACAGATGCTTCCCCAAGCCCAGACAGAACTGTCGTACGAGCGCCTCCGTCTTCTGCTCGACATCAACAATGCCGTCGTAACCACGCTCGACCTCCACGAGTTGATGCATACCATCTCCGAGGTACTGCGGGACGTCGTTCCGCACGACTTCACCGGTCTCTCAGTCTACGACGAAGAAACCAAAGAATTACGAGTACATGCTACTGACACCGGCGAGCAGCGCAGAGTTATAGCCGAGGGAACCCCATTAGCAATGGATGGGACCTTCGGCGGCGTCGCGATTTCGACGCGACAGACCGTGTTGCGGCACCACATCGATCTCGAAGAATTTCACGCACCCATCATCCGCCAGGGCTACGAAAATAATGGACTCCGATCCGCGTGCGCTGTGCCGCTGATACTCCAGGAGCGAGTCCTTGGAGCACTGGTACTTTGCGGCAACAGGGAAGCAGCATTCTCTGAAGAACATGCGCGCCTGCTGGAACAGATCGCCGGACAACTCGCTATCGCAGTAGACAACGCGCTCAACTTCCAACGTGCACAACACGAGCGCGATCGGCGCCAACTGTTGTTGGAAGTCAGCAACGCGGTGGTTTCAAACCTCAGCTTAAGAGAACTGCTGGTGGCGGTGTCGGGTTGGTTGCGCAAATTTTTTGCGCACGACTTCGCGAGCATGGTGATCAAGGATGAAGAGTCGGGACAGTTGCGCGTGCACGCGCTCAATGCTCCTGTGCCCGGTGGCGTGCTGGCGGAAGGCTCGATCCTTCCGCTTGAAGGGACACCTCCGGGCATCGCGATGGCGACCCGCCAAACAGTGATGCGTGACCGCATTGACTTCAAAGAGTTCTATTCACCGACCATTCGCGAAGCGTATAACGCAGGTTTGCGCAGTGGCTGCTCGGTTCCATTGATCTCGCACGATCAAGTGCTCGGCACTATCAACGTCGGTAGTATGAATGAAGCTGCATTTACCAGGCGAGATGCAGAACTGCTCGAACAGATCGCAGACCAGGTAGCCATCGCGGTCGAGAACGCCCTCAACTTCCAACGTGCCGAACGCGAACGCGATCACAATCAACTATTGCTCGACGTGAGCAACGCAGTCACTTCTCATCTCGACATTCGCGAGCTGCTCGGTGCGACTTCAGCGTGCGTGAAGCGCGTGATCCCGCATGACCTCGCGGCTTTGGCGCTTTACGACGACGACGCAAAAGTGCTTCGTGTCCATACGTTAAATGCGCCCTGGAGTGAGGCCCACGTCGACGAAGGATTTGTAATTACGTTGGAAAATAGTCCGGCGGGCAAAGCGGCCACAACACGGCAGCCCGTCGTAATTAACAGACTCGATCCGGCGGAGTACCCATCGCCGATTGTGACGAGAGCATACGACGCCGGCTTCCGTTCGAGCTGCAACGTGCCGCTGGTCTCACACGATCGACTGCTTGGCGTCGTTGCAGTTGCGAGCCGCCAGGAGTCTGCTTTTCGTCAGTCGGACGTGAAGCTCTTGACTCACATCGCGGGCCAACTCGCGATCGCGGTTGAGAATTCACTCGCGTTTCGTGAATTGGCCGCACTGAAAAATAAACTCGCGAGCGAGAAGCTCTATCTCGAAGAAGAGATTCAAACTGAGTACAACTTCGAAGAGATCATCGGGCAGAGCGCAAGTCTCAAAAGAATCCTGCAACAGGTGAAGACAGTCGCGCCGACGGATTCGGCTGTGTTGCTTTGTGGCGAGACGGGCACGGGCAAGGAGTTGATCGCGCGCGCGATTCATAGCTTGAGCAACCGGCGCGAGCGAACGTTAGTGAAGCTCAACTGCGCCGCGATTCCGACAGGGTTGTTGGAAAGCGAGTTGTTCGGACACGAGAAGGGTGCGTTCACAGGAGCGATCGCGCAGCGCATCGGCCGTTTCGAGCTCGCAAACAAGGGGACGCTGCTGCTCGACGAGGTCGGAGAGATTCCACTCGATTTGCAGCCGAAGCTATTGCGTGTGCTGCAGGAACATGAATTCGAACGTCTGGGGAGTTCGCGAACGATCAAGACGGATGCGCGAATGATCGCGGCGACGAATGTTGACTTACCGCAGATGGTTGCGGAGAAGAAGTTCAGAAGCGATCTGTTTTATCGTTTAAATGTTTTTCCGATCACGGTTCCGCCGCTGAGAGATCGTGTCGACGATATTCCGTTATTGATCGGTTACTTCACGCAGAAGCACGCGCTGCGAATGAATAAGCGCGTCGATAAAATTCCGAAAGATACAGTTGATGCGCTGTGTGGTTATCCGTGGCCCGGCAATGTGCGCGAGCTGGAAAACTTCATGGAGCGTTCGGTGATTCTTTCGAGCGGTGCTGAGTTGCAGGCGCCGTTGGGCGAGTTGAAAAGCAGCGCCACTACAACAACAATTCCGGTTTCCGCGCCAGCACCCGGCCCCCGCTCGCTCGAAGACGTCGAGCGCCGGCACATCCAGGACACTCTGGAGCAGACCCGCGGAGTGATTGGAGGCAAAGGTGGCGCGGCCGAGATCCTCGGACTCCCGACCTCGACCCTGCGCAACCGCATGAAGAAATTGGGTTTAAAGTAGCCGCAGATCCGTGTAATCCGTGGCTTAGTTCACAACTCTTAACAAATTTTTACTTACCCTTGACACAGGCCGGCTTTGTGCGGCGTATGCTCTGCCCCGCTGTGCAACCACCTGCGGAGGCTGGAATGAAATCCAAACGACGAGAAGGAAACACGCGGTTCCGACTCATCCTTACCCTCGGTTTAGCCGTGGTGTTGCCCGCGTTGACACTCATCTACGTCAACTTCCAACACGTCAAAGCAATCAAACGCGATAAGAAGGTCGAGGCACTGATCCATCGCGACTTTGATTACATTCTTGCCATCTCGGAAAAACAGCTGAACGAGAAGTCTTACAAACTCGCCGAACAAGCGAGAGCGGGGTTCCCTAATGTCGACGCGCCCGTCGAAGAAAAAGATAAACGCATTGACGAGCTCTTGAAAAAGAACCCCTGGTTCTCACACATGTTCATCTTTGATGGCGAGAAGGAGATCGTCCTCAGAGCACAACCGGCGGCATGCAACGATCCGGTTGTTCGCGCCGAGAACGAGCGCTTAAAGAAGATTTTCAACGGTTGGTTTGGTACAGAAGGCAAGATGATCATGGAGCAGTTGCACAAGAGACCAAAACCAATCAGCTGGTACGGCTCCGAATACAAAGGAGTGGACGGGGACATGCATTACAACACCACCTCCTTTTTTACGTTTTCATATGTTCCTAAAGACCGAGTGGTATTGGGCGGCGCTGTTTTCGACACCAACTATCTCAAGCAGACTTTCTTTCCGGAGATCCTCGACGACTTGATATCCAAACAAATCAATAGCGATGAAAAAGGACTCTTTCCGGGAATGTTGGCCGAGCTGAAGCCCGCAGAGGCGGGCGGGCATAAAGATCAAAGACTGGCGATGATGATTTATCCAGGCGACGCCACCAGTGCAAAAGTCGATCGTCCGCTCGCTTTGTCGCCGGGTTGGAGTGGCGGGGAGCCGGAAGTTTACCGCAACCTCGACGATGTTTTTCGTGGCTTGAGATTGGGAATTAAGTTTCAGGGTACAACCGCGAAAGCAATCGGCGACAGGTGGGTGTTTCAGAGTCTTCTGATTCTCGCTGTATTGTCGGTATTGATGATCGGCGGATTGGTGTTGACCTATCGCAGCGTCAACAAGCAGGTCGCGCTTGCGCGTTTGAAATCTGACTTTGTTTCCAATGTGTCGCACGAGTTGAGAACACCGCTGGCTTTGATTCGACTTTACGCTGAGACGCTCGAGCTCGGACGAATCACCAGGGACGAGAAGAAGAGCGAGTACTACGCCATCATTCGAAAAGAGAGTGAACGGCTGACCGCTCTAATCAATAACATTCTTGATTTCTCGCGCATCGAAGCAGGTGCAAAAGAGTACGACTTCCGCGAGACCGACATCGCCGAGCTCGTTCGCAATACGCTCGATTCGTATCGCTTTCAGATCGAGCAGCAAGGCTTTGCGCTCGAGGAACAGATCGATCCCGGTATCCCTCGTGTGCGTGTCGATCGTGAAGCCATCGCGCGGGCACTTGTCAACCTGGTTAACAATGCACTGAAATATTCCGACAGCGAAAAGTTTCTGGGCGTCAGGCTTTATCGCGAGAACGCAGTTCTCAAGCTCGAAGTCAGCGATCGCGGTATCGGGATCGAGCGACACGAGCAGACGCGGATTTTCGAGAAGTTCTATCGCACGTGCGATCCGCTGGTGCACAACACGAAGGGGAGCGGACTTGGTTTGTCGTTAGTGCGTCACATTACTCACGCGCATGGTGGGCAGGTCGAGGTTGAAAGCGCGCCCGGTCGCGGAAGCAAGTTCACTATGTCGCTGCCTCTCGTGCAAACATAGGCCGCTTCGTAGTCCACAAGTTCCACAGATGTACGGATTGAGAATAGGGAAGTCATGAAAAGCAAAATTCTGATCGTTGAAGATGAACCCGCGATGGTCGCGGGCCTACGCGATAACTTCGAGTACGAAGGCTACGAAGTGATCAGCGCAGAAGACGGCGTGAGCGGCCTCGAGCGCGCTCTGTCTGACAACCCCGACCTCGTCGTGTTGGACGTGATGATGCCGCGCATGAGCGGACTGGATGTTTGCAAGCAGTTGAAAGCGAAGCGCCCGTCAGTGCCGATCATCATGCTCACCGCGCGCGGGCAGGAGATCGACAAGGTTGTTGGCCTCGAACTAGGCGCTGACGATTACGTTACGAAGCCGTTCTCGATTCGCGAATTGATGGCGCGCGTCAAAGCGGTGCTGCGGCGCGTGTCGACTTCCGCGGCGGTGGCTGAGGTGTATCGCTTCAGCGATGTGGAGGTCAACGTTCGCAGCAACGAAGTGCGGCGCGGTGGCAACGTCATCGATCTTTCGGCGAAAGAGTTTGCGCTGCTCGCGTACTTCATTGCACATCCCGTCGAAACATTGAGTCGCGATCGATTGCTCGACGCCGTGTGGGGATATGAGAATTATCCGACGACTCGGACAGTCGATACCCACATCGTTCATCTCAGACAGAAACTCGAACCAAATCCCGAAGAACCACGTTTTATTCTTACAGTCCACGGTACCGGCTACAAGTTTGTCGGATGAGGTTTTGTCGTTATGGCTCTCCCAGCGGTAAAGCTCGACGATGATTTAGGTGTCTCTTTTGACGCCAGGTTCGAAACACTCCAGCGAGATTACGCCGAACTAAACACTGCGATCTTTGAAGCGGCGCAGGTGCACCGGCGACTGTGTGCGCCGAGTCTTGTGCGTCATGGCCGTTTCGATGTGGCGAGTGAGATTTTTGCCGTTCGTCATCTGCCCGGAGACTTTTTTAGTGTCGAACAGACGAGCGACGGTTTAATCCTGGCGCTTGGCGACATCGGCGGCAAAGGACTCGCCGCGGGCATGTGGGTCACGCACCTGGTTGGTTTGCTTCGCACGCACACGGCGGCCAGCAGTGATCCGGAAGCGATTGTCAGCGGAGTCAATCGCGACACGGCTCGTCTGTCTGCGATAGAGCCGCTGAGCACGTTGTTTGTCGCACGACTCGATGCGGTCACCGGGAGGTTGGACTACTGTAGTGCCGGACATCCGCCAGCTTTGCTTCTACGAGCGGACGGACAACTCGAGCTGCTGTCGGATGGTGGACCCGTACTCGGTGTTGTCCCCTCAGCGTCGTATCACCGAGGTAGCGTGCATCTAGCCTCCGGCGATTTGCTGTTGGCGTGTTCTGATGGCATCTTAGAGTCGTTCAACGAAGCAGATCAGGAGTTTGGTGGTAAGCGACTCGAGGCTGAGTTGCGTCGCGCACAGGGCGGCTCAGCAGAGTCCGTGCTGTTTTCAGTGCTGGGTGCAGTTCAGGATTTCGCCGCTCCGAGACCCCTCACCGACGACATGACACTTGTGGTCGTCAGAAACAACGTGAGCGCGAGAAAGATGAGTTTCATTTAATTATCGAAACGAAAGGGGACAGTTATGGCAGACGTAAAACCGATTCCGGAGGGATACCACTCGATTACGCCGTACTTGATCATCGATGGAGCCGCTGACGCGCTCGAGTATTACAAGAAAGCTTTCGGTGCGATTGAACTTTTCCGAATGGAGCACCAGGGAAAGATCGGACACGCCGAGATGAAGATTGGTGATTCGCCGTTCATGCTCGGCGACGAGATGCCGCAGATGGGTTATCGTGGGCCAAAAGCTCTGGGTGGTTCGCCGGTGGGAATCATGATCTACGTTGAGGATTGCGACACGATCTTCAAGCAGGCAATCGCCGCAGGCGGCACCGAAACCAAACCACTACAGGATCAGTTCTACGGCGATCGTTCCGGGACACTAACCGATCCATTCGGACACAATTGGACCGTAGCCACGCACAAGGAAGACGTTTCATCCGAAGAGATTGAAAAACGCCTCGCTGCCGGCGCCCACGGCGGGTAATTAACCGCAGAGAAGCACAAAATGCACAAAAAGAGGTTTACTTCTTTTATGCGCCTTTTGTGCCTTATTGTGGCAATGAACGAACTTCGTTGAGGCGGCGTTCGAGAAAGCGACGCTCACTATCATTACTCGCTAATCGTAGTGCGGTTTCATAACTCGCGGCGGCTTCGTCGTTTGACCCCAGACGGCGAAGCATGTCCGCGCGCGCTGCGTGAAGCAGGTGATAGTCGTCGAGTTCGCCTGATGCTGCAAGTTCGGCGATCAAGTCGAGAGCTGGTTGAGGACCTTTAGCCATCGCAACAGCGACCGCGCGGTTCAGCGACACGATCGGAGAGGGCATGAGTTGCTCGAGCAGATCGTACAGCGCGACGATCTGTGTCCAGTTCGTGTCCTCGGCACGAACTGCTTTGCAATGCTCTGCGGCAATCGCGGCCTCGAGCGCGAATGGACCAGGCGCACCGCGAAGTGCTTCGTCGACTAAAGCCAGCGCCTCGTCGATTTGTGGTCTATTCCAGAGCGTTCGATCCTGTTCTTCGAGTACAACCAGGTTGTTGTCTTCATCAAGTCGAGCCTCGCGTCGCGAGTCCTGTAACAACATGAGCGCAAGAAGCGCAGTCGCCTCAGCGGGTGGCTTAGGGTGGAGTAGCGATCTGAGAAGACGTGCCATGCGAATAGCTTCGGCGCAAAGGTCTGCGCGTACCAGCGGTTCGCCGCGAGTTGGCGCGTAGCCTTCGGTAAAGATCAGGTAGAGCGTCGTCAGTACGCCGTCGAGGCGATCAGGCATTTCGCTCGTATCAGGCACGCTAAACGGAATGCCGGCATCCCGGATTTTTCGTTTCGCGCGTACGAGGCGCTGGGCCATCGTTGCGGTTGGGACGAGAAACGCGCGTGCGATTTCATCGGTCTGGAGTCCGCCGAGCGTGCGAAGCGTCAGTCCAACTTGTGCTTCGAGCGATAAAGCCGGGTGGCAGCAGGTAAAGATGAGGCGCAATCGATCGTCTGGAATTTCTCCGAGATCGAGACCCGGGGCTTCGACGATTGGCTCTGACGCGAAATCAGGATCTGCTTCCAGTTTTTCTTTCAGACGCGTTTGCCGCCGCAGGCGATCGATGGCTTTGTGTTTGGCTGTTTGGATGATCCAGGCGCGAGGAGAGTCGGGAACGCCTTCGGTGCGCCACTGGTCTACGGCTGCCGTAAAAGCCTCTTGCGCGGCATCCTCGGCGAGTTCGAAATCGCCAAACTGGCGTATGAGAGTTGCAACAATCCGACCCCAATCAGATCGATACACTGCGTCAACGGCGACGTTAGGGTTCGGAAGCACGTTTGATGATAAAAAAATTTACATTGCCATGTCGATTGGAGAAGTCGCCATTCGATTTAGCAGTGGAGGCACACAATTAACATGAAATACATGTTGCTGGTTTATCTCGATGAACAGGCATTAAGCGAGACTGAACGCGAGCATTGCTACGTCGAATCGACACAACTCGCGCAGGATCTCAGCGCGAAGGGGAAGTACATCTCCGCGGGGCCGCTGCATCCGGTGGCCATGGCGACGAGCGTGCGAGTGCGAGAAGGCAAACGTCTCGTCACGGATGGTCCATTCGCAGAGACTCGCGAACAACTCGGCGGGTATTACCTGATCGACGCAAAAGATCTCGATGAAGCGATGAGCATTGCCGAGCGAATTCCGGTTGCGAGAGTCGGCACGATCGAAATCCGGCCGGTGCTCGAGATCAAAGGACTACCGGCTCAATCAAACTCATAAAAGGAAACCGACATGAACATCTTACTTTGGATCCTTCAGATACTATTGGCTCTGCTTTTTTTGTTTGCAGGGATTACAAAACTGGTTCTGCCGGCTGAGGTCTTGCAGTCGGCGGGCTCGCCTAATGCAATCAAGTTTTCGGCACTGTTTCTCAGATTCATCGGCGTGGTGGAAACTCTCGGAGGCCTCGGTTTGATCCTTCCAGGTATTTTCCACAAGCAACAGCACTTGACGCCGATCGCCGCCGCCGGACTGTCGATCGTCATGATCGGAGCTGTCGTAGTCACGCTCATGGGCGACGGAGTTGCGATGGCTATTACCCCATTTGTAGTGTTGCTTCTCTGCTTGTTCGTCGCTTACGAACGGTGGAAAGTGCATCCGCTTCGTTAATTCATCAATCAACTTAAGGAGTTAGAAACATGCAATTGAATCCATACCTTATTTTCAACGGCGACTGCGAGCAGGCGCTCAAATTTTACGAGCAGACGCTGGGCGCGAAAATCGAATTTCTAACGAGATTCGCCGGCTCACCCGCGGCAGAACATGCGCCGTCTGACTGGGGCGATAAAGTTCTACATGCCACGATGAAAATCGATGGAAATGTGGTGATGGCCTCAGATGCACCGCCGGGACATTACCAAAAGCCGCAGGGTGTATCGATCTCGATTTCGCTCAACGATAGTGCGAAGGGAGAAAGCATCTTCAACGCACTCGCGGAAGGTGGAACCACCACGATGCCGTTCTCGAAGACTTTCTGGGCCTCAGGCTTTGGGATGTGTACCGATCGCTTCGGGATTCCGTGGATGGTCAACTGCGAGTAAAACAGAATTGGCCGCAGATTTTCGCAGATGACGCGGATCTGATCCGCGTTCATCTGCGAAATCTGCGGCCAAATGAGACTGACTTAGCCAACCCGTTCGCCTCTGCCTACGCGGTAACCTTCCTGGTACCCTCTGGAGAAACCGGAACGGTAAACTTCAGCGAAGTTTCCGAAACCTGCTTCTTTGTAGTAGTGCGAGCGCTGGGGACTGTAGCTCTTGTCCTTCTTACCATCCGATTTTCCGGTCTTGAAGCCATTTTCGTAACCCTTGTTGACGGCTTCGTCGCTGTTGTCAAAGACGTACTGGCGATACCGGAACTCGTAGTTCCACGGATCGTATCCCCAACCATACGGATAACCCCACCAGTTTCGATATCCGAAACCCCATGGCCGATAGATGGGACGAACGATCACGATGCGGCGCCGCCCTTGGGCCTGAGCATTGCTCGATGATACGAAGGCGATGCCAAAGAGCATGAGCACGGTCAGCGCTAAACCGCCTATCCTTCGCAAATACTTTCCTTTCATTTTTACCCTTCCTTGTTAGTTCACTTTTAAAAGTTTTGGCCGAGCTTTTCCCCTTTATTGGAGAGAGCCCGACCTGTTTATATAGACACCAATCGCCCCGGTTTGGTTGCAATCTGTGGTATCCGTGGCTTAATTCACTGCATGGATCAAGAACTTACCTTTCGCATCATTCTGGAGAGTCCGCCGCCCGGCGTCGACTACGGTTTACAGAAGGGCAGCGGCAACGATCACGAGGTGACGCAGAAGCAGAGATCGGCGGCTGGCGATTTGCGGTTTGATTTCGCGGCGCGCGTCAAAGAAGGCAAGGATGGACAGCTGGTACTCCTCGGGCCGTTCGTTCAGGGACCACCTCAAGACCGCTTCGTCTATTTGGACATCGGTACTTATGCAGGCCAGACTGACACGCAGTGGAGCCGGCGCTTGAAGGTGCCTTTACGGGGAATCACGTGGGACGCGGTGAAGCAAGCGTCGCGGGCAGGGCATTGCCTCGAGACGCGTGTTCCGGGCAGAGGGAAAGACGGCAGCCCAAGCTGTGCAACGGTAAAACCGTTCTCAGGTTGGAATGTCAAACGTCTCTAAGTTGCAACGGGCTCGAGCGTGGTTTTCCGAGCGCGGTCAAATGCGCCTTCGAAATAAATCGGCTCCAGGCCAGTGGCCCAATACTCAACCGCGGTCCGGTTCGGTTGTGATGTTTCTTGTTCAGTGCGCAACGTCGACTTACTCGCATCGTCCGGATCGAATTCGAGCCAACCTATCCAGGTTCCGTCCGCTCTTTCCTCACCATAACTGCGCACAGTGTAGGTCGTCTTGTCAGGACCAAGCACGCCGGTCAGATATTCCTGTAAAAGCTCTGCCATTACGTACATCTCCCTCCCGAATGATCGAAATGCTAGAATCTTAAACCATTCGGAGCGGCAGACCCGTTTTGCAATGAAAACTTAATCTTTAATTAATGCAGCGAAACGTTGGAGTGGAAGATTTCCTCCAGACAGGATACCCACGACCTTCTTGCCGCGAAGTTTGTCGCGAAGTTTGATCGCGGCGGCGAGTGGCGCAGCACCACCACCTTCGGCGACCTGCTTCGCATGTTTCGCAAGTAGTCTGATCGCATCGTTGATCTCAGCGTCAGTCACCAAAGCAAAATCACTCAGCAGTTCCCAAAGGATCTCGTTTGTAAGCTCGAATGGAACGCGCGTCGCGAGACCTTCGTGTTCGGTCTTCATCGTTGGATAAGGCTCGAGCGTGTGGTTCCGCCACGCGTGCCACATTGCCGGTGCTGCTTCTGATTGCACCGCGATCACCCTCACGTTTGGATTGAGTTCATGCGCAACGATGCAATTCCCCGCGGCGCAACTGCCTCCGCCTGCGGGCGCGATGATGACGTCGACGTCCGGCAGATCTTCAAAGATCTCCAGACCCATCGTGCCGACTCCCGTAATCAACTTCGGCTCATTCGCAGAGTGAACGTACTGAAGACCCTCGGCGCTTGCGACGCGCTCACACTCCTGCCGCGCTTCGTCGAAGTCGCGACCGTGAAGGCGAACCTCGGCGCCGAAGTCACGTATCGCACGCATCTTCGCTTCGTTCACGTTCTCTGCCGGAGCATAAATTATGACTCGAGTCGCGAATAGACGGCCGGCGAAAGCGAGTGACTGACCGTGATTGCCGGTTGAAGCGGCGACCATACCCCGTCGTCGTTCTTCATCACTTGCCGTGCCCACGATGTTGACGCCACCACGGACCTTGAAAGCGCCGACAGGTTGCAGGTTGTCCAGCTTTGCGTAGTACTCGCAATCGAGCAATTCAGAAATCGCATCGACGCGAATGAGTGGTGTCTTTGGTAAATAAGGCGCGATGAACTCCCGCGCCGCAACGACGTCTTGGAAGGCAGGAACAAACATGCCCACAACCTAACAGTTTGCACAAAAGGAGACAATGACAGAACAAGCCGGCCGGCGATATCAACTTCGCATCGCCGGCCGGCCTTGTTATGACCCTAAAGCAGTCGTCGAGGGAGTGGGCAAACTAATGAATAGCCCTTGATCACTCTCTTATGGCGAAAGGAGCATTTTCATTTCAACTTTTTAGTGGAAGGAGATCTACACCCGCATCTTGCCGCGCGAGATCAAGCGCCAGCGTCTTGTCTTACCACAGCCGGCCTGGTAGTTCTCCATCGTGAACTTTGGCATGCTGCCCGGGACGACGTCGGAAATGTAGAGAACGGAAACTTTGGACGCGCTGTTAGGCATCACCGCTGCGCAGGAGTCTTCGACGACGAAACCAAAATCGTAAACCGTTTGCAGGCGTCCGTTTTGAAAACTGTAAAGTGTCGCCAGCTCCTCGACGATGCCTTGATGCATATCGCCGCCCGTCATCAATAATTCATTAATACCATCGCTATTCAGGTCTGTCTGGCTTTCGATGTTCTGATTGAAGTTCACATCGAGATCGGCGACGAGTTGTTGCCCGGAGAAGATCGCGACTCGCTTCGTTCCGAAATTGTCGGCGTGCGAAGCATTACACTCACTCACCGAGATCACATAGAGCGTTTGCTTCTGTCCGGCCGCAGTGAAACTACCCGTTGCCATTGCAGAGATCGCGGGGACGATCTCTCCGGCTTTACGAGCGGCTGCCAACGGATCCGACGCATTGCGCGCATCGAATTGAGGATTGCACCTGTTGGCATCGGTGAGATACCTGCGAAATACCTTCGACAAAACGCTTCTTTCAGTCGCCTTTGAAATCGCCGGCGCCGGAGTGTTGCGTTCCTTTCTGAAGTCGAAAAGTATCTGCCGATCCTTTTGCAGTTGCGGCCTTTGCGCGACAGCCAGTGAAGCAACGATCAGGAGGAAAGCGATAGTTTTCATGAAACAGAATCATTCTCCAATTCTATGGATGTACGGTGGATCTCTTTTGTAGCTGTTCTTTATCATCCGGGGTATTATCTGCGCAATGATTACACTACTATTTGTTCTATTCACGCTGACAGGTCCGGTCTCCGATGAGTGGTCGCAGTTTCGTGGACCAAACGGGACCGGCGTTTCTGAAACAAAGAATCTCCCGACAGAGTTTGGTCCAAATAAGAACGTCGTTTGGAAAGCTGCGCTCCCGCCGGGCCATTCCTCACCAGTCCTGACACACGATCGAATCTTCGTCACGGCGTACGACAAAGAAACGCTGCTGGTGATCTGTCTCGATCGACAGACGGGAAAGATCCTTTGGCGACGAGAGGTGCCACGCTCGCGCAGCGGACGTCTTCAGAACGTAAATGGACCTGCTTCGCCGAGCCCGGTCACCGATGGCAAAAACGTTTACGTTTTCTTCCAGGACTTCGGCATGGTTTCGCTCGATCCTGACGGCAAGGAACGATGGAAGCTTCCGCTTGGTCCATTCAATATGTTCTACGGATTCGGCGCATCGCCGATCGTAGTCGACGACAAAGTGATCCTGCCGGTCGATCAGGACCACCCGGCATCGTATCTTATCGCGGTGGATAAAAACACCGGACGTGTCCGTTGGAAAGTCGATCGTCCGTCTGTGATCTCCGGTTATTCGACGCCGATCGTTTACCAACCGCCAAAAGGTCCGAAGCAGGTCATCGTTCCCGAGTCGTTCCAGCTATCCGCATACTCAGTCGCAGACGGCAAGCGAGTTTGGTGGGTTCGTGGTCTTGCATGCGAGATGAAGTCGATTGCGAGTCACGATTCCGAGTATCTCTACATCAATGGCTGGGGCTTCCCGCAGAATCAACCCGGGCAACAAATCAAGACGATTCCGTTCGAAGAAGCGCTTACAAAGTTCGACAAAGACAAAGATGGCATGATCACTAAGGCTGAGATTCCCACCGACACGCCGCGCGGATCGATGGAGCGGCTGTTGGCTGGTGCTTATGAAGCGTTCGACATGGATCGTGATGAGAAGCTGAACGCGAGAGACTGGGAAGTGTTCCGCGCGATGCTGGCTGCTGAGAATGGTCTGCTGGCGATCAAGATGGGCGGCGAGGGAGATCAAACCGCGAACGCAATTCGTTGGCGTTACCAAAAGCCTGTGCCCCAGGTTCCTTCCACGCTTCTTTACCACGGCGTGCTCTACATGATTAACGACAGTGGGATCCTGCTCTCGTTCGATCCTGCGAACGGCAACGTGCTCAAACAAGGTCGACTGCACGGAGCGATCGATAAGTATTTCTCCTCGCCGGTTGCAGCCGACGACAAAGTGTTTCTGATCGGCCAGGGCGGTCAGGTGTCTGTGGTGAAAGCGACTGGTGAGTGGGAAGTGCTCGCGGTCAACGAATTGGACGACGAGTGTTATGCGACACCCGCGATTGCCGATGGCCGTATCTACATCAGGACGCGCAGCGCTTTGTACGCATTTGGTAATTTGTGACTTTTGTGCACAAATTCCTGCCACAAAGATCAAACAGTGATCATTCACCTTATCGACGGCACTTACGAACTCTTCCGCCACTTTTACGGAATTCGACGCTTCAAGAAAACGGATCCACCGCTCGGCGCGGTTTCCGGCGTCTTGAGCACTGTGGCGCAGTTGCTCGATGAGAACAACACGCACGTCGGTGTGGCGACGGATCACATCATCGAATCGTTTCGCAACACGCTGTGGCCAGGCTACAAGACAGGCGCAGGAATCGAGCGCGCACTGAAGGCGCAGTTTATTCCACTGGAAGAATCGCTGGTCGCGATGGGCGTCACGGTTTGGCCCATGGTTGAGCTCGAAGCCGACGACGCACTCGCATCCGCTGCTCATCTTGCGGCGCAGGATAGTCGAGTGGAGAAGGTTTGTATCTGGACGCCCGACAAGGATCTCGCGCAATGCGTGGTCGGTGATCGTGTGGTACAAGTTGATCGACGTGGCGGTGTGATACGCGATGCTGCGGCAGTGCGTGCGAAGTTCGGAGTGGACCCGCAGTTTATTCCTGATTATCTCGCGCTCGTCGGCGATTCAGCCGATGGCTATCCGGGGATTTCGGGTTGTGGACCAAAAACTGCCGCGCAACTGATCAATCGATATGGTCCACTGGAAGACTTTGGTCCAGAGGTTTTGAATGAAGAGAACCGTGGACTAGCATTGCTGTTCAAAGACCTCGCGACGTTACGCACTAACGAACCACTCTTCAAAGATGTCGACGAACTTCGCTGGCGCGGAACGACTCCGGAATTCGCCCAGGTGGCGGAGAAGATTGGCAATGCGAGTTTGTTAAAGAGAGTACGGCAACTGGAAAAACGAATTCATGTCTGAGGCTTCAGCAGTAGCAGCCGAGGTTCCTGCCACCGAAACTCCCAAGGTTGCGAGTAAACCGCGCTACGACCGATCGATCGTAGAGGGGCCGCTGCGCCCGGCGGTCTGGAAGATCGCCTGGCCGGGGATGCTCACAAACGTCATCGGTGGATTGCAAGGCATGGTGGACCATGCACTCGTCGGTCACCTGGTCGGCTTCAAAGCAAACGCGGCCATCGGCGTTAGCTGGCAGATCTTCATTGTCGTGATCGTGTTCATCTCGTCGCTCTTCACCGGAATGAGCGTCCTGGTTTCGCGTTTCGCCGGCGCCGGCGACGAAGAAAAAGTTAATCGGACCGTTTACCAGGCATTTCTCACCGCCATTTTCATCTCTCTCGGTGTGCTCGCGCCCATCGGTTACTTCGTATCGCCTGCATTGCTCAAGCTCGTGAATGCTGCTCCCGAGGTGCAAGCGGAGGCGCTGCCGTTCTTGCGGATCATGTTTGTTTGCAGCATCGGGATGATGATCTACTTCATGTTGAGCACGGCGTTGCGCTCTGCGGGTGATGCGCGCACGCCGATGTTTCTCGGCATAACGATGACGGTGCTCAACATCGCTCTAAACATTCTGCTCATCAGTGGACTTGGTCCAATTCCCGCGTTCGGCACTGCGGGCGCTGCAATGGGTACCTGCATTGCATCGGGGTCCATCGCGATTTTTGCGCTAATCAAATTGTGGAGTGGTTCGTGGGTGATATCGATTCCACGTGGAGGTGGTTACGGCCCTAACTGGTCCATCATCAGATCGATATTCAAGTTTGGGTTGCCGACAGGCATTCAGGGAATCGCGATGAACGTCGGCGGCGTGTTCATGCTTTCGTTTATTGGTTCGCTGGCGCAGAGTGCGGCGGCGCAGGCCGCGTTCGCAGTTTGTTACATGGAACTTTTCTCGTTGATCACCTGGACGGCTGTTGGATTGATGGGCGCGGCGGCCGCTGTTGCCGGACAGAACCTGGGCGCTAAACATCCCGATCGCGCGGACGCTGCCGTTCACGTCGCGGCGCGTTTCGGATTCGCGGGCGCCGCGTTTGTCGGCATCTTCTTCCTTTTTCTCCCACGACAACTGCTCGCGATCTTCGGTCTGAACGAACCGGCCGTGGTCGAGATCGGCGTGCAACTGCTGCGGGTATTGAGTGTTTCCGGGCTTTTGATCGCGGTCGCGCTGACGTACACGGGCGGATTGCAGGGAACGGGTGACACGAAGAGTCCGCTGTACATTTCGGTCATCTCACAGATCGTCGTGCCTCTGGGTACGTGTTTCGTGATTAAAGAGACAGGGACACTCGATCCGATCGATATCTGGCTTGCGATCCTGGCTGGTCACGCGACGCGCTGCGTGCTTAGCGTGATTCGATTCAGACAAGGGAAGTGGAGAAGTATCGCCGTCGAGTAGGGACGCGGGGCGCGGGGACGCGGAGACACGGCGACGCGGAGAATCGAACCTTTCGCCGCGTCTCCGCGTCTCCGCGTCTCCCCGTCTCCCCGTCTCCGTGTCTCCCCGTCTCCGTGTCTCCCTATTTCTTCGCGCCTAAACTCTTCTTCAGCACCTGAACGAGATCGATCACCTTGTGATCCGATTCCATCTCGTCTTCAACTTTCACGACGTTTCCGCGTTTGCTCTGCTTCTTCTTCACCAGCTTCAGAAGCGAATCCGTCTGCTTGTCGGCGAGCTTGTTTGGCGAAAACTGTTTCTTCGACTTAGTCGCGATCACCTTCTCGAACTTCTGAACTGTCGCTTTCGGCGCCGCCTTCTTTTTCGGCAGACCGACTTCAGACGGCGAGCGCAGCTCGTCTGCAAACCGCATCGTCTCGCCTCTTAGAATCCCATTGTCGGAGAAGATCGCAATCAGGTACTCCTTGCCACGCATCACGAACGTAGCAATCCCTGCCAGTTCACTCTTCTCCATCGTTCCCGCAAGCAGCTTGTATGCCTTTTGTGACCCGGCCGCAGGCACCAAAAAATACCCACGCTCGAAATAGGTCGGCGGAATCGATCCGGCGGGAACAAACTGTTTCAAGTCGATGTCACGCGTTTTCTCCGGCGCCAGACGTTCGAGCTCCTCGTCAGTCACGATTACAAACTTGTCCTCGGCGATCTCGTAACCACGGATGGTATCGTCCGCGTCGAGATCCTTGCCGGTTTTCTCAGCATAATATTTTCGCGACAGTGGCTGGCCGTCTGGTCCAAGCATGCGCAGCGACGCACGATTCGACCGTGCGGCCGGATACAAGTTCACCGGAACGCTGACGAGACCGAAACTCAGAGTGCCAGACCAGAACGGCCGCGCTGCGGCGTTCTCCCCGTCTTCGGGTTCTGGTCTGTTGCGTGTAGTTCTAGGCAGCGCGTTTCTCCTTTCTTCTCAGCGCGTCGATGCTCTTCGCGAGTACGCTGTCGAGCGCAGCCGTCTGGCGCTTCGCCTTGACCGGTTTCAACTTCGGCGCGCGTCCTTTCGCTTTCTTCTTGATGAACTCAATTACGCGCTCGCGATACTCATCTTTATATTCTTTCGGATCGAACTCGCCCTGCAACATCTCTACGAGTTGCGTCGCCATGGCCAACTCTTTCTGCGTGGGCGCCGCACCCGCGGGCTTCGTTAGTTCGTCCGCGAGGATTACTTCTTTCGCATCACGCATCGTAAAGAGAATCAGGTAGTCGTCGACTGAACGAAGCACGCCCGCGTAATATTTCTTGCGCATCACCCAATGCGCTATCGCTTCGCGCTCTTTGTTCTTCAGTGCTTCGACGAGCGCGAAATACGCTTTCGTGTCTCCATCCGGACCAACGTAGTAAGGCCGTTCATACCATTGCTGGCTGACTGTGTTCTCGGGAAGAAACTCCGCGATCTCTATGTCGCGTGACGGTGGAGGCTCGAGCTTCTCGAGATCTTCTTCGGTGAGAATCACGTATCTTCCCGGCTCGATTTCATATCCTTTTTGGATCTCTTCGTTGGGAACCTCTTCGCCGGAGTCAGGATCAACCATGTGTTGCTTCACACGTTTTTTCGCGCGGTCGTCGAGCACGTGGAAATGTACGGTTTGATCCTGCACCGCGGAATAGAGTTTGACCGGCACTTTATTCGTGCCGAGCTTCAGTTCTCCTTTCCAGATCGCCCGTGCAGCCATTTGAAATATCTCCTTTGGCGTTCGGAATCGAGACGTTTACTCGATCGCAATGCCGCGATTAAGAGCAATTCCTCGGGCCTTCATGACGACGTCATCATCGATGGTTTCAGACCCGCCGATCATCGCTTTCACCTGCTCTATTGTTCTGCCGAGCGCGACTGCAAATTTTTCGTCGCTGCCATCGAAGCCCTGATCGCGCAGGGTCTTGAGCATGTTTTGGGCCTCGTCCTGATCGGTTCCTTTGTCGTCAACTTCCTGATCGAGCATTACAGACTCCTATCCTATGTTCTATTCCATATCACAAAGATTTTCGGAAGACATAGTTCGCAAGTAGGGTGCCAAAAACGCCTAAGCGCGCAACTCATGCACTACTGAAACACGTATCCTGTTCTCAAAAAGAACCTCGATGGTGTAAGATTCGTTCCCACAACCTCCCAAGTAAGAAACCCAGAACAATTTGAGCTAAGGGTGCGGTTTCCCCCCGGACTTGTCGCTCGGTGCAGTCTATTCGAGCCCTAGCCGTCCGCCCATCTCGTCGATTATGGACCGAGCTCTGGACGATCGGATTCACGCGACGATTCGCACGGGCGAAAGTGTGTCTGCCAGGTCCTTCTCGAGCCACTCCAATACAAAACGTGAGGGGATCTATGTCGCGCTCTGAGGAAGCCAAAGTGCTCGTCGTTGATGATGAGCCGCTGGTTCGTTCGACGCTTGCTGAGGCACTGCGAATGTGGGGCTACTGTACCGTTGAGGCAGCAACACTGGTGGAAACGCTGGCGATGGTTGAGAGAGAACGACCGGATGCGGTGTTGCTGGACGTTAGGCTACCGGATGGATCCGGTATTACGTTGCTGGATGAACTAAGGAAGAGATCGTCGCAGTTAATAATCATCATCACCGGCCACCTCACTCATAAAGATGCATTCGAAGCTGGTGTACGACACGCGTATGGATACGTAACGAAGCCGATCGATCAGACTAAGTTGCGTTCGATGCTGGATGAAGCCTTGAAGAGTGTTCGTCCAGACGGCGTAAGCACTAACCGTCAGGAACGACGGCAGCCTTCAGGCGAA
>DATNCH010000078.1:0-6396 GCA_035571655.1 Pyrinomonadaceae bacterium
TATCTCCCACCCTTGCTAAAGATAACTTCCAAAACTTGCGACTTGGCGTCATAGCCTACGGCGTCGAGCATTTCCGACTGTACCAGTTGTAACTTCATGGCTTCCGCTGGTCCTATGTGTATTTTCGCATAGGATTTTAAACGGAAGCCGTTAAAGATACAAAGCGGATTAGGACGTTTTGGCGCCCAGGTAGATCTCGCGGCCAGAGTTCTTGAATTGTTCGGCCTTTTCGTTCATGCCGGCAATCAAAGCCTCCTCCTCGTCCAGTTGCTTCTGCGCTGCATATTCACGCACGTCCTGCGTGATCTTCATGGAACAGAAATGAGGGCCGCACATCGAACAGAAGTGCGCGAGCTTTGCGCCTTCCTGTGGCAAGGTTTCGTCGTGATACTCGCGTGCGACTTCAGGGTCGAGCGATAAGTTGAACTGATCCTCCCAGCGAAACTCGAAACGCGCTTTCGATAACGCGTTGTCGCGGTACTGGGCGCCGGGATGCCCCTTCGCCAGGTCTGCCGCGTGCGCGGCGAGCTTGTAAGCGATGACGCCATCCTTCACGTCTTTCTTGTTCGGCAGTCCGAGGTGCTCTTTCGGCGTGACGTAACAGAGCATCGCGGTTCCAAACCACCCAATCATCGCCGCGCCAATCGCCGAAGTTATGTGATCGTATCCTGGCGCGATGTCAGTCGTGAGTGGGCCAAGCGTATAAAACGGTGCTTCATTACACGTCGCGAGCTGCTTGTCCACGTTATCCTTGATCAGGTGCATCGGGACATGACCCGGTCCCTCGATCATTACCTGGCAATCGCGTTCCCAGGCGATCTTCGTCAACTCGCCGAGCGTGTCTAACTCCGCAAACTGCGCTTCGTCATTCGCATCGGCAATCGACCCAGGACGCAGACCATCACCCAGCGAGAACGAAACGTCGTACGCTGCCATGATTTCGCAAATCTCGCGAAACCGAGTGTAGAGGAAACTCTCTTCGTGATGGGCCAGGCACCACTTCGCCATGATCGATCCGCCACGACTCACGATTCCCGTCGTCCTGCGCGCCGTCAACGGAATGTAGGCGAGGCGAACGCCTGCGTGGATCGTGAAGTAGTCAACACCCTGCTCTGCCTGCTCGATCAGCGTGTCGCGAAAAATCTCCCACGTAAGTTCTTCAGCCTTGCCACCAACTTTCTCGAGTGCTTGGTAAATCGGCACTGTGCCAATCGGTACAGGCGAGTTGCGAATGATCCACTCGCGCGTTGCATGTATGTTCTTGCCGGTGGAAAGATCCATCACCGTATCCGAACCACAGTGGATGGACCAACGCATCTTGTCGACTTCCTCTTCGATCGAAGAGGCAACCGCCGAGTTTCCGATGTTCGCATTGATCTTAACGAGGAAGTTGCGACCGATGATCATGGGCTCGGATTCAGGGTGATTAATGTTTGCGGGAATGATGGCGCGACCACGCGCGACTTCTTCACGTACGAATTCAGGAGTGACGTACGACGGAATTTGTGCTCCGAATGACTGGCCGGCGTGTTGATGCAGCAATGAATCACGCGGCGCGTCACCGATTTCCCACGCTGCTTCACGTCCGAGATTCTCACGGATCGCAATGAACTCCATCTCCGGAGTAATGATCCCGCGACGTGCATAGTGAAGTTGCGTAACGCATGAACCTGCTTTCGCACGCAGCACGCGGCGACGGATGGTCGGAAAGTCCTCGAGTTTGCCAACGTCCTTCACACGCGCACGATTCGCGGCGTCAAACGTCAGATAACCATCGTCAATCGGCTTAGCCTCACGACCTTCATAATCTTCAACGTCGCCACGTTCGACGATCCAATGTTGCCGAAGTTGCGGTAAGCCTTCGCGCACGTCGCAGCGAACGTCGCCCTCGCCCCATGGTCCACTCGTGTCGTAAACACGCACCGGTGGATTTGTATCCAACGTGCCGTCGAGGTTACGCGATGGACTCTGCGAGATCTCGCGAAACGGCACACGCACGCCCGGCAACTTGCCGTCGACGTAAACGCGCCGCGAGTTTGGGAGTGAATTGTTTTCCGAACTATTGCTGTGGGTTGGTTTTATTCCTGCGCTCATAGATGGGATTCTCCGATTAGTATGGATGTAGTCTATAATCTCGGGCGCTGGTAATCCAACCCAACCGTTCTCCCGGAGACACAACAACATGCTGAAACGACGCGTAGTCGCCCTGTTAATGATCTTTTCCATCCTTTCGCTTCCTGTTGCCGCGCAAAATGGCAGCGGCGATATGTTGAGCCGCATTCGCAAGGAAGCCATGGATCATTCGCAAATCATGAAGACGATGCACATGTTTACGGACGTGTATGGTCCAAGGCTGACGGGTTCACCTAACCACAAAGCGGCCGCTGAATGGGCGGTCAAGCAGATGACTACGTGGGGATTCGACAATGCTCATCTCGAGCCGTGGGACTTCAAACACCCGGGTTGGCTAAACGAGCGTTTGACTGCGCATCTGATCTCGCCGGTTAAAGATCCGCTTGTTTGCGAGGTGTTGGCGTGGACTCCGAGCACCAGGGGAACGGTTCAGGCAAAGGCGTACCAGTTAGTTTTGCCGGAACGTCCGACGCAGGAACAGCTCACGATGTTTTTGTCGAATCAGAAAACGAGAGTGCGCGGAAAAATCGTACTCGTCGGCAAGCCGGCGTCCGTACCTGTGAATCTGAACCCTCCACCAAAAAGGCTGAGCGACGAACAGGCGCAGCGACGTTATGGACCAAACCCGGAACCATTCGTTTTCCCGACGCCGTCGCCAACTCCGACGCCTGCGCCGAATGCGCCGAAGCCGCTTACCAATGCCCAGGTTGCGCAACAGCTCGACGAGTTTCTCAAAGCCAATGGCGCTCTGGTGAGAGTCAATGACGCGAGGCGTGAGTTTCGGCAGATCAGGGCTTTCAACAACAACACATACGACGTGAACAAGGTGGTGCCGACCGTCGTGATGAGTAACGAAGACTTCGGACGCATCAGTCGTATTCTTAACGACGGCACCGAAGTCGTGCTCGAGTTCGAAATCGTCAATCGCGTCTACCCTGAAGGCAGCACTTCTTACAACACGATCGGTGAGATTCGTGGCACCGATAAAGCGGACGAGGTGATCATGCTCGGCGGCCATCTCGATTCGTGGCATGCGGCCACGGGCGCGACCGATAACGCGATCGGGTGCACGATCATGATGGAAGCTGCTCGCATTCTAAAAACACTCGGCGTTAAGCCACGTCGCACGATTCGTGTCGCATTGTGGAGCGGTGAAGAGGAGGGGTTGCTCGGTTCACTCGCTTACGTCAAAGAGCACTTCGGTTCGTTTGAAGAGCCGAAACCTGGTTACGACAAATTTGGCGGCTACTTCAATATCGATTCCGGCACGGGGCGTGTGCGCGGCGCATCGGTGTTTGGACCACCCGAAGCCGCGGACATCGTGCGTCAGATTCTGGAACCGTTCAAAGATGATGGAGTGGTTGGTGCAATAACCTCAAAGAACAGGAGGCTTGGAGGCTCTGATAACACGTCGTTCAACCAGTCCGGATTGCCGGGCATCGGCATGGGTCAGGATCCGATTGAATATAACTCGAACACGTGGCATACGAACCTCGATACGTATGAACGAATTGTCGAAGAAGACGTAAAGAAGGATGCGATGGTGGTCGCGTGGGCCGTGTATCAGTTGGCAATGCGTGACGAGCTGTTGCCGAGGTTTTCGAAAACTGAGATGCCGCCGAAACCACCGGCCGAAACGAACTAAATCCGGTCAATCATGCCTAATCATGTTAATCCTGTTAAAGGATTTTCATTGTCACCTAGTCGCCGTGAATTTTTAAGGCGAAGCGCAATTGCGATTGCCGCCGCGGGCGTGAGTCGGGTGCGGTTACCCGATGCCGCGGCGACGATAGTTCTGCGAAGTCCGGCCAGAAAGGTGCTCATCCTGGGTGCCGGAATGGCCGGGCTTGTTTCCGGTCATGAACTCTCAAAGCTGGGACACGATGTAACCATTCTCGAAGCACGGACGCGCCCGGGCGGGCGCGTTCACACGCTGCGCGAACCTTTTTCAGACGGACTTTACGCGGAAGAGGGCGCGGCACGCATTCCTGACAATCACGATCTCACGCTCAAATACGTAAAAGAATTCTCGCTTCCACTCGAGCCGTTTTATCCGAGCCGGCTGCGTGCTGTCAGGTTTGATCGCGGCAGCAGAGAGGAAGTGCCGATCGATGGTTTCACCGATGCGATGAGCCGGAATTATGGTGACGATCTTGGTGGCAATCCCGAACGCTGGCAGAAGATCAAAGGCGGGACCGACCTGCTTCCAAAGGCATTTGCGGACAAACTCGCGAGTAAGATCCAGTACGGCGCCGCGGTGGTGAAAATCGATCAGGACGCAAGCCAGGCGCGAGTGGTGTTTGTGAAGGACAGTCGTCAACAGACGCTTACGGCAGACAGCGTTATCTGTACGATTCCATTTTCCGTGTTACGCGACATCGAACTACCGTCACTCTCCGCGCGCAAGAAGGAGATCATAAAGAGCACAAACTACGATGCTGTGTCGCGTGTGTATCTGCAAACTCGGAACCGGTTTTGGGAAGAAAAAGGGCTCAATGGTTTTGCGTTTACGGGTGGCGCGATCGAGATCTGGCAGCCGACGTGGAGTCAGCCTGGACCACGGGGGATTCTGATGACCTATGCAAGGCCGGGCGAAGCAGAAAGAATCACGAGGCTGAAAGAGAATGACCGCATTGGCACGACGTTGAAGCAGTTGGATGGAATCTTTACTGGACTGCGGGAAAACTTCGAACGTGGTGCATCGAAGTGCTGGAAGGACGATGAATGGTCACGTGGAGCGTGGGCGTTCGTTGGTTTCACCGACTTCTTCACGGCGTCGGTACGGGAGGGGCGAATACATTTTGCAGGTGAACATTTGTCACCGTGGTTTTCGTGGATGCAAGGGGCGCTGTCGTCGGGGCTGCGGGTGGTGAAGGAGATTGAGCAGTCCGCACCAGTGTAGGTGTTATCCCTCAATCTCTTTGCCAAATATGTCGTCTACGGCCATCGTCCAACCTGGCACGGCAGGTTCAGCTTCCGCAATTTCGCCGCGCCGATAAATCGTAGCTCGTTCCGGATCACTCGCGCGATATACTCTAACTACATACTCACTTAATACATCAACATCCCAAACGACCAGCGTACCGGCTGCGAAGTAATCATCACGTTTCGCTGCCATCTCGCGTTCGGCACGGGGCCCATAGTCTCCGTCGCTGCGAACTTCGACGGCAAACACCGGCGCCCCTTGGAAAAACTTTCTTCCAGGATTCGCACCAACGAAAACTGCTGCGTCGGGACTAAATGATTTTCGGTGCGGCAGATCTACCACAAAGCCAACGTTGTCGCAGACTGCGTAAGCGTTTTTGATAGACACGCTGTAGGTCCGCAAAGAATTCGCGATATCCCAGGCAGCATAGTGAGGATCCTTGCCTGTAGGTGACATGTACACTATCTCTCCATTGACGAGCTCAGCCTTGCCGTCGACCTTGTAGAGATCTTCAATTGTGGCTTCGACTTTGGTGCTCATAGGTGTTTCGTGTGAGTATTTGATCTGTGCCCGATTGTACGCGCCGCCAGCAGCTTCTTCAACTACGACTCTTCAGGAAACAGATCGTCCACGGCCACGCTCCAGCCTGGAACCGCTGGCTCAGCTTCAGCAACCTGACCTCGGCGATAAATAGCTGGGTTCTCAGGATCACTTGAACGGTAAACTCGAACCACGTTTTCGCTTAACAGATCGACGTCCCAAACAACGAGTGTCCCTGCCGCGAAATAGTCAGCTCGTTTAGCCGCTATCTTCCGTTCGGCTCTTGGTCCATAATCGCCCTCGCTGCGAACTTCGACCGCGAACACGGGTGCGCCTTGATAAAACTTCATTCCTGAAGCGACGCCCACGTATAACGCCGCGTCCGGACTGAATGACTTGCGGTGCGGAAGATTCACGACAAAACCCTTGTTATCGCCCACAGCACGTCCATACTTGTGACGTTTGCTGTATTCGAAAAGTGAGGTAAGTAATACGTCTCCCGCGTAACCGGGGAGACTGCCTGTTGGAGACATGAGGATTATTTCTCCATTCACAATTTCTGCTTTTTGCTTGACCTTGAGGAGGTCTTCGATGGTGGCTTCCACTTTAGTGCTCATAGTTAACCGCCGATAAAGCTCATGGTGCGTGAGGGTGTAACAAAACCCGGATCGTTGATGAAGTGACGTGGCTCTTTTTTGAGTACTACTGCTTCGATGTAGTCGCCGATCTCGTCGCGCGAGGCGCCGCTCCGCACTACATCGCGTAACGAGTGTTCGACAGTTGAAAACAGACACGTG